>JAFLJQ010000210.1 GCA_022712915.1 Gammaproteobacteria bacterium | reverse complement strand
ACGACAACGTTTTATGCGGGGGTCGGCTATAGTATTAAAATGCGACATAAAATCACTCATGGGTCTGATCTCCTTGGTTCGTTTAGGGGATCTGATCATCTATTTGTGATTTAGTTCAATTTATAATGATCTTGCCCTGGCGTTACCAAGCTGCGCCGAGTTGGGTTTATCGATAAGGAAAGCGGCAAGAAATATGTGTTTTTAACCAATAACGTTACGCTTTGCGCGGCAACAATTGCTGCTATTTACAAAGAGCGTTGGCAAGTAGAGCTGTTCTTCAAAGCCATCAAGCAGAACCTGAAAATCAAAGCCTTTGTGGGACTGTCGAAAAATGCAATATTAACCCAAATATGGATTGCGATGATCACCTATTTGTTAGTTGCCTTTGCTCGTCATAGCGCTAAAGCTGGCTGGACTGTGCAGAGGATTTTATGGGTAATACAGCTCAATTTATTTGAACGAAAAAGCTTGTTGGAGATACTCAAACCCGATCCCCCCAGGCTCAAAAAAAGCGAACCTCAAATGAGATTTGCTTTGTGAGCTATAACTGTGGGACAGCAGTGGCCATACAGCCCCCTTCTACTTTTATCACTAACAGATGAACCGCCGATTAACCCACCACAATCAGAGCCACTAACAATCTACTTCTGCTGCTGATTTTGAGCCGTTACCTCGGCTTGTTCCTGATCCGTATTCTGCTCTTGTTCCTGATCCTTAACTTGATCTTTCTCCTGCTCTTTTGGTGAAGTGCTATCCTCACCACCACAGCCGCCACAACAACCCATATTCCCAACCTCATAAAATTAACGTTTAAAAGCGGATATTAACACCATCCAGCCGAAAGAAACTTGATTTAGGTTAACAACCAGCCCCCTGCCAACCCAAATCACCATTCACCTTTGCATTCAGCCGAAGAAAGAGGTGCGCAATAAAAAGGATAAATTATATAGATCAACGCTCCAGCGGCATCCACCAAGAAAAGCCATTAACCGGACACCCAAAGCAATAAAACCATAATAATTACAAACAACAATAAGTTACTGCGCTTTATTAAAGTAAATACTTCAACAATCACTAGGGTAAATATCCTAATAATCCCTAATGACTGCAACAGGCTGCGTGAGTCTCTCCGCTGGAGGCAATATATTTGATTAATTAATGAACTTTAGGACAAGGCCCCACAGTTTATTCTGTCTAGCACCCTGTAGTGTCACTAAAAGTCCACTTCTCCGATGAGATGAGCCACAAGCAAAACAAAATCACCCCCAAAAATTACAACAAATGAGCTAGACGCCCACAGCCTGTGCCGTTAAGCTTTACCCCCTTAAAAATGCGCCCGTAGCTCAGCTGGATAGAGTGTTGCCCTCCGAAGGCAAAGGTCACAGGTTCGACTCCTGTCGGGCGCACCATTTCATACCCACCCCCACAAATATCGTCCAAAAGCCTAAAGGGCTGGGCGATGGGAGCGGTTCGAAAAGATCCTTTTCGGTCATATGCTAGCTTATCAGTGAAGAGTAATTTTAGTGCTGTACGCTTGTCTTCTAGACTATCGGAAGCCCATAGTTTATGCGGGTTTGCGAGAAATTCTAAGGCGGTTCGAACAGATTTGTCGAAGTCAGGCTTTGGTTTGCTGGATTTAGAACTTTTTTCACTCAAAATGAGCCTTTGTTCTCCCAAATCTTTGATACGTTTTTCGTAGGCTGCAATCACAGCGCCGCTATCGGTCTCAACAATCCGATCAAGAAATTGCTCAACTTGACGTTCGATCTTACGCAGATCATTTTCAATGCTTGCGCCTTCCTTTTTGTGCTTGGCTGACTTGCGATCCCATAGCTCACGAAACATCGCTTTTGCCATGGCAAAGATATCTTCTGATGGGCGCAGGTTTAACAGCAGCTTTTCAAACTCACCTTCAATTGTTTCCTTACGGATAGACTTCTTGTATTCCTCACAGCCCTTTTTACGGCAGAGATAATAGGGGTAGGTTTTATTGCGCCCCTTTGACCAGCAAGCGGTCATAGGCTCATTGCAGCAGCCGCATGTGACAAACCCCCGCAAAGGGAAATCTGCATTAGTGTCTTTGCGAATAGGAGCTTGCGGCCTAGTATCCAGACGTTTTTGGATGGCTTGGTAGGTTTCAAAGCTGATTAATGCTTCGTGCTTTGCTGGTTGGAGTGAAATATCCCACTTCTTTATATCAAGATATCCCGCATAGATGACTTTCTCCAGCATATTTTTAACGCGCTGAAAATGAACTTCACCGTTGCGATCTTTAGGGTATGCGCTGTGAGACTCAAGGAAATATTTCACCTCGCCCTGAGTTTCAAATCGACCACTGGCAAAACCCTCAAGAGCCTCCTGGACAATAGAAGCAATTGGCTCATTACGAACTAAAACTTTACCGCTATGGCCGCTAACTTGCGCATAGCGATAGCCAACAGGCGTGTAAAATCCCCAATAGCCGTTCTTTACTCGTGAGAGCATACGGTTTTTGGTCTGCTCAGCATTCTTATCTCGTTGGTGGGCGGCAACTGATGCCAGTAAGTGCTCAACTAGCTTGCTGTCTGAATCATCGCCGAACTCGATAGAAGGGCTTTCTAACTTTCCACCAGCGCAACGAATTGCTGTACGGAGCTGGATATGTGTTTCAACATTACGAGCAAGGCGGCTGATATCGTCAATGATAACGACAGTATCTTGCTTTTGCTGGCGAAGGAATTTCAGCATGGCTAGCATTTCTGGTCGCTCTAAAAGTGCGCCAGTAATAGCTTGCTCATTAAAAACCTTTACTACCTCATATCCTTTGTTTTTTGCAAAATCACGACATCTAGTTTCCTGAGAACCCAAGCCGTCACCCCTCTTAATTTGCGCGTTTATAGTGGTCTAATAAAGTTGGAAGGTATTATAGCTTAATAAACCTAAAAACTAGTGGAGTACTTATGACGAAGACACGAAAAGCGAGAGTCAGTTTCAGCCCTGAACAGAAATTGGACTATGCAAAATTAATGGTAG
>JAFLJQ010000014.1 GCA_022712915.1 Gammaproteobacteria bacterium | reverse complement strand
TTCTTCAACTCTGAATCTTTAAAGACGATGCTGTCGGCCACCATGTTGCGGAAACTGTGGTCAATATTTGAATCGGTGCTGACCAGTTTACTTTTTTCAAAGGTCAGGTTCTTAATGATGGCCTTATTCATCACCACATTGCTCAAGGTACAGTTTTTGAAGGTCACGTCCTTCAAGACAACCTCACGAAAATTGATATTTTTCAATTCGCAATCTTCAAAAAGGACCTTTTCGAACGTCCGACCTTTCGCTTCAATGGACTGCCAGCGGGTATTTTTGAAATGGGTTGACTTTATTTCCTTGAGCGGAAATTCATACCCCTTTATTTCAAAGTCGGTTAGTTTGCTAACATGACCCTCTTGTTGTTCTTTCTTAATGTATTGAACAAACTCTTCGGCAGTCAGGTTTTTTTTAAAAAAAAAGGCCATGGCAGGCTCCCCGTAGATTATAAAACAGAACAACAATATTGAAAAATTGAGCTTAAGTGTATTCATGGGCAAACTTCTTTTTATACCAGTCGAGATCCGGCACTTCCCCAAACTTCGCATGCCGGTCAGTCACGTACCCTTCGATCTTCTTGATCTGTTTACGCCGTCGTTCGGCATAACCAACAGGTAATTTTCTGCCCTTCGCCTTTACCTGTTTCACCAGTTTTTCAAGTTCTTGCTCGGCCAGTTTTTTTCGTGAATAAAGTTGAATGGGATAGATCCACTCACTACCGGTATTATAGTGCCGCAAATGCTCATGAGAGGAGGGTTTGAGGGTCAGCTTGATAAAGCCCATACGCGAACGTTCTGTCGCTTTCTTTAATACAGTATCAAACATCCCTGCCGGCATAAATTCTCCCTTGCCTTGCGGATTAATGGTCGCACTGCCCTTGATGCTGAGTAGCTTTTCGTCCGTGTAGATGCAAAGTTCCATTGCGCTGAAAAGATCGGCCACTGGAAGTTTGGCATCCGGGTTAATATCAAGTGTAAAGGGGCCATCGTCCCGGATTGAAATAAAGGTTTTGAACAGGCCCGCTTTATTTTTACCTTTGCCCTCTTCGCGCAGAAAGATATCGGCATAGTCCAGCGCCACAGCGAGGCGAGGTTGGGCCTGTTTTACCTTCGATACTTTTATGCTTATTGAACCATCGGCCTTGATGACATTACCGGAGGGGTAGTCCATACCCCAGTTAAACAACTCATGGTTGTGGTTTTGTACGGCAATAGGACCACCACAAGCGGCAACCAATATGCGGCACCCTTGCCGGGGTGAAAACTTAAAGTTACGGCTTGCCTGACCTTGTACATCCATATTGGAGCGAATAAAGCTATTGTCACCATTGGTTATGTGATACAGGCCGGAGCGGTGGGAATGGCCAGAGAGGGTGTATTGTATTTTATTATCATCACTATCTTTTTTATTCTTTCTCTTGTCATCCACGGCCAATTTTTTATAAATCGTTTTACGGTTCTCCTCAAAGGTACCGTAGTCATATTTACCCAGTATACCGGTTGTGTCATTGTAATTGACCTCCCCTTCTTTACTGATCGTTTCTTTGGTGTTGTAGTTGACGTAGGTAAAATGTGAGCAAAGAAGGTTATTGGGCTTGCCTTCTTTCAGTCCTGCTTCAACCAGTTTTAACTGACTGTCACTGACCCCTTGTGTCGAACGTGGCAGAAAACCACCGCCTTTTGTCCAGGAACCCTGTTCCAGCACGACCGCCTTAGCAACAAATGCTTCGTCATTTCCCCAGCCCAGCCCCATAAAACATTGTTCGCCATAAGTGAGGACATAACTGCTTAAGGGGGTGAAGATGTGATAGAACCACGCCAGATTCTCAGGTCGGAAGTTACGTTCATTACCATAGTCATAGGAGGCGCCCATCACGACCTTCGCATAATCGGGGCCGTACATCAGAATTGCCTCAGGAATGGTCAGATTATGATCCGCCGGGATACCTTCATTGGCGCGACTGTCGTAGATATCCGGGCCCTTTTCCTCTTTCTCTTTTTGATCTGCTTCCGCCTGCTTGATGCTTTTTTCTATGACATCATCGACGGTCATTTTACCTAATGGATTATATGTACTGTTCATTGATCGCTTCAACTTAATCCTCGGAGAGATACCATAGGGTACGGTATAGGCCTCATGATTGCCTGATATCAACATGATCGGTTTTTTGTAGGTTTTGTAGTACCACTTGAACAACGCGTACAGGGTCAGGTTGTCGATGCCGAGGGTGTATTGCTGTTTGTCTTTGAGATTTTTTAGATCCAGGGCCTGCCAGATGTCGGCACTCTTTTTAAGTTGGTCGAGGGGTTTTCTGCTGTTGTGGGGATTGTAGTTGCGGTTGTAATCAATGAGGTCACCGGTAAAGACGAGTAGGTCGGTTTCTCTGCCCATTTGATTCATGAGATCTTTCAGCACGGCAAAACTAACATTGACTAACTGGCCGATTTTTTCTGATGCCTGGCTTTCATCACCGCCTTCGACAATATCAATTAATCGAGCATGGCTTTTGGCAAAGACCTGCTGCCTTGATGAGATATGCACATCTGACAGGTGGCCAATATCCAGACTGGCCTTATCAGAAATATAAACAGGGTGATAGCTTTGAATCTCGGTTTCTGTTTCTTCAAAACACGGCTCATCATTCGCGCTAACATCGCATTTTAGGGGATGAAACCCTTGCCGGTAGACGGTGTTATAGTCACCGATGATCTTGTCCTGCCATTCACAGAAGTAGCCCACTTTTTTCTCTTCTGTCTCATCTTTTTTGACGTAGGCCATCCAGGAAAGGTCGTAGAGTCCAGGGGTATCTTCGGCTAAGTTGTTGATGATGATCTCAAAGCCGTATGCCAATTTTTTATCTTGATAAAGTTTTAATACCTCTGGATGGATCTGGGCAAAGGGTTTCTCATCCTTGTTGAGCAGGATGTTGTCGTCCAGTTCACTCAGCTTCCACAGGTAGTGAACCTCGATGTTCTCTTTGGCCTTGTCGTTGCTGTCAAACAACGGTTCGCTGGCAGGCTTCGCTTTATCGACCTCGCTCCACGCCACCATCTTCAGGTAGCGGTTGACAATAGCCCCAAGGACAGGCCCTGCTTTTTTGTCTGACTTTCCCTCGCTCTTTTCAAAGGTGTTGTGGAAGGTCTTGTCCACCAAAATAATAAAATGTAAGGCTTCACCTTTCTTTTTCAGAGCGGGACAGAGAAAGGAGGGGTGTAATATTGCAACATCGGCAGGTTTTAATCCGATTTTGTAAAATTGTTGGGCTTCATTACTCTTATTTAGTTCTTTTGAAACCGGAACGTTGAGGTATGCCCCTTTTAGCTTGATATGCTTGTCTGATTCATCTCTCACAGAATGTCGTCCTTCTCTTTTATGCGTCCAAATAACCGGGCAGGTCGGTGATCTTTAGCTTAAAGCTATTGTTAATTTTCACTTGTTTTATGGATATCTTACCGTTTTCAATTTTACCATCACCCTTGTCTCCCATGTCGGTTGTGTACTCAAAGGCCAAACCGTTCAACAGGCTGTTATGCTTACTGCCCAGAGCCTGTTCGAATTCATCATCTAGCTCAATATCAACATCCTTGAGTTTTTCTTCTGTCGGTTCGGCGACATGCGGCCCAAGATCGGCCTTTTTGTTACCCGCGTCTATCATTTCTTCTACTAACGTCGGCGGTGTGGCTGACATTATCATTTCTTCTATCACGGCCGTTTTGCCGCTGGCCAGGGAGCTGGCTAAGACCTGGTTTAGTTCGGCAGGTTGGGCGCTGATGGCAAAGCCTATATCCAGTTCGCTAACCATGCCTTTAAGTTGCTCTTCATTCAGGTTAAGTTTTTGCAGGTAGGCTCGGGCTTCTTCGATGCCGTTGAAGTGTTTGGCCTCGGTGGTGTGGAGTAATTGCTCCACGGCGGGAATAAAGCGAATTATGTTGTCATTTGTTTTGATGATGCGTTTGGGGGGCGCATCGGCGGCATGACTGGGCGGATTGACGGCAAAGACGGCGGGCTGCTGGAAATAGGCCATCCGGTCACAAAGAGCATTAATGGCCACGGTATCGCTCATGTAGAGGCTATCGGTATGGCCGCTGTCGTGCAGCAGCCCTTGCCAGTAGCCAGGGGGCACGCGTTGCAGGCTCTCGATAAACCGGCGCGCATCATTGGGGCTGCAAAACGTCCTGGCTTTTAATTTGAAGCTGATGCGCAGAGGGGCGCGGCTTTGTAGGAGGTAGTGTTGTCCAAAGCCATCCTGGACAAGGGTTTTATCGAACATGTGGGCATCCTTTCCGTAACTAAATTAAGTATGTGTATTTGAATATATCTTATTTGCAGGATGATTGCATCGACTTCGTTACGGTCTTGATATCAGGTTTTTGTCGATCAGACGTAGGCCTCACCGGTCGGTGCAGCACGGTGGTGTCAACGATTCGAGGCACTGTACGCCAAAAAAACAAATCACTGACACAGTGTGGCTCAATTTAATATGCGGATGTCTGAGGCAAAAACGACTATTACCCCCCCTTGTGATGCCGTGAACCCAGTCCATTATTTTTTATCATTCGTCAACAGGCAGGCCTGTGCTATAAACATCATCGGAAAGTGAGATCACCCGTCGCTTTAAAAGATGGTAGTGGTTCAACATGAGATAAACCATTCAAAATAGCTTACCGCCTTTTAATTTGGCTTATCCTAAATTTAAACCAAAGGATACTATTCAAGATAAACAAGCCGATCACCGTTTTAGATTGAAGGTTTAAAACAAGGTTTAAACAAGACAACCACTAAATGACATCACTCTAAAAACAAACATTCGCCACTGGCAGTTATTCGAATTTAGAGTGTCCCCATCCACACGCAATCCAACGTATCCAGCCCCATGTGTATCAAAAGACCGATCGCCACCAGTCTCAATTTGGGTACTGCGAGTAATAACCCGTACACAACCACGGCAGGCCAGGTATGCAGGGGGTGAAAGCCCATGCTGCATCGGTTGGGGTCATAAAGTGGATTGGCTAATAGATGATCCAGATCTACCAGCATGGTCGAGACCATGACCAACCAGACATAGCGCCAACGGTTAGCATAACCAATACGCGCCACCACGGCAGGCACCAAAAAATGCAGGGCGATATGGATAATCGGGCGAAGCATATTCTTATGTAAGAAAGATGGGCGTATGAACTCGTATCAAATTGTCAGGATAAGATTAATCAGGCGTTGTGATCGTTACCGATGAATTCAAGATACGCACCAACTTGTCGGCCAATTCGACGACCTCCAAACCAAGGTCGGTAAGGTAACCACCATCATTCTGTGAGAGTATGCCCTTGTCATACAGGCGTTGTGTCGCTGCAATCACTAAGGGATCGGCATCGGCGTGTACCTTGATCCCTTCTTGCATACTGGTCATGTTAAAACGTACCAGCATATTCAGTTCTTCGATCCGTTCTTGAGAAAAAAGCATCATATTCCCCTAAGTAAATTAAAAACACGACATTATCACACCTGCCAATGATCAGGATAGATCAAACAACGGGACTTCTGATTCCTTTCCCCTTTCACAAGAAAATCATCATCCATTCCAGATAAATTCGACATCAGAATAAGCGCTTTGGCTGAATTGAAGTACTCATAAAAATTTAATCGATAAGTATTCCATTCAGGCTGAGGTGATTTTGGCCCGGATATCGCTTAACAGGGCAGCCCCTTTTTTAAACGGAACACGCGAAATCAAATACCGGGGCTGCCACCATATTCAAAGATACCTTCTCACTTACAATAGACACAATATAACTAGGCCATATTCTGTTCACTAGCCTCTGCACTGGCAGATGGCCCCATGAAAAGCCCGCGCACAGACAACCGTTATATCGATATTAATCATGCCAGTCGTGCATCCCCTATTAGTAATGGCAATATCTAGCAATGGTTACGGGGCTCTCAAGAGGATAAATCCGCAGTCGCCTGGATGTATCAGGTGGTCAGGCCCACGCCGGTACCAAAATTATTAGCTGGCAATGCCATAACGGAATGAATCAGAAATAGAGCCTGATCGCAAAAGACGAATTACGCTCCCAGCTCAACCTGAATCTGTGCCTGGAGGTCCACAATGCCAAAACCTAAACAGAGGACATCTGGAACAAAATCATCAGTTGACTCTAAGCTGATACACCCAAACGGTCACAAACGGCGAGGGGATATCCATCACAGTTTTTTTCAGTAAAAATATCTTGCTTACGGGTGAGGGAATTTCCTGCTGTTAGTCGCCTTAATAATAAACATTTTGAACTATTGTCCAAGCTGATACGACCTACAAACATCATAAACAAGAAGAAAATAATCATGAAAGAAAACAGACCTACCTGTATTTACTCCTTAATCAGGAACATTTTATTGGTGGCTATTATCATCACCGTGATAGTTGCCATCACCCGTATCATGTCATGATTATTGACCACCTGAATCAAGGCTTGCAACAATCACTATTATTGCCTGCCGTCTTCATGCATATCGAACGAATGACCATAACGCACCTTATTTAGGACTTTTCACCACCCTGTGGAATCTTCTTGCAATTTTTTCCTATTCGTACTCTCATCCACGGCTAGAATACAGGGCTCTGCTTGACGACAATTCAATAACCCAATTACCACATGACTGGCGCGCCGGTAATGACAAAGCACTCAGTGAGTTAACACCACTGGTGCATAACAACTTACGGCAACTGGCAAATAATTACATGTGAAGAGGAAATGCCGATCATACTTTGCAGGCAACGGCACTGTTGAATGAAGCCTTTCTGAAACTGGTTGATGCCAATGTCCCATGGCAGAGCCGAGCCCATTTTATGGCCATTACGGTACGGGCCATGCACCAGATCCTGGTCGATCATACCAAAACCAAAAAATGTCAAAAGCATCGCGGTGATGAAATCATGGTAACGCTGCATGAGGCCAATGAGGCTTATAATCAACAGCAACCCGATGTGCTTAATATCAAGGACGCTCTTATTAATTAAGCTAGCCGAAAATAGGTAAAACTATTAAAATTGCATATTATGATGAGGGAAATCTAGGAGCCAAATTTTATGTAAATGATGTAAGGACAACAATGTGTTCAATTCGGTGCATAATGATGGACAAATGGTTGTGCTGGCTGAGTGGATAGCTCAATCTCTGACCCCATTTGTTTGCTTGATTTTAGAGGAGCCCGGATAATAAATGACAACATATCCAATGGGGCTCCTTCAGTTAATCAAAAAAAGCGGTTTCCCTTCCAGTTTTTTTCGCAAGGCTATCTGCGATATAAGTTGAACCATAAACCGAGAGATGATCATCATCAAAATATAATGGTATCCCGTCTTTATCCACCAAGCACCTGTTTTCTGCGCATAATATATGATGAGGATAAAGAACATTAACTCCATATTTAAATTTAGCTTCCTCAAATAAATTTAGGGTGTTTTTTATTCGCTTCATAACAACAGTGGTTACAGGTCGAAAGTCTCTAGTGAAGCCCATTATGGACGCTCGAGCCAATGCCATAGAAACATTTGCGGGAGCTTCTGGGACGGGGCCAACAATAACTACATCCTTACCTATACGGATTAGCTCATTCAATGTCCGGTCTAGGCCACGCTTAAATGCCAATATATTCTCTTCCGTGCTAATCTGCTCGGTTTGTTTGTCATATAGATAAATATTTCGAGCTGGATGTGGATCTTCCGGTAGTCTTGTCCCTTCAAGATTCACTGTCCAACGAGCCACCAAAATTACTTGTTTGATCTCCTTACGTGCTTGAATAAACTTTATTATATCATCATTAAATTCTTGACAACTGCTACTCTCCATTCTTTTTTGATCATTTGACTTGATTATATCTAGTAACGGTGGACACCCTTCATGTCCGGCAAAGAAACCATACAACCCTTTTTTATTAGCGGCCTCAACGACTGCCGGTATCATTGCTCTTGCATGAGAGTCGCCCCAAAGAATGAATGTCTCTTTATCCGCCTGCTCATGGCCAATATGGCATAACTCACCATTAAACGACTTATATTTTTCCTTATTCATAAAACAGGAGTCCGGAAAAAAAGAATTATAATTTTCTATTGATTTAGAAATTATTGCAGCTTTTTCTGGAACCCTCCCAGGAAGACCATTTGATATATGAGTTACCACACCAAAAAATATCGCTATAGTCATAACACCTGCAGCACCAATAAAAATTTTCTTTCTACTCTTAAAAGAGACTTTATTTCTAAATGGTCTCTCAATAAATCTCCATGAAATAACCGAAATAATAAACATCACAATGAACAGTAAACTAAGCTCAAAGGGTAACAATGGTCTTTCTAGGTATAGCCTAGTGAAAACTATAATTGGCCAATGCCATAAATATAGCGAATATGACAGTAAGCCAATCCAAACTATAAGTGTCCACGAAAGAAATATACTAACAACTGAACGTCCATAGATACCAGCATTTATGATCAATGCTGTTCCTACACAAGGAAATAATGCATAAATTCCCGGGAAAGTTGTAGTGCGATCGAACCCTACAATGGCATATAATATAAGAAAAAAGCCTAACATTGAGAGTAACTCACGGGGCAATCGGTGAGATAGATTTATTCTATAGCCCAATGCAATCAGTGCCCCCAACAATAATTCCCACATTCTTCCTGGCGAAAGATAAAAACTAGCAGAAGGAAAATATTTTGTTAGATAGAGATTACACAAGAAAGAGACCAGCAAAGAAACAAGCAAAACAAATCTAAACTTATCCTGGAACATTTTTATGATGGCAACTAATAACAACGGATAAACTAGATAAAACTGTTCTTCGACAGCTAGCGACCAGGTATGAAGTAATGGTTTACTTTCCGCCGGAGCATCAAAATAACCCGATTCAAGCCAAAATAGAATGTTAGATGAGAATAGCGTAGTACCCAATACACTTTGGCCAAAATCCTTTAATTCCACAGGTAATAACATCTGGTAGGAAATTATAGATGATACGAACACTACTGAAAAAAGAGCTGGAAAAATTCTTCTTATCCGCCTTTCGTAAAAATCAAGTATATCAAACCTGCCATTGAGGGCATCATCTGCAATAATCGATGTTATTAAATAACCTGATATAACAAAAAATACATCAACCCCTACATAACCTCCGCTAAATGCATCAATACCCATGTGAAAAAAAATAACAGGTATTACTGCAAATGCTCGCAACCCATCGATATCTTTCCTATATACACCCATAATCTAATTTTTCTATTTTTATGTATCGTAATCGAATATTTCGAACTAATTTGAGAAAGTAAAGTGTTTATCTCTTAATATATTATTTAATAGAACGCACGCAGCCCTATATTTTAACCATTTAATGGTCTGCAGCAGAGCACACGCAAATAAAATTTTAAGTGCGAGGAAATATTTTCTTTGCGCATTTTTATCAATCAAGGCAATCAAAGGGTCAGATAATAAGGGCACTTACTTAAGCTTCTTAGGATGCCCATGTGTTCTAACTATCCTGTCGTACTTCCTCTCATGGTTTCATTAACAGAGGAAAGGCCTTGGGCCTTCTCTTGACCGCTCGCGGTTCTATACGACCAACGCGATTTCCGACTGTCACCTGTGCAATCAGGGTAAACAGATGCAGTTGGTCACTCTCTATGTCTACTGCATAAATTTGTTAGCTCCAGGCTAACCATAACTGCACTGTATGCTTAAAGCTTAACTGTCTGGGTAATACGTCACTGAGCATTACCGTTTGTGCCATCAATAATCAAATGAAGTTGCCCGCCAATATGTAAATCCAGATTTCCTTCTCAATCATCTTTGGTGCCATACAACTCAGCGAATCCATCCCTAATGTGGTCTTTATATTATGTAGATCCAGCTCGACGTGCCTGTGGTCATAATATAGCGCTTTAAGCTGTTTTTTTGAAGTCTTTTTTACTAACAATAACGTGGTGATAATCACCTTGCCACCCATCTTCAGTTCACGAATGACAAGTGAGTCCTGGGACAGATCATATTGTACTTGCCTCATCCAACCCGGCTTGCGCTTCGGTTTGAGAAGTTCCGCCAGCTGATCCCCTTCGCTAAAACGTTTACTTTTACGAAAGTCCGTTGGTCGCTTACGCCCACCCAGTTGCTCAAATACAGCATCAACACTCTTTTCAAGCAACGATGACAGCAAAAATAGCGCCGAAAAAGGCATCACCCAACATGAAATCTCCCGCATTAAACGTATCCAGCATGCTGCGAAGAAAATCTTGTTCGCTTGTCCCCTTGCCTTTGCATTGACCGCTTGACAAGCAGATCACGCCCACAAGACGGCATATCGGGAAACCGAGTCCTGCTTTTTGTCCCTTGAGTTGGGGATAGGCTGTTTGATTATCCAAGGTGTCTGGCATGCTTAGCGTCGTGCCATCGATAAGGCGAACGGGCTTGCTTTGCCAACGCCATTGCTCAGGGACTTGACTATCAATGAGGTGGCCTGTTTGACAAGCCAGCGAAGACACCATTGTTAGCGGTAAGCGCTGTCTTGCCCGATAATAACCGTCGGTCTGCGTACTACAAGGTGATAGTCCCCGACAAGCCTTCTGATGGCAGCATCATTAACCGCCTTCTGACAAAAACTATCTTGATTGAGCGCTTGTGCTCAAAACATCGATGACATTTTTGTGGGAGGGAATGCTCTTTCTCGATGTTTTGGTAGCAATGTTTCAACGGTATCCAACATATCTGGCCCCGTCAGTAAATTAAAGAAGCTCAAAACATCACTATTTTGTATATGATGGTGAATTCGCTGTTGTTCATATTGTGTAATTTTGTTATTAATGGATATTAAAGTTGAACCCCGGTGATTGCTTTTTTGTTTTGTCGCAATCATTGTATCACTGGAGACAGCCTTTTTTATTTTATTTCAAATGCTTAAACTTAAGTAAGTGCCATTCGGTTCTTACCCCTTGATTTTTCAACTTATCTCAATATAACATAATTGTTATGAAGAATATTAGAGGTTGTCATGAAAGTCACGGTTAAATATCTATCTGCCTTCTTCATTTTCAATTAGCCATGCTTGGGCGGTCCCTGTATTAGAGGGCGCTTATAATAATAATTTTAATCAGCATTTTGGATGGTTTGATAAAACAATACCTGAATATCAATTGTACCCAATTCTTAATAGCAGTAATTTATCAGATAACGATATTTCTACTGGTGAAACGCTGGTATCAAGCTGGAATGAAAGTGATTTATATGACCCTGATGCCTAGTATGGTGATCCGACTTTTGTATATAATTTTGATTTAGGGGGAAATGCTAATAATAGCTCTAACCTTGCTTTTACATTGTATCACGATGCACAATGTTTCGGTTGTGTGCCGCGGCAAGACCGTCACCAACTTGCAGCGCAATATCCAGTGCTGCCAAAACAGATAATGACCCGCAACTGAATCATTTTGAGATGGTTTCACCATCATAATACAGCATGGCAATGTACATCTGTCCATCATCTGTTGTGCCAATGTCATGGATAGTACATATATTAACTTGATCCAATTGAGATACGGCACTCGCCTCGGCCATGAAACGTTGCTGAGCAATATCACGGCTAAGATGGGATGGTAAAAATTTCAGGGCAATTGCCGTTCGAGCCGGGTATCGAGAGCCTTATAGACAATCCCCATCCTCCCACACCAATTTTTTCTCGAATCTGGTATGAACCAATTTCAGCCCCTTGTTTGACGGAGATGGCTGCCACAACAGGCAAGGGGTTATCAACGGTTTGGTTGCCTCATTTACTGCTAACAAATCCAGCACTTCCGCCAGAACATTGGGGGGCCTGCTCACATTGCTCTTGTAAAAAAGTCTTACACTTTAGTGGACCAATTGCCAATACTGCCCCAAAGTACATCGGGATCTTGTCCATATGCCCCTTCCAGCAATGTAAGACCAACATAATGCACAAGCTGGGCAAAAAGATAGAAAAGACAAACGATCACTGCCAAACCCACAGCTCAGGGTGTTGTGGCCCGCACCCTTAATTCTGCTGCGATGTTTTATTGGGATGAATAATATGAGTTCGAGAAAAAAATTGGTTTAGCCTGATAACTACCGAAGATTGGCCATCAAATCCAGATTAATGTCATCAAATTGAATTAAACGTCCAGCATATTCACCGGCAAATAACTCAGCATCCGCTTTATTCCGAAAACTGGCCAAGGTATGTCCCATGGCACCTTTGCGCTTATGTCCCACGACATACCATGCCTCTTCCGCCGAAATATAGTGTTTGTCCGAAGGTTCCTCCCAGGATGGGGCAGCGCCCATGTCATGCACATAAGCAATCTGTAGAATGCCCGGTGTTTCAGGTTGTAACAACCAACTAAACAGATCCACGGTTGAACAAAATTTTAATGTTTGATTATGATGTCGGACAGCTGCTTGCCCTTTTGGCCCGGGGAAAGTACTAATAATCATGCCACACAAATGGCACTCATCTCCATGAGTGATGACACTAGGTTCAAGTATGACCGTAGTCTGTTCAGACTTGTCACAACCACCGAGGAATAAACTAGCCATAACAATGAAAGTCAAAATTTTCATACATAAAACCTCTTTTTACTTCAGATGTATTTGTAGATTATATCTGTCGACGGTTAAACAACCACAGTGCCAACGACAACGGTCCAACAACCCATAAGACAAGGACGCCCGTTAGCACAGCAGGTTCAAACAATGGCCCGGCGGCCACATGCGCAAGCCCGGTATAATTTCGAACCGCCTCAAACCCGGCCAAATTGGCCAAACGGAATACATCCGTAGGATTTAATAACAACAAATAAGCCAACCAATCACTACCCGCCGCACCTTTGCTGATCACCAATCCTCCGAGCATCAACATATCAAACACCAGTACAAACCAGAACCATATGAGCAGGGCCGCACCAGCCGCGCGGGATTTTTCACTGACCATCACACTACTAACATAGGCTAAGGCAATAAACACCCAACCCAACAATGTCGCGCTCAGAATAAAAAAGGCAAATGCCTGCCAAAGTTTGATATCAAACATTTCACCACTCAACAGAGCAATAAGGATCGCCGCCACACCAAACCCGGTCAAAGTAGACACCGCCATAATACTGGCATGGCCTATAAATTTACCCAATAATAACTGGCTGTGCCTCAATGGGTAGGTCAACAAGAGCAGCAAAGTGCCCTGTTCTTCTTCACCTATAATCGAATCATAGGCCAACAATAAAGCGATTAAGGGAATCAGAAAGATGGCCAAACTGGCCAAACTAACAATGGTGGTGGCCAAAGAGGTAAACCCTACCACCCCGGAGGCGGAAGCGCCAAAATAGGCCAGACCAATAGCAAGAAATGCAAACACCAATGAAATAAACAGAACCCAACTATTACGCAAACCATCACGAAATTCCTTACCGGCAACAATCAATATGGTATTCATGTTGCTGAGCTCACTTGTTGGTTATAGTGACCATACAAATCATCCAGAGATGGCGGAATCAAATCAATATCTTCTACAGCCGGTTCTGCCAGCAAGGTGCGCATAACCTGCAACTTATTATGCAACGGGGTACTGAGTTCAAGGTGCTGACCATTGACGTGTAGCAAGGAAACATCCTGCTGAGCAAATTGACTCTGCCAATCGGTATCAGGCCAATCCCCCTTAACGCGCACGACTAAGGGCAGTTGTGCATTTTGTCCAAGCTCATCCGGTGTACCCACAGCAAGCAAATTACCGCCGCCCAGAATAGCAATGCTATCAATATATTTCTCAATGCCTGGTAAGACATGTGAAGAGATCAAAACGCTAGTGCCCTGCTTACGCAACTCGATCAGCATTTCGTAAAACTCGTGAGTTGCTGTCGGATCCAGGCCTGCTGTGGGCTCATCCAGCATCAACAATTTAGGATAACCCAATAAGGCCTGGGCTAAACCAAGACGCTGGCGCATTCCTTTAGAGTAAGTTTTAACACGTCGGTCTGCCGCATGGCTCAGACCTACCCGGTCAAACAGATCAACCTGTGCCGCCGCAGAAACCCCCTTGAGTTTGCCAAAATAGGTGAGTACTTCACGACCACTAAGTTGATTATAAAAACTGACATTTTCAGGCAAATAACCCATGTTGCGACGCAAGGTATCGGCCTCAGGCCCAGTGGGTGACGCCCCAAACATGTGTACCCGACCCTGACTGGGGCTAATAACACCCAGTACCAATTTCATAGTCGTGGTTTTACCGGCACCATTGTGGCCTAGCAAACCCATGATCTTGCCTTCATCTAATTTCAGGCTAATACCCTTCAGCGCGCTGAATTCACCATACTGTTTACTGACCTGATCCAGCTCCAATACCGGCGTCATTATTTGGCTCCTGCGGCATAGGGAGACAACATCAATGGGGCGCTGTCACGTACACCTTGTGGCTTCAACACAGGAAACCGTTCCTGTACCCAACGCAAAGTCTGCACTGCAGGGCTATTCATAAGTACGCGCGCCATGGGGAATTTCCAAAGTAGTTTATCGACTGCATCATTAGGTTCATATTGTTTATCACCAATACCATCGGCATCCAAATCCCAACCAAGGTAATCACTCCAGAAATTACCACGCCCCTGATGAGACCATTCCTGCGGCTTATTAGCCACATACTTAACCTGAACCCTGTTATTAACAAAGGTATTACCATAAAGCTGATTACCCTCCGAACCCGCAGTAATATGAATACCAATGTCACTGGAGCCAAACAAGTTGTCATGAATTTTGTTAAATTGCGAGTTGTAAATAAAGATGGCTTTACCTTCCGCTCCCAGAATACTGTTACCGCCCGTCACGTAGGCGGATCCCACCATGGCGGAAGTGATTCGATTATGAGCAATAGTACTGTCAGTAATATAGTTCATCAACATACCGTAGTTACGATCACGATCAGATGTATTGTTCCGTACCGTCAGTCGCTTGGACTGCATCAACGCATAACCGGTTCGAGTATTATAGGTATGGTTGGCAATAATATGATTATCATGAGAATACATATAATGAATGCCATAACGCAGATCATGCAAGGTATTATCTTGCAGTATATTATGATTGCTGGTGTCAATATAAATACCATCACGGGTTTCCCACACTTCATTGCCACGCACCAGAGCATCGGTGGTCGCATACATATGTATCCCGTTACCACGATCCTGTGAACGACGCGAGGGGTCACCATGGATTCGGTTATCTAGCACCTGTGCGCCTACGCACGCATCCAGCCAAATACCAAAATTATTTTTCTCAAAATAGTTCGATTGAATAAGGACATTAGCGGCATTGCGATCAACAAAAATACCCGCATTCAAATCCGTTAGATTATGACCTGAATTCTCAATACGTAGCCCGTATATAACTACATTGGCGGCACTGACACGAATGACATTACCCTCATCACCACCATCGAGGATTGCACCTAGTTCACCTTCAAGTCTGAGGCGTTTATTGATATGGAGATTGACTCGGTAACGTCCTGGCCTGAAGTGAATGGTATCACCGGCCTTTGCACGGGCAAACAAAGCAGAAAAATCAACCATTTCCGGGCTGACTTGATGTGTTGCAGCATATGTCAGACCAGACTGTACTATCAGCCACAAGACAAGGTGTATTTGTATGAGAGGTCGATGTATATTCATAAAGATAAAAGTACGGAGACAAATTGTCCCCGTACTCATCACTCGCTAATTATGCTTCAACCAACATCCGACCGCGCATTTCCATGTGCAATGCATGACAGAACCAATGGCAGTAGTACCACTGAACACCGGCCTTATCTGCTTTGAAGGTTACCGAAGCAGTTTGTTGTGGCCCCACTTCCATAGAAACCCCATGGTTAACCATAACAAAACCATGCGTAACATCTTCGACCGTATCAAGATTGGTCATCACTACCGTGATTTCATCACCCTTCTTAACCGTGAAATCAGTCATACCAAAATTCGGGGCAACTGCAGTCATATAGACGCGCACTTCTCTGCCATGACGGACAACCTTGTTATCTTTTTCAAGGGTAATACCGTCTTGCTTGGCCATCGCGCTGGTCGTGGCAAAAAATGGATCATCACGCTTCCATATTTTTATTGGGTTCACCTTACTACGGTGCACGATGATACAATCATGGGGTTCAGCATAGGTCGGACCATCATGAACCAACTTCATGACATCACCCGAAATATCAATCAACTGATCATTTTCTGGATGTAGCGGGCCAACATTCAAGAAACGATCCTTGGAAAATTTACATAAAACAACCAGCCATTTGCCATCGGTATCGCGCGTTTCACCCATGGAGGTATGGAGATGTCCCGGCTGATATTGCACATCCAGTTTCTGTGTAATGTAATCGACCTTCTCACCATTATAAGCGCGAATTGCATCATCAATATTCCACTTGGCAATCTGGCTGTCGATGAACAGGGTGGTATAGGCATTACCGCGATGATCAAATGCGGTATGCAAAGGACCCAGACCCAGCTCAGGTTCAGCAACCACGGTGTCACGAGGATCTTTTAGCTTACCGGCAAACCAATCATCGAGCTTGTCTATGGATATCACGGTTACGGTCGGTGAAAGTTTACCATTGGCCATGAAATACTTACCGTCGGGTGAAGTATTCAAACCATGTGGACTCTTGGGAACGGGTATATACACGGTCAAATCAGAGCCATGCGTTCCATCTACTATCGGCACCTTGGATGTACCTAAAGTAGTGAACTTGCCTGCTTTCACTGCCGCTTCAATGCGAGGGATGTTAAAGACAACGGCCCAATCACGTTCATTACGCATAGTCTCAGGCAGCGTCACACCACCTTCAGAGTTATAACAGGTCGAACAAGCGTAAGTGCCCTTGAAATCTGCATCGGTATTATCAAGATTACCATCCACAACAACCTGCCATGCCACTTCCATTGATTCAGCATCAACAGCATTAAACATAGTGCGGTATTTGGTGGGATCATTAAGATGACGAC
This sequence comes from Gammaproteobacteria bacterium, assembly GCA_022712915.1. GTDB lineage: Bacteria > Pseudomonadota > Gammaproteobacteria > UBA6429 > Thiohalophilaceae > JAHEDB01. The sequence continues at coordinate 6,931 of JAFLJQ010000014.1, read as the reverse complement.
CATCATTGGGATGAGGAATACGGAGCTCAGCGTTACAAAAAACATACTTTGTATGCGGAACTTTTTGTACACGCAGGCCATGAACGGCCGAGACATTGGGAATGCTGATTATCTTGTCGGTCTTCATAATGTCACAACGAATACGCGCGACCCGGGTATTGGCCTTGTCGTTAATGAAGACATATTTACCATCATAACGACCATCAACCATGCTCATGTGCGGGTGATGAGCATCGCCATTCATGTATGGTCCACCACCGCCAGCCATAATTTCTTTACTTTCGTTAGTGATCCCCCAACCTGTGGCACTATCAATATTAAATACCGGAATACGCATCAATTCACGCATTGATGGCATACCCAGAATACGCACTTCACCAGAGTGACCACCACTCCAGAAGCCGTAATATTCATCAAGTTCGCCAAGGCCTACAGTCCCGGCATGTTTTTCAGGTGCCTTGGGAGAACAACCCGTTAACAAACCACCGCCTATCCCGGCACCTGCAACCCCTGCCAGCGCAGTAGCACTTAGAAAATTCCGCCGAGTTACCCCAGCGTTATCTGACCCCTTATCTTTACTCATAGTCGTATCTCCTATGTTATGTTGTTATGTGTTGTTTATCTATTTTTAGCTTACTACTTCTCCACCCGATGTATTTATGTTGGATCTATTTTGGATTTACACCCGGTAATTCAGGATTCGGTTTTTGTTTGCCCCGACTGGCCCGCTCATGGCGTTTTCGTCGTTCAACCAGAGGTGGACATTTATGATCATTCCAGTAAGTAACCTGACAATCTAGACAATAATGGCACTCATTGATCTGAATGTCACCAATATCATTAATCGCCTGAATCTCGCACTCAACTGCACAGGTTTGGCAGGGGTGACCACATTCCTTGCGCCGTCGAAGCCAGTTGACCAAACTGAGTTTAGCAGGGATGCCCAATGCCGCACCCAGAGGACAGATATACTTACAATAAAACTTACAGTTGAATATGGAAATCACCACCAGTCCCAAAGCATAAAGGACAAAGGGCAGATCCCGATCAAAACGCAAAATGATAGCTGTTTTAAACGGTTCGATCTCTGCGTAACGTTCGGCATTAGAAAGTGATTCTAATGACATAGCAAACAGGATCAGGAAAATGAGGTACTTAACTCCCCACAGCCGGTCGTGAATGGTTTGCGGCAACAGAAACTGACGAACCTTTAATTTGCGCGCCAGTTCATTGACCAGTTTTTGCAATGCTCCAAAGGGGCAAAGCCAACCGCAGTACACCCCGCGTCCCCAGATTAATAGTGAGCCAGCGACAAAAACCCAAAGAATAAACATCATCGGATCGATCAAAAAGATTGACCAACTAAATCCATTTACAATAACGCTGGTAAAAGTAAGAACATTAACCACGGAGAGTTGTCCGAGCATATACCAGCCAATAAAGAATAAGGTATACAGCTGAAAACCGTTGCGCAAATAAGTGAGTAAACGCGGACGACGTGCGAGCCAATCCTGCAATGCCATGATAATAGTCAGGAAGAGTAGCCCTGCTACCAGAATACTAATCTGAAAAACACGATCACGCCAGACCGCCCGCCAAATAGGCTCGTCCTCCTCGTGCATACCCGCAGCAAGATGTAAATACTCGTCAGGCAGTTGGTAAGTTGAAGAGAAACTTGAGAACACGCCTTCGAGCGGTGAAGTCTGCCGTTTTACGAGTAACTCTAGCTGCCATTCCAGACCGGGATCAAATTTGTGCGGTTCACGAATAATAAAGATCGCCTGCTCAGAAAACGTTGGCATGCCCTTGATAAAAACATCACTCAGACGATGATAATCCAAATCACGAAAAGCAATCTCGGCATCATCCTGTCTAACCAGGATACGATCAAAAATGCCACCCCGAACAAAACCTGAACCCCGAAATGAATACCGACCATTCGCCAACAAGGCAATAGCATGTTCACCGGGCTTGAGTTCAGACATCAGCCACTTGTACTTTGAATCACCCAGTAGGTTCCGTCCAATCTTGGGGGCATTCAAATAAGCAAAATACAAATCAACAAAGGCATCACCACCTTCTCCCCAGCCTGCCTGTTCTATGTTTTCTGCAGCAGTATTTTTAAATGATTCATCAATCTCATTACGGCTCAATAACATATGCTGAATAGACGCATTATCAGTCAGCTTATCCCAGTCGGCTGCCTCAAAGTAATCTGTCCGCAATTGCCTAACGTTACTACTGTCTAAACGATGATCGGCAATAATTCCCTTGCTTATAGCAACCTCACGTAACGAACTCATTATGGCCCGGTTCATGACCATAACCGTTACCGTGGCACCGGATATCGCATCAAGATTCACATAGCCTGGACGTTGCCCAGCACCCACCTTGATACGTTCCTCAACATGCTTACCAATATATTGTTCGGAGAAGTCATCCAGACTCGACTCCGGGATACCCACTAATAAAATAGGTTCTGAATGTTCAAGCACCTTGACACCCATAATACGACCCGTTAGATCGATACCAACCAACATATCCATAGGCTTACTGGAATAAGCAGGGATCGGGGCAATTTGTATGGTATGAAATAGATAACCGAGGGTGGTGTCCCCACGAGATACCGTCGCCACCGGGGGTGTACCGGTATATTCACTGATCTGATGTGCATTCGGGAAGATTGCTTTCCAGGCTTGGGCACTATTCGGTGCCGTCCCAGCATTGGCGGGGAAAGCAGAGAAACAGTATATGCACAAAAAAATAACCAGACTAATTATAAGTGAAAATAAATGATCTAACTTCTGCTGCTGGTCAAAAACTTTAATAACGTTCAACGATAATTCCTGGATATTATTTAGTTACGCATAATAGACACAATAGTATAACTGTCTTGAAAGTGAACACTTGATCCTGATCAATTCTAGACCGTTATTATCCGATATCAAACAACTTATCTGCACTTAATATACCGCGTACAGGCTCGCATATGCATCAAGCACCACATGGCAAGTTGATGAGAAAAAATTTCAGGTATCCCATAAAAGTAATTTCAAGCGATTATATCGAAACACGTGAAATAAAAATGGTCTGTCTGTTAAGCCACTCTACCCATTTGACAACGTACAATCTTACCGACTTCTCAGCAACAATTACTTTCACCTCAGGGGTCCATTTTTGCAGGCCGTAAAAGACATTGTTGGCATTTAATCCCGCATGGCTGTCACCACAGCCAGATACAAATTCCCTCACTATAATATCGGTTTTTTTGGCACACAATTGACTAATGGCCTTGCGCAAAGAACCAAAATGCAGTTCATCGATTTGCAGTGCTTGACACAGATCAAACATATTCAACAAAAGAGGTGATTCAATGATGAAATAGGAGCGTATGCTTGATCATGACGTGTATTATACTGCTTCGGCAGTCACCCCAGATTAACCCTACGCACCCCATTTTAATTCACTCCCTAAGAACTAAACAGAACTGACAAAAATGTTAAATATCGAAGAACAAAAGCACTATCGAACCAGCCTCCATCACTTGGGCTTTCGGCCATTTTTTTTACTCGGGAGTCTGTTTGCCGTTATTTCCATTCTCATCTGGTTCCTGCAATATCACTTCAACATCCTGCTACCTCAGGTCAACAACCTGCCCACCGTCTTCTGGCATGGCCATGAAATGATCTACGGTTATGGTATGGCCATTATCGCCGGTTTTTTACTCACGGCAGTACGTAACTGGACCAATATACAAACGCTAAATAACTGGCCATTAATGCTTCTGGCTCTAGTGTGGTTACTGGCTCGACTTATCCCATTTAGTGGCTCTTCCCATGCCACCAGCCTGATGTTCCTGTTTGATATCAGCTTTAATGCCCTGTTATGCCTCGCCATCCTGTACCCCATTGTTAAGGCACATCAATGGCAGCACCTGAGCATCGTATTAATTCTCGCCCTACTCGCATTGAGCAATATACTGTTTTATCTTGGTTTATCTGGCCAAGTTCAACGTGGCATGGAAATGGGGCTCTATGCTGGCCTTTACCTTCTTATCACGATGATCCTGTTAATGGGACGACGCGTCATTTACTTCTTTATTGAAAAGGGTGTTGACGAAGAAGTTGAACTAACCAATTACCCGTGGTTAGATGTAACCAGCATCGTATTGTTAGTGGCATTTATCATCCTGCAAGTGTTTACCCAATTACATAACTGGGCCGCCCTATTGGCCCTTGCCCTGTGTCTACTACATGGCCTACGTATGATAGGCTGGTACACACCGGGCATTTGGCAAAAAACGCTGGTATGGATCCTTTATATTGCCTATGGCAGTATTACTCTGGGCTTTGGCCTCACGGCCCTTGCCAATATCGATTATCTTAACCCCATGCTGGCCACTCATGCCTTTGGCTTTGGTGGTGTTGGTCTAATGACCCTTGGCATGATGGCTAGAGTTACCCTCGGTCATACAGGACGCAATGTCTTTGACCCGCCCGCCATCCTGCGCTGGATCTTCCTGTTTGCTATCCTGGCCCTGATTAGCCGCATCGCCTTGCCGATAATCCTGCCCGCGTCATATAGCCTGTGGATAGGCATTTCCCAGGTACTTTGGATCCTGACTTTTGGCATATTTAGCTGGGTCTATGCCCCGATGTTAATCAAACCCCGAGTCGATGGCCGCTATGGCTAACAGGCCATCCCTACAAATACTCCAAAATATAATTCAACAAAACATGTTTATTTTAAACAACCCTGGGCGCTATTTGCCCCGCGTATCCATGTAACAGATGTTTTTTTCTCCGATAATGTTATAAACGTTTGCTTCACTTAGAGAGAGAGTGATCATAATTAAAAGCTTTTATGTGCTCCGCATCTCTGCGTTGGGTTTTGATATTAAAGGCGCAGAATAATCAACCCTGAATATCTAAATTAAATACCCATCGTAGATTCAAGATCGGGCTGCGGAACAGGTACAGGCGCGTCTTCTGGCTCCTCATCAGGATCCTGTTCAGATTCAGGAATTACATCTACAGGTGTCGTCACATTTTCCTGCAAGGCTCGACAATACAAAGGAGGTTCATAACTCATATGCTCTTCAGCCTGCTCATCATCATTAACGACTTGTCGTAAAAATTCCCGATAATTCTCCCATTTTGTTTTAATCGGAAAATTGATATATGACTCAGGAATTACCCGGACATAACCTTGCTGCCTAGCCTTAGCATTCTCCCCCCAGGCATCCCCTCCCCAGACCCTGACCGCAGCATAAATGGTGAATCTGGTTGTTGAATCAACATCAGAATCATCCATTAAAATATCAAATAGCTCATCGGCCTGCTCTCGGGTACACCTTTGTTGCCAATAAAGAAAATCATGCACAATAGCAGCACGAGTATATTCACCATGTTTTGGAAAAAAAGTCCAGAAAATCCGTGGTACAGATGCAAAATCTGTCACAAAACCACGCGGCACAATAATTCTTTGTCCAGTATCCCGAATAACAAACATCAGATCATTAGCCAAAACCCAATACTCACCATCACTAAAGGGGATCAGAGTTGGCGGCCTCTGCGAAGCACAGCCCACTATGATCAACACCAGGAGCAAGTAAACAAACTTGACTGTTTTATAAAACTTTACCGACATAAAAATTACATTCTTAATTCTGTTTCTGTTAATAACTAAAATGGACTGACAATTCAAACAATTATCCTCACCCACGTCATCTGTCAGTGAATGCAATATATTAACCATTTCTTATGTTCAATTGAAATCAATTAAAATGCATAGAGTTTCCTCTCAATCTGGTCTAGAGTATAGCCAAGCAGCAGAATTTGTTGCGGGTTGTGATTGCACGCCCCGGCGTAATATCCAGAGGTTCTCGCTTCATCCTGCAATCAGGTCTTTGTTTATTGTTAATATCTAGGATTTAGTAAAATGGCGACAGGTACAATTAAGTGGTTCAATGAATCAAAAGGTTTTGGTTTTATCTCTCAAGATGATGGCGGCAAAGATGTCTTCGTACACTTCAGTGCTATTCAGGGTGACGGTTTTCGCACCTTAACGGAAGGACAAAACGTCAGCTTTGATGTTGAATCCGGCCCCAAAGGTCCACAAGCATCCAATGTTGTCCCTAAATAAGATCTAGTCTAACCGCCGCCATCTGGCGGCGGTTAGATTTTAGTCTTACTCTATTTACCACATCTCTCGCTGAACTTCGCAGCAAGTCTTCGCTTGTTTGGCTGAGATTGCCCATATACAACTAATGGGGACACCTAATGGTCATATTACTGTGATAAACCTGATTGATTAAATTCTACCTTGCTCTACTCTTCTGATTAAACATACCAGAGACAGCATATGCATCATGAAATTAAAGTCTGGGACATTGCAACTCGCACTTTTCACTAGTCACTGCTCATACGTTAGTAATAGGCTTATATGCACCCATATCATGGCCGAGCCGATTCTGGACCAATTTGGGTAAATTTGGTCCAATAGATCTTGCTGTAGAAATGTCCTGTACCTTGTAGGCTTGTAAGCGTAAGGAGAATTTTGCAACACCAGGGACTGCTGCAGACCACCTGTGATGGTGTAAATAGGCTTATATGCTCCCATATCATGGCTGTGCTGATTCTAGACCAATTTGGGTAATTTTGGTTCAGTAGATCTTGCTGTAGAAATGTCCAGTACCTTGTAGGCTTGTAAGCGTAAGGAGACTTTGGCAACACCAGGGACTGCTGCAGATCACCTGTGATGGTGCGAATAGGCTTATATGCTCCCATATCATGGCCGAGCTGATTCTAGACCAATTTGGGTAATTTTGTTTCAGTAGATCTTGCTGTAGAAATGTCCAGTACCTTGTAGGCTTGTAAGCGTAAGGAGACTTTGGCAACACCACAGACTGCTGCAGGCCACCTGTGATGGT
>JAFLJQ010000194.1 GCA_022712915.1 Gammaproteobacteria bacterium | reverse complement strand
AGCGTAGCCATGTTGTTGTTGATTGGTACTAGGGGCCGTGCATGCACGGGCGAATAATATGATTGAAGAGCCGGATGCGGTAGTTCCGCACGTCCGGATCTGTGTGGGGACCGTCGGGAAACTGGCGGTTCTACCATAACGCCGAGAGAAAATAATGAAGTCGATACAAATATCTACGACTATAGGCATCAAAGAAGCCGGCTTCGATGAAGGATGGCTGCAAGATCAAATTTGGGAAAACCCAGCATGCTTAGGGCTAGGTGAGCTCGAAGGTGTAACAAAAGAACGCGCAATCAGCTCCGGTGGAAGATTAGATATCCTTCTAAAAAACCCACTAGATGACTCCATGTTTGAGGTTGAGGTAATGCTTGGGGAAACCGATCCCAGCCATATCATACGAACTATAAGAACTTGCTTGGACACCCACTTTAACAAATAGTCAATTATTAGTAATAATCAGTAAGTTATATTTGTTTAAGAGAGCCCAGACTCAAGTTGGAATACTATAAATAGTGCTGTTTAAGCTGGGTGTCCAGTATAAGTGGTTTCGAATAATAGAGAATATTATTCTATGGTGCCTGAGTCGTTTTTAACGTATTTGTAGAAAGGATTCCTGACTGGCGAGTTTTCGGTAGAGGCGAACTGATTTTATCTGGGAAGGGTAGGCTGCGAGGAGTTGTTTTTTTTCGGCAGAAATTGGTGACTTTCCTTTTTTGACATTGAATACAAATAGCTGGTGATCGCCTTGTAGGGAACGGACAAAGCTTACGTGGACACTCATGTTAAGAAATTGAATGTTGTCGATTAAAATTATGACGTTATGTCTATTTAGGAGAGTCCAGTCTCAAATCGAAGTAACCAAACCGGACACCCACGTTAAGAGATTGAATGTCATCAATTAAAATCATGACGTTATGTTTGTTGAGGAGAGTCCAGTCTCAAATCGGAGATCACAAATAGAGCGGCTTATGTTGGATGTCCGGTTAAACTGTTCTTCATAGTTTACGTCACAGTTACGCCACGCACCTGATCAAATCAGGTGTTGATCTGCTTGAGGTACAGAAGATCCTTGGGCACAACAGCATTTTAACAACCTGCAAATATACACACCTTACAACCCATACCTCTGACAATGCCGAACAGCTCATCAACAAGCTGATGAATGGCTTTTGCATAACATGGGGAAATGTTAAATAATGTTGCTCTCATCTATTATCAAAGCCTTCGAAGCCCGTTTCCGAACACAATACAAAGGTCAACTGTTGCCTTCCCATTACAAGGCATTGAGTGCGATGACAATCTGTTGTACTAAACAAAGTCCAAAAATGTTGGCTGGGTGTTCTAAGTGTGATCAACAAATCTATGTACCTCACTCCTGTGAACATAGAAACTGCCCACACTGTCAACATCATGAATCTCAGCAATGGCTGGAACGACAGCTTAAGAAACAAGTGCCTGCCGATTATTTTTTAATAACCTTTACCCTGCCTGCTGAATTCAGGCCATTGGCATGGCAGCATCAACGCCAAATCTATGCGGTTATGATCCAGCGTTATTGGGAGATGCTGCAAAAATTTAGTCAAAACGACAAGCCGCTTCAAGGCACCCCTGGCGCAATAGCCGTGCTACATACCCATTCAAGACGCAGGATAGTTAACCGGACACCCACCTTAAACTCACCCTGTAAAAACAACCGTTGCCGATAAACGTTTGAAGTTAATGTATATCTAACAAATGCTTATCATGGGTGTCCGGCTAAGTTGCGATATGAAAAACGCTATACCCCCCCGTCTTTGCGAAGGAGTACGCGACTGAAGCAATCTCCAGCTACAACGTTGCGCCCACCAAGATTGCCGCGTAAACACTAAAAAACACTTGTTTTTAAGTGTCTCCTCGCAACGACATGATAAAATGAAATCTGTAGGGGCTACCTCAAATCACCTTAGCGGGCTATTAACATGGGTGTCCGCATAAACACATAAACAAACGGCTATGATGATGTCTTTAATTGCTCCTTGAGTTCGGCAACGTCTTCTTCCAGCTTGCTCACTCTCTGCACTAACTCAGATACACTCACATACTCTGAAGCCCTGGTATCAATCTTAGTCTGCGAATGACTCACATATGCTTCAACGTCAATGGGGCCGGAGAAGAGATGCATGTACTCTGCATCCTTGCGTCCAGGCGTTCGCGGCAACATCACGACCAACGGTTCGCCCTCCCGCTCGATCAGTCCGGTAAGAGACGCCACGACAGCCGCATTGTCGGCAAAGGAATGCAGGCGCCCACTGCGCGCCCTGAGTTCTCCTGGTGTCTGAGATCCACGCAGCAAAAGCAAGCAGACAATAGCGAACTGAGCCGTGTCAAATTGATATTCGCCAAAGTGCGTGTTGCAAAAAATATGTGTATATTTTTCAACACCGCTCTTGAAATTCTCCTCAATGCGAACGATATGTTTGTCCTTCAGGTCACGTGCGGTACGCTGCGCCATACCCTGTTCCAGTGACATGACAGGATCGCGGCTTGACTTCTGATTACAGGCGTTGACCAGCGCATTGAGCGACAGTGGATACTGTTCCGGCGTGACAACGGATTTCTCCATCAGGCAACCGATAACGCGGACTTCGTTGGCAGATAAATTTAATAGCATCTTTGGGCCCTTTTTAAACACATATGGTTACAGTTCAACAATCGGGGGCGGAACACAGATTTATCTAATATTAGAAATGATAGTGTTCTAACCCAGTTTTTTTACGACGCTGCTTCGTTAGAACAGCTTTTATCAAACAGATCTTGAGTGAGCCAGATCCCACACAATGAATCAACCAAAACGCCTTACCCCCCGTCTTTGCGAAGGAGTAAGCGACTGAAGCAATCTCCCGCTACAACATCATGCCCACCAAGATTGCCGCGTCAACACTTCCTCGTTCACAGTCTCTCTGCGTGGGAATGCATACACACTAAAAAACACTTATTTTTAAGTCTTTCCTCACAATGACACGATAAAATGGAATTTGTAGGGATACCTCAACTCACCCTAAAAAACAGCCATCACCACTAACTACTTGAAATTAATGCATATTTAATCAAGTCTTATCGTGGGTGTCCGGCTAAGTTGTACCTTTACCCTCTTCTTTCTAAGCTGCCTGTGCGGCAGTGAACATACTTTAACGCGATAAGGAGATGTTTTGATACTACCAAACGAAGCTGGAATTGATACCTACCTGTACTGGGACGGCAATACATATCAATTTGTAGAGCCAGAAGAAATACCTTAAATCAATTAATCTCAGGAAGTGTATCAAGTGTTATGACCCCATGATTCGTGGTGTGGTTATGCCAGTTTTAACGGTTCATCCCCACGCATGTGGGGAACACGCACAGGCTAAGGCCCAAGAACAGATTGAACGCGGTTCATCCCCACGCATGTGGGGAACACTGATCAAAACAACCCCGACCAACCCACCCCCTCGGTTCATCCCCACGCATGTGGGGAACACAACTGGGTGATGTTGTCCCTACTATTTCTGGGCGGTTCATCCCCACGCATGTGGGGAACACTGGTGTCGAACTGCTGCCTTTTTTTGCTAACCCGGTTCATCCCCACGTATGTGGGGAACACTAAAAATATCGGACTTTCGGGAAGATGGGCTACGGTTCATCCCCACGCATGTGGGGAACACTGGATACGGCTGACTCAGCATTAGATCGCCTGCGGTTCATCCCCACGCATGTGGGGAACACCAACCTATACGTCCCTACCTGCTCACTATCCCCGGTTCATCCCCACGCATGTGGGGAACACCATACCATCCATGTCGTCTTTTTGCGTCACCCCGGTTCATCCCCACGCATGTGGGGAACACCATACGCGCCCGGCCCCACACCTCTAAATTATCGGTTCATCCCCACGCATGTGGGGAACACTATTCGGCAAAAGGTTATTACCCGGATCAGATCGGTTCATCCCCACGCATGTGGGGAACACGCCCTCCCGTCCTTCTTGACGCTACGGGCTTGCGGTTCATCCCCACGCATGTGGGGAACACAAATCCCTTCAGTTTGTAAAATAGCGTAGAAGCGGTTCATCCCCACGCATGTGGGGAACACGACGTGCCCGTCATTAGCCGATAATATCGAAACGGTTCATCCCCACGCATGTGGGGAACACCACAGATCCATTCTCGATGGGTGTGGCAGGTACGGTTCATCCCCACGCATGTGGGGAACACCAGAAGCGTATTTCCATCCTGATTTTGAGTATCGGTTCATCCCCACGCATGTGGGGAACACCTTTTGAAGAAACGGATATCCGTCACATAGTTCGGTTCATCCCCACGCATGTGGGGAACACATTACTCTCACTTAAGAGTGTGCCTGCGCGCCCGGTTCATCCCCACGCATGTGGGGAACACGATCACCCTGATTTTCCGGGTTACCCAATTCCCGGTTCATCCCCACGCATGTGGGGAACACATGCAGAGCGTCAGAAATAATAACATCCATTGCGGTTCATCCCCACGCATGTGGGGAACACAATCAAAAACAGGCGATCCACTTCCTGCAACTCGGTTCATCCCCACGCATGTGGGGAACACACTGTAGGAATCGGCGCACGGGTCGATAACCTCGGTTCATCCCCACGCATGTGGGGAACACTCTGACGTCAGATAACCCAACTCTAGCCAGCTCGGTTCATCCCCACGCATGTGGGGAACACGTTTATACGGCTACAGCGTACCGCACAACTAACGGTTCATCCCCACGCATGTGGGGAACACCCAGAGATGCCGCTCGTCAATAAACCCATTGCCGGTTCATCCCCACGCATGTGGGGAACACTATTTCTGAAAAAAATGTATCTGGAACAGTTACGGTTCATCCCCACGCATGTGGGGAACACCCTGACTGGTCTGGCTCATTATCAACACCGACCGGTTCATCCCCACGCATGTGGGGAACACGACCGTTAATTTAGCCAAGAGTATTACTCTCACGGTTCATCCCCACGCATGTGGGGAACACAACAACAATCCCTATTTCGTCTGAGCGGGTGTCGGTTCATCCCCACGCATGTGGGGAACACATATCATCAGATCATTAGAGGATAATATTCATCGGTTCATCCCCACGCATGTGGGGAACACTTTCTCTGTCCCTGTTATTTCAACATCCAGCCCGGTTCATCCCCACGCATGTGGGGAACACAATACTGTAAGCAAGATGCTTGAATGTCGCCGCGGTTCATCCCCACGCATGTGGGGAACACTGGCGCATTGTAATTAATCACCTCTATCCATTCGGTTCATCCCCACGCATGTGGGGAACACCTTAATATTTCCGATGATTTCTAAATCAAGAGCGGTTCATCCCCACGCATGTGGGGAACACATTTCGGCTACTTGGCTCATTTCAGTTTACCTCGGTTCATCCCCACGCATGTGGGGAACACCAGAAGCGTATTTCCATCCTGATTTTGAGTGTCGGTTCATCCCCACGCATGTGGGGAACACTTTGGGAGGTTTTGCTATAACAATCCCCGATTCGGTTCATCCCCACGCATGTGGGGAACACAACAACTTACTGCTAATTGCTATTATTATAGTCGGTTCATCCCCACGCATGTGGGGAACACACATAGTTTGTATGCTTGAGATTTATACTCTGCGGTTCATCCCCACGCATGTGGGGAACACCTGTGCAAGAGCTGGTTTTATTTAAATCAGTTCGGTTCATCCCCACGCATGTGGGGAACACATCCCCCCATTCGTGCAGGTCTCCATCCAACTCGGTTCATCCCCACGCATGTGGGGAACACTAAATTCTCCTGTTTAACGTTTCATGTGAAACCGGTTCATCCCCACGCATGTGGGGAACACAATAGTGCTGTATTCACATGCAAGTGTGCTGGCGGTTCATCCCCACGCATGTGGGGAACACTAATAAAACAATATATTTATACATAAAAACTCCGGTTCATCCCCACGCATGTGGGGAACACCAGAAGCGTATTTCCATCCTGATTTTGAGTATCGGTTCATCCCCACGCATGTGGGGAACACTTGCCATTATGCAGCCATGGCGCGTTGATATTCGGTTCATCCCCACGCATGTGGGGAACACATCACATTGAGCACATCATGAATCAGGTTAGCCGGTTCATCCCCACGCATGTGGGGAACACACTCTTAACGTAAGTTACTATGCCACCAAGAATTTTTGTGTGTCATATTTTCCACCAATATGGCACACAAAATAAAGGGGGTGTGCCCCCCTTAATAAACGTTCTCAAATTGTTAAAGAGCGGGTTCTTTGTCCGGTGTTTCAGTAGGCAAAAAAGAGACCAGTCGTAGTCCGTCCATTTCAACAGGGATGCGCCGATTTTCACCCATGGTTTGAAAATCAAATCCTGATTCTGTGTTGGTTGCCCAGGCCATGACGATGTTGCCATTATCAAGATCGGCTTCCATGTATTGCCAGAGTGTTTCCCGTACACGTTTTGAAACATCGCCGATATAAACGCCCGCGCGTACTTCCAGCAACCAAATTGCCAACCGCCCACGCAAGCGTGGTGGTATGGCTTCAGTCACCACCACAATCATGGCCATGACTTAACCGCCACTGCGGTGGCCTTCATCACCGATTGATTCAGGATTGGGTATGGCGGGCGGAACAGATTCTTCAGGCGCTTTGGGTGGTTCGATGCCTCCGGATGAAAGAACTTCTTCTATTGAAGGAATGATTTTCTTCAATAGGCGTGTTTCACGAAAGATATCCCGGCAGGCACGACGTACTTCTTTATCCGGCTTTGATGGTGATCGGGCTGCAATTTTGAAGGCCACGGGTACAACGGTATCAAATTTAAACAGGTCGGCAATATCGTAGACAAATGAAAGGGGTTTGCCTGTATGAATAAAGCCAACGGCCGGTGCATAACCTGCGGCAAGTATGGCCGCTTCGGTGATGCCATACAGACAAGCGGTGGCGGCACTTAAACACTGGTTGGCAATGTCGCCTTTATTCCAATCCTTTGGATCATAATGGCGACCTTGCCATGTTACGCCATGACGTTGCGCCAATAACTGATAAAGTTTTTTCACCCGCGCCCCTTCAATACCACGCAGTTGTTCTACGCTACGCCGCTGCGGTGGTTCTTCGCCAAAGCGAAACTCATACATTTTGCGCACCACTTTCAAACGCAAGGTATCATCCAGAGCAAGACTAGCTTGATAGAGCAAACGATCCGCCCTTGCCCCACCCGGTTGTCCCGAGGCATACACTCGCACCCCGGCTTCACCCACCCAGACCAATAACGTCCCTACCTGTGCCGCCAATTTAATAGCGGCATGTGATACACGCGTACCCGGCTCCAGCATTATGCAGGCAACCGATCCAACCGGGATGTGAGTACGGATACCCGTCTTGTCGATAACAACAAAGGCACCATCTTTGACATCGACCTGACCGTATTCAACAAAGAGCATTGAAACACGATCCTTCATTGGGATGGGTTTAAGGGGTATGAAAGCCATTTCATTTTACGTCCTGTAACTTATGCAAAGTATCCGGTAGATCAGTCTCCCAAGTTTTTTAAAGCCTGCGAACCAACAATAAACCACAGCCAAAGGCTTTGGCAGGGCCGATGCCGTTTAACAAGGTCTCGGTAAATTTCTCAGGGTCTGTCACTCGTAATACGCCTGAAAAATCCATGGTACTATAGGAAATAGCACCTTTATTACCTTGTTTATAGGCCTGATTCTGCTCATAGCTTTCAATGATAACGGCTTGCTCATCAAAGTCGAAACCACATTTTTCCTTGCGGTCTTGAAGCCATTTAATACCGGACGTTTGTATCAGCTCCGCCACCGGGGGGCGTTTTGTCGGCGGCAACTGGCTGTAACCCAACTGTGTTTTGGTATTCATGACAACATCATGCCGTTGAGCTTTCCCTTTGTCATCTTTACGCTTAATGATCGGGTTTACGCGCAAAGTGAATGCCAGTGATTCTTGGCTTAATATTTTTGGCTGATACGGTTTTGATTCAACATCCCAAGCGTCTTGTTGCTGCGGCTTACGCCTGGAAACCACATAATAAACACGCGAAAGATGTCGTTGTTCACATCGATAAATAAAATCACGCTTAGCATCGGGATCATCAGGAAACATATTCCATAGACTCTGATGCTCTTGGTAAGTATTCTGTGAAATATTTTGCAGTAATTTTTTTGCGCGATAATTATTTGGATCCAGGATGATGCGACTAAAATGGCTCATAATGTTATCCCTCCTTGACCATTAAGAAATGTTCCATGCGATTAACAAACTGCCACCGCCGCCGACTGCTTGACTGATCTCGTCGCACATTCTGAAGATAAACACCGCTATCAGGCAGACCCGTTTCTTCAAGAGTGACATCTTCCCAATAGTAGGCTTTAACTTTTTCCACATTGGTGGTGGTCAATTTTTCTTGTCGAATAAATTTGTTATCCACAACAAATGTTTCAAATGCTACCTGGAGATTTTCAGCATCAATCAATTGCGGTTGTAATGGAAAGGCCAGCGGGCATGATTTACGGCCCAGATAAAGTGTATAACGCGGTGTTTTCAAGGCTGCTTCCAGTTCCGCCAGAGAATATGGCGCCTCTTTTGCAAATATTGCCACGGTGTAATGAGCATCCACGCGATAATCACGCTGTGACAAGAGTGTATTCAACATATATTTTGGAACACTCATTTCATCCTTGCGCGTATAGTAGCGCCGCCCACGTTGCGGTGGCGGTACTTGTATCGTGTGATAATCACGCAGCAGAGCCCCTTCTGAATCGACTCTTACCGCCATGCTGTAGCCATTCATCAAGCTTAACTGTTTTTCCTCTTCATCACGTTTGATTCCAAGCGCCGCCGCCAACAACCCAAATACGGCTGACTTGCTCGGATGCCCCTGTGTGGAGCGTTGCTCACCAACCGCGATATCACCCCACGAGGCCATGGGGCCGTAAAGTCGTACCATGAGATATGACGTCATTTGGCTTACTCCACAGCGGCTATCATAATATTTTGCAGACTGCTCGTACCCGTCACGGCACTCATGACCTCACTGTAATCAGAGCATGGGCCATACACGGCATCCATGTTCTTTTTTGTTTCTTCCAATTTGGCAATTGAATCAGTCAGCATAGAATTACCTTGAATAGGCTCCAGAAAGGCAACAGAGAGTGAACGTGGTTGCTGGCTGCCCACTTCACACATGATGTAGGATGCCCTGGCACGTGATGCAAAACTATTTTGCTTTCCGGTCGGCGCAACAGTGGCTGAGGTTTCAATCATGGCCATAATGGTATCTTTGACCAATTTGGTATCTGCCAACGTTTTTGTTAGCAGGTCCTTATCAATGCAAATATATTGATAAAACAGTGCTGCACCAAATTCGATATCTCCCATATGGGCGGCCCCCATGTCCTCTGCACCATTGTTCAAGTCATCCACCGCAGTAAAGAAATCATCTTCAACCGCAACTTTGTGAACACTAATAGCATGTGCGACTTGTGCAGCGGCCTCAGTGTTATAGGCCGGACTGGATGCCAACATACGCCCAAACAGAGCAATGTCTGCACCGGTGTGTTTTGCACGTAACAAATTAAGTTCATCTGCTTGCAGGCCATCACCCCGAGAGGCCAGTGTTTCTTCTAAGGCATTAATAGCGGCCTCTTCTTCCGGACTGAAGTGCGCCAACTGTTCGATTTCTAGCGGCTTGTTGGTTAGTGCTTCTTTCTCTTTATCGGAGATTTCAGGATCTTTCAGTTTTGCTTCTTCACTTTTGCTCAACGACTTAGGTTTGCCAAAAACAGCCGCAATGGTCTTTGCCCACTCCAGCGCTTTTTTGTCTGTCACGCCTTTTTCAAGCAGGCTTTCATAAACCTTAACACCCATCGCCTTGGTGCGTGTACCCACATGCCCCTTTAGGGCGGTTTCAAATATTTCTGATGTTCGCCATGCGCGCTTTAGACTTTGTGATGACACCCTCAGTCGAGGTACACCGCCCATCATGGCGGTCTTGGGTCGTCCCAGGTCGTCCCGATTTAGGTTGGCCGGTGGATATGAAGTTAATAGATGTAATTGAATAAAATGTCCCATTATTGTTCTCCTTAATCAATATGAAAATTTCAGTTAATTTTTTTTAAAACAAGGTAGACAGCTCATTACGCTGACTTTTTACTTGGTACTTTTGGAAAATATGCATAGGCCCAACGCTTTTTCACGTTATCTCCCCAATGGAAAATGGAATACGACAGGCCATACAGGTTTGCGCCCCCTTTTAACATGCGAATAATACGAGTCATCGACTCATAAAGGTCTGCACGTTCATTTTGCAGCAAGCGACGAAAACGAAGCTCACTCACCAGGGGGCGATCTGCACTCACCAAATCGGCCATTTGTTCGGCAAAGGCTTCCACTGGTCGAGCACTCTTTCCTAGCACCGTTGATTCGGCATCGTGTCGCAGATGAGACAACAAACCGACAACAGCGGCCATGCGATCTTCCCACATTTGAGTGTCTTGCATTAAGGAACGCAACTTGCGCTGACAAAAACGCTGGAAGGCAGGTGTCATCACAACCTCAGCAACACTGTTGCAACGCCGCAGTTCAGCACGTGCGGCGCTATTATCTTTAAGACCCAGCCACCACTCGGCCAAAGCCATGCCCAGCTCACTATCATGGGTAAATTCCACACTCATGCTGCTTTCTCCTTTTTAGTTTCAATCCCCAGGGACTGTAATAATTTTTTGCCATAGATGAGGTTACGCAGTTTGCGATGTGCTTCGGCAATCCGCCTTGGGTCTGATGGAGTGATATCACCACGGGCCGCCCAATGGTCAAACAATTTTAAGGCGTGATGGGTCAATCGTGCATGCCAATTTTGCAAGACGGTTCGCCCTTCATTCGTCATAACTCGATCTTTCAAATCATTGAGCAGTTCTAAAAAGACCGGTTCAGTCTGCTCAAAAAAGGCCACTTTGATAAAACTGGTATCGCCCCGGGCATCAGCAGGGCGATCAAACCAGGCATCCTTCACACAACTCTGCACAAAGCCTGACATTTGTGTCGCCAGACCGAGCATTTCCTCTGCTCTAATACAAAAAATTTTACGCTGCTGTTGGTCTTCTATGACGATCAATGGATACTGTTTTTCATACCAACAACGCGCCTTCATGTTGTCCATGTCATAACCGAACACCCAAAGCCTGAGTTGCTCATTTTCCAAGCGTCGGCCTTTTTCCGGTTTATATTCATCAATAACCTTTGCCGCCAGATACTGCCTCCCACCCTGCGCCCAGGCCAGCCAATAACGATAGACCAAGCCCGCCGGTTGCGCATGCATGGGCAAACGCTCTCCACTTGTTTTGTCTTGATAGTGTGGGCTAAGGGGGTGCTGCCATGCGCCGGTATAATTAACACCGTAGTTTTTGGTGATATAGTGCACCACTAAAGATTGGTTTTCTGCGCCACATAAATCACAAACACCCTGCTGCTCTGCATTCCAGTCAATGCGAATGCGCCGAGGCATGGCCCAATACATTTGAAAGGGATGGGCGTTTTCTGGTGTCGTTGCACTTCCTGTCTTGGCCTCACTGGTTCGTGTGTCCGCCATCCAGGGAAAAATATCTTTATGTTTATTCAGCTCTATAGAACCACTAAAACAATTTACCGATTTTTGCTCCAGAACATTGAGCCATAATGTTGTCCATAAGGTATCCGGCAAGGTATCGCTGTGTTTCGCATTTGCCTGAGTATCGGGTATCAACAGAGTTGTTAAGGGGCCGCCCCCTCTTAGTGAAGTTCGATGACCGACACCGCCACTGGGTGCATTGGTTTGCAGGGCAAATAAGGCCGTAGCAGTGCAACAATGACATAGGCCGTTATAAGACCCCTCTTTTATAAAATGATCCAGAAATAGGGTCGAAGTACGATTACCCGGCGCTTCGATCAACAGGCCACTGATGGGCTTTTCTTCACCCTCAAAGGGTTCGCTATCCTGCATGAATCGTGGCCCTTCGCCATCCAACATAAAGACATCTTCATACGCTTTAAACTTCGAGCGCAGCTCATCCGGTGAGGGAGGATTGCTCAGCCATGCCCCCCATTGGCGATTATCGGCGGGTGTTGCCGTGGTTTGTAACAATCCAATTAAAAACTGTACGATGGCGGCATCAAAGTCATGTCGTGGGGCAGCTAGCTTAATGACCGGGTTGTCCGGCTCCGTTATTTGCCAAACGGCAATGTAGTCCAATGCCCCGCTTTTACGTTGCACCGGTATCCATGGGTCGGTGATCAAGTTCAAGATAGATCCTCCTTAATGTTATATCTCTTTCATTCCCACAAATGACCGTGGGAACCCGATAATAAATTAAAAACAACGCAAAGAGTTTTTTATCAATTCATTATCAATTTTTATTATTGCAAACATCATGCTCGCAATGATGTCTTCCTTAGCCCCCCCTGGCGTAACAACTTTTTCTGTCACAGTCAAACGACAATCCCACACATCAACAACCTTTTTGGCATTCTCATATTGTGCAGACTCACAACTAGAATTAATAACGTGTACATTTTTCTCATTTTCAGATGGCATGGCCAAAAAACTTGAAAGCAGATCCCCTATAGTTTTATCTGGCGTTTCATTTAACAAACCCTTGCAATGACTTGATTCCAACAATAAAACATCTTTATGGTTAATTAGGCTTAAAAAAGCCTCAACTATTGGCGTTTTATTTTCTGCCGTAGCGCTAGACATATTAACCAGACAAAACAGCAACATAACAAACAACGGCTTCATGAGAAGCCTCCATAATAAAAATTTACTGTATTCCCTGCTGTAATATAATAATGTTTAAATTTATTAATAAAAATCGCCACGCTATCCGCAACCACTTTATCATTCGAATTACTGTAATTCCATATCTTGTCCTTATACAGGATTCCAATATGTTTCTTTTTTCGATCACCCATTACAAGATGATTTCCACGGTTACGCATATTACTTGATATCGTCACAAACATTAAACAAGCGCGTAGGTGTTCTGGTCTGGATTCCCATTCCCCCGTTTTTTGCAATTTATTAAATACTTCATTAACCCTGATGCTTGCACCATGTTCTATGGTTTTTTTATCTTTAAGCGTAAATGTTTTACATGTAGCCGACCCTTCAACCTCATATTGCATGACATGAGAAACGAAATGGGCACAGTGGTTTTGCAAATCGTCTTTAGCCAATGTTGCAGCACAAAAATAACTGATGTGTTTATTTAAGTAACTCGGTAAAATCTGTGGTGGTTCTTTCAACATGTTCGTATTTCCTTATATGTTATTAACAATCAAATAGGACAAACTGTTACGGGGCAATATAACCCCGCACACCGTTATTCATGCGTCTGAGATCAGGTTCAAAATAGATCCTCCTTTGCGTTATGTCCCTTTCATCAACCTGCTTATCATTAGGCCCCTGAAACAGCAAGTACATGGGCCTAACATGTCCTCATCCCCCCCATTCTGTATGGGAATGCATATCTCTAGCGTATCAAATGGGTTCCCACAAAAGACCGTGGTAGCCAGACATTAATCAGGAGTATCTTTTTCAACTTTAATACGCCGGATCATTTGCAGCTTCTTGTAAGTTCGATTTCACCACATATTCATGTCCGCAGTAATAAATGCAGCCGTCCATACCTGTTTTCTGCATTTCCTCAAATAAAATTTGTGGATTTACTCTGAAAAATTTGTAGTCGATCTCTAATCTGTCCATTACTCACCTCTATAATTAAAAATAACCACCGAAGAATAATACAAGTAGCATGAAACAAAAACTTATATCTAAATCCATATACACTTAAGAAAATAATTCTCTGTACTGAAACATAAATGCTAATATTCCGCGTTGAGTGTTCCCCACGTGCATGGGGATGAACCGTGTATATGGATATAGACAGAGTGTTCCCCACACGCGTGGGGATGGAAGGTGCGGGGATCTCATGGTTCCTGCACCTCTTCCGCTTCCATCAATCCCCGAACATTATTGTAATACAACTTAACCAATTGATTATCCTTATTTTTTACCGTTCCTCGCCACAGCCCCTCACCCATATCGATCAGGGGCAATAACACACCCCACTTGCCTTTGGCGGGCATGGTTCCCTTCACTTTGGCTATTTCTACTGCCGGTATCGACTCGTGTTCGCCTTCTGCCGTCACCTTATCTTTCATCATATTCACGGCACTGCGCGCCCAGTGAAAATCCCCTTTATTAATCCAGGGTTGCAAACGACCCTGTTCCCATTTGGCCAGATAAACACTAATGCTCTCCTTTTCTATATGACGAGTAGGCATGCTGTCCTCATCCCACCAATTACCATCCTTTCGATAACCTTCCTCTAACTTCAGCGCATTCGCCTTGGCATGGCTGGCAATTGCATAATGATCACCATCCGCCTTATTCACCTGAGCCAGCAGACCATCCGGTATTTCACCCATGGCCTGCTCACCATACACCGCTTCGATGAGTGAACGGGCATCACCGGGCATTTTGAATTGTTGATTGGCCTGGCGCAGTCGTTTTTGGGTGAGCCAGAGCTGGCCCGCTTCATAGATAGCCGCCGTGCCTTTCATGCTGGATTTAATCCAATCAGCTTGAGGGTTATCATTCCACTGTGGGGCATAGATATAAAGGACTGCTCCACCGCGTTGATCATCACCTTCAATCCGATTGCCATTAAGATCACGAGTGTGTCTTTGTAATCTGCCCGCGCGTTGTATGATCAAATCGATAGATGCCAAATCGGTAATTAAAATATCAAAACATAGGTCGAGTGATTGCTCTGTTACGGGGCTACTGATCAACACTTTCCCCTTTCTGTCTTCCGCTCCGCTATCAGGCCCAAACCGATCCAACACTCGATTTTCAATGTTCAAACGATCCTGCATGGCATAACGGGCATGAAACAAATCCAATTTATCTTGTGGAATGTCCCCTTTAAGTGCTGCATAGGTGGCACGAGTATCTTTTATGGTATTACGTATCCAACAAACACACTGCCCTTGTTCTGATGACGCTTTAATTAACTGATGCAGTTCTGTCTCATGGTGTATAAATTGGATCTTGACGGTTCGCTTCACGCTTTCTCGTGTTTGCAATACCTCTTCACGAAATACCTCGGCACAAAAGTGCGTCAGTAGCGGATAATCCGTGTTATTGATCTTCTCCATGATAGGTGAGGGCTTATCTAAACCGGCTGCAAAGGCATTGAGAAAACCTTGCCGTTGATTCTGCGGCAAGGTTGCAGAAAGCAAGATGGCACTGCCGCCTGTCGAAGCGTGTGCCTTGAGTAAGTGACAAATGAGGACATTTTGATATTCATCTGCACTGTGTATTTCGTCGATAACCAACACCTTACCCAATAGTCCAAGCAAACGCAGGGACTGATGTTTGGATGGCAGGATACTGAGCAGAGCTTGATCAATTGTCCCTACACCGATATCTGCTAGTAACGCCTTTTTTCGATTGTCCGCTAACCATGCACTACAGTGCGCGGCGGCGGGCATGGTTCCATCACCATAATTCTGCTGACGTTCATCCACGTATACTGTTATGGATTTACGAAACTCATCAGACATCTCTCTGGCACTATGAGCCAACACACAAGATGGATTGCTCTCAGGAGCATAAAGTTTTCGATAAACCTTTCCCATACGCCGGTACATACCGTTAGACGTTGCCATGGTGGGCAAAGCAAAATAAGCACTCTCGGCAAGATCATGCGCCATAAGCTGGTGTAATAATAAAACCGCCGCCTCTGTCTTGCCTGACCCCGTCACATCTTCCAGTATGAATATTTGCGGCCCTTTACCTATTGCACATTTTGAAGCTGCCGTTTGTAGCGGGGTGGGATCAATATGGATATCTTTTTCAAAAAAATCCTTTATATCAAAACAGCAACTTACTTCCGCTGGAATTAGGCCACTCTGTTCTACAACATCGTCTGCCCATTTAACAGCCTCATTCCAATAACTCGACAGCGGTTGTATCTCACTATGAAAATCTTCCGACTTTCTACTTGAACCCAGCCAGTCACACAGAACGATAAAACCGGCCATCCACCATGAGGCATTACCTACCTTGTCCTCATCAATTTCAGGTAAGACAATATCGTCCCCCATGAATAGAATAAATATATCTTCAACAAATTGTTTTACAGCATTCACGTCATCAGCTTGATTCATAAAATCAGGCAAGTACCCAGTGAACCCCCCCGGCGGAACACCATGATGACCCGTCACCGCAGACATCCATACATCCAGTGCCGCTTCATCTGGCGAGACAATACGGCTCTTCTTTTCACTCAATACCCCCAACTCACGCAAGAAGGGCAGAAGATGCTCTCGCCACAAGACATAACCCAAGATATCATGGCGAACACCACCACTTGCATTACTCTCCCGTTCTTGTAATAACATCAATATATCTTTACGCAGTTTCTGAAAAGAATCTGTGAATTTCCCTAAATCATGCAATGCCAGTAAAAATAACATCCACCGTACAAATACAGTTTCATCAATACCTAAATGACGAGCCAATTGTTTTTTCAGTTTAGGTATTCTGTGCATCAGAACCTGACCCACCGCCGCCACATCCAAACAATGATACGGCAGCAAATGATATTGCTCCCCTTCCTTGTTGGCCTTGCCCCAATATTTAAAATATAACGGGATGTGTTGTTGCATTTTATTCATCATTCAAAAACAACCCGGCTATTCCAAATAGACGTATCACACATTGCTGGATCCATTTTTCACTACGGCCATGTTTTTGCCAGGTTTCTCTGGCACGATTAAGAGACATGGCCGGATCGGCCATTTCCTGCATTCGTTCATAACCGACCTTGGCTAACCAAAGTTTGATGGGCTCGGCCTTGGGGCTGGGGACGGATTGCACCAGACGCAACAAGGTTTCTGCTGTGGCAACATCGGTTAGATATTTTTTGCCATCTGCGGCGGGTAATTTCAGTTGGTTACAATTTGTAACCAACTGACTACCTTCTTTATTCAACCGGTTTTTCAATACCTTCCAGTAATTTCTGGCTGCTTTATAATCAGATTGCTGAGTCAATACCTGCACGATATCAATCACCGAAAACCACCAGATTTCGACCTCTTCATCGTACACACGGCGAATCTGGTAATCTTCGAATAAAGTCATGTCAGTTTTCATTTACATGGCTCCCTGCTGGGTGGTGTTATTTATCGGCATTTTTTCTATCATTCGTTTTATTTTTTCATCGAAATCAGACACATAGTTCTCATCTTGTGTGGCTCGATATTTTTCATATTCCTGTTCTGCTTTTAGTTTTGCTTCTAAAGCTGTGATTTTTCCTTTATCAAGCAAAACTGGATAGTCTGATAATTCCAGAAATTTATTCAAAAAAATCACCCAATCTTCCATGTTCATTACAATTCCAAGGCTCGCTCTGTTTTCAGCGAGATCCAGATAGGCTGAAACTATTCTCTGGAGTTGTTTAAGGTGTTCTTCTTCAAGGTCATTTTTTGCAATAACAACATCAGACTTTAAAATTTTTCCTTCTGGTGATTTGTTCCACAATTTCAAGCTCATATAGATTTTTTCAGCATCTGCTTCGGTGTCTATTATTTCTGCTGCTGTTTTTCCCTGGATAGCCCAGTGCAGTTTATTTTGAGTTGTTGCGAAGAAGTCTTTGGTGAGCGGTGAGTTTTTGTCATAATCAGCGGAAAGCGAGTAAATATCTGTTATTTTTTGATAAAACCTTCTTTCGCTGAGTCTGATTTCCCTGATTCTTTCAAGCATTTCGTCGAAGTAATCATGACCAAAATGTTTGATTTGTTTTAATCTTTCATCATCCATAGCAAAACCTTTGATGATGTATTCATGCAGAATTTCTGTTGCCCATTTTCTAAATTCTGTGGCCCGTTGAGAACTTACGCGGTAGCCAACAGCGGTTATGGCTTTCAGGTTATAGTATTTAGTTTTATAGTTTTTGCTGTCTTTGGCAGTTGTTTCCAAAATGGAAATAACTGCGTTTTCCTCTAATTCACCACCTTCAAAAATATTCTTTAAGTGTTTGGATATTGCCGGTACTTTTACTTCAAAAAGCTCGGCCATTTTCTTTTGAGTGAGCCATAACGTTTCATTTTGAAAATAAACATCTATATTTATTTTTCCTGTAACACTTTGAAAAATAATAAAATTTTTAAATTTCTCTAATTGCTGATTATCTTTCATAATTGTTTATACGTAGTAGTCATATTGATGCCGTTTCCTGGTGATCATTCTGTGACCTCAGCTTTGGTCTCTCGATACTTTAATGCGATTGTCTTTACCTGGTCAAACATAAAATCCAGTGCTTTATGGTCGGTAAACGCTTGTAGGCATTGCTGACGAAATTCCTGTTCGGTGGCGTTTTCTTTGGCACAGATGAAGGCCCAGGGAAGTACCAGTGTGTCTTTTATTAAATCGGCGACATCGAAGACGAGTGCGCCTCGGCGGGTTTTGCCATGCATGACGGCGAAGCCATGGGGTATGCCGAGAACCCAGAGTGTGCAGGCGGCCAGGCCATAGGCTAAATAATTGCCATGGTTGAGAAAATCATTGGCGACATCGACGGATTCTCTATCACGAACAAAGTCACCGTGCTTTGTTCGCTTGGCGGCTATTTTATACAGGCGTTTTGTTAGCTCGGCTTCTATTTGTAATAGGTTGGTTACTTTTTGTGCCTGTTCGATTTTGGCAACGGTGTTACTTAGTGCGGAGGCGATATCATCATCATGCAGATTAAAGCCTGCTGCTTTTAAGTCGCGGTCTTTTGCCCATACGATTTGCATAAACTGGATACGGGCTTGTTGTAGCTGTTTGGCCGCCGCCAGTCGTTTTTCATCATCAAACCAGAAGGACATCCAGCCTTGAATATATTCCGTAGGGCGATATTCACTCTGCGGTGTTAGCCATTCAATTTCCGTTGCGGCTAGTAAGGGGGTGGCGCCGCCGCCGCTAAAGCCCACTAGTACGCCAGCACTGGCCAGCATTCGCATGGCGGCCTGGGTAATGGATGTGCCTGTGCCTAACAAGATCACAGTTGTATTGGCGATGGGGATGTTCCAGTACTGATATTCTTTTTTGGCTTCAGTCAGATATAACACTCGGCCATCCTTTTGCATGACTCGGCACATTTCCAGGTAATAAATATTCGCCCGCTTGGAATGCAGTATTGCCTTTAGATCCGTTAATTGTTCCATGTCCGTCTCTTGTGCTGTCTAAATAAGTGTTCCGAAAAGGTGTCCAGTGGTTTAATTGATTTGCCCCCATCCCAACCTTCCCCCGAAGGGGGAAGGGGTTACTTCCCCTCCCTGTGGGAGGGGATTGAGGGGAGGGTGATCAAAATACCGCCTTCCTTGATTTAATTCATGCACATTTTTACAATGTGAATACCTTTTCGGAACAGTTATTTAGAACGGCCATACTTATAAGTGTTATTACTCGCATTTTTTAAATCTCCAATCGTATGTTGAGCTGCACTCGCTGCCACGGGCTGGAATCTTTTTGTAGGTGACTGATCTGGGCGCTTAGTTTTTCACTACGATCTAGTATTTGGCTAATGGTGGTATTGTCGTAATGAGGCAGGTAGCCGAGTTGGTGACCTTGCCAATCAATACGGATAGCTTGTTTGTCGTAGTGGTTGTCGGCTGCTCTGTGTAGTTGCAGTTGTGGCCAAAGCCCTTCACCCTGATAATATTGAAAACCCGCAACAGGAGATGTTTGCAATAAAGTGCTGCGATTAACTCGATGAGCCTCAGACCGGACATGAGGGGCGATACCTGTTGCCGTAACCAGCCCGGTGATTATTTGTATAAAACTCCGCCTTTTCAATTCCCTGACTCCCTTTGCTACCAAAAATATTTTCTACCCGGTGACTATTGTTGCATACCCCTGTCTCATACGATGAGACTACATTAATTATTTTTATATTTTTTTACAGCTTGTTGTAGGCTTTTATATACGCGATCACGTAGTGCTTTGGGTGAGAGTACTTCAACGTCTGCACCATATTTGAGGATGTCCATGAGCAGTTCTCTGTCGTCTGCATAGGGGATGTGCAGTTGGTATGTGCCATCGGCTTGCCATTCACCTTGTTGTTGCGGGTGCCATTGTTCTCTGGCGACCCAGCGGGCGCGGAAGGCGTTGAATTGCAGTACGGCGGTTTGTGTGCTTTTTCCGGAAAAGATGCCGTAGCTGCTGCCGAGTTCTTCATCGAGAATTGGGTCTTTGATGTTGCGCGCGGGGGCATCCACAAGCTGTACGTATTGTATGCAGTCCAGGGAGAAGGTGCGCAGTTGGTTACGCATGTGGTCGTGACTGTCCAGATACCAGTTGTCTCGGTAATACGTCAGGCATTGCGGTGAAATTTCACGTTCGGTTTTATCGTCTCGTGCGCGGTTGTAGTAGTGGATGAAGAGTCGTTTGCGCGTGAGGACGGCATGGCTGATGAGTTCGTAGTAATTGGGTTCAACTTTACGATGAGCCATGGACAGGATACGAATACGCCGATTCATTTCTTTTATGGCGGTGTTGTTTTTGTCAAAACTTTTTTCTAGTCTTTGATATACGGGTTCTAATAGAGGCTTAAGCAATCCGGGTTGCACTTCGTTTAACAGGTGGTGCAGGGATAACATGGCGTGGGCTTCACTGGCTGTGAACCAGATGCCGGGTAGTTCAAATTGCTCGGCTTTAGGGTCGAAGCGATAGCCATGTGCGTGTTTGTCATATTCGATGGGGGCGTTGAAACGATCTTTGAGATATTCGATGTCACGGTAAAATGTTGGCCGGGATATTTCCAGATCAGACATAAATGCTTTTAGCGGTACTGACCGCCCTGCTTTCAGGCGTTGGCATATTTTATAAAAGCGTTCGGTTCGATCCATGATGGTTTATCCTGCACCAACATAGCCATGAACCTGGCTTTGCGTTATTAACGATAACATCCCTTCTCCCTGACAAATCTATTTGGATTTATTCTTAATTATATTGACCGTTCTTGATCACCTGATGGATTTAGGTTTTGTTTGTGCTCCCTTTATATACGTAAAACTCTTATGCTTGCAACCCTGTTATTTTTAGGGATGTTTTTCCTGTTCCTTCAAAATTTTATGCGGCATTTATTTCTGGATAAAATAAACGACTTTTCTTGATTGTATGGGCAGCCTTTTTCTCACTATGCCGTTTATGACTGCATGGTTTGATGGCAAAGACGGATGATCTATTGGGCACGTCTATAAATCCACTGAGGCAACGATAGCTTGGTTAAAAACAAGCTCAAAATGCTCACTTACATGAAAATGATTCGCTCTCGCCCATCCGTGGGCTTCGCGAAATAAGGTCATCCATATACAAAACTGCGCGTTGTGCTCACCACATTCCTCTGGTGAGCCCCTTCGGGGCCATGCTGCCTCATGTCCAAAATCATTCCTGATGATTTTGTCGCTTGTTTTGCCTTGCCATCATCTGCTTGATTGAATTCTTAGACGCACCCTATTGTGATAATTTTGGCAAAGAAGTTCAGTTTTTTTGAAAATCTCTGCCGTTTAAGTGTCTGCGGTTATTGTCCGGCTCAAAACCAACCCAGAAAAAGCTAAAATCAAATTAATAACGGAACATATAACTGCGATTTTTCCTGCCATACATACAATTTTATCGATCAACAAAAAACCACTTAACATATTGATTTTGATGCAAATAAAGCCTGGCTTTTATCGTGATTTCTAACCACATTAATTATGGTAAATTTATTTTTATAAATGCCGATACATAGGATAAGCAAGTAATCAGAAGATAAATATTATGAGCATAGCTAACTTCAAAGACAAAAAAGTATTGGTCGTCGACCATGCGGCTTATACCCGTAGCCTTGTCATAAAAGCTATCGAGTTAGTTGGCATTACCCAGGTTAAGGAAGCCGTGGATGGTCGCCAGGCTTTGGCTGCCTTGCAACTCAAAAGCTATGATCTGATTATTAGTGACTGGGAGATGCCGGAAATGGAAGGTATCGATCTGCTACGAAAAGTCAGAGCCGATGACCGCTTGCAACACATTCCTTTTATTATGCTGACAGCAAATTCCTCTTCGGAAAACATTGATGAAGCCAATTTAATGGGGGTCAGCGCCTTCCTGAGCAAACCTTTTCGCAGTGATCCTCTACTGGAAAAAGTCGAAAAACTATTAAAAAAACATTAATGCAGAATGTTTTATATTCGTAATTCAAAAAACTAATTTATGAAATACATGTTTACAATTCATAACACTCTTTATTCTTTATTTTTCAAGCAAATGGCCGACATTACAATTAGTATATTTTATTTATTATGGTGTCTTTCAATATGGACGCAAAAACAAAATCTCCCACTGTATTAGTTGTTGAAGACGCGATTTTTGTTCGCAATTTTGTGCTGATTGCACTGCGAACTATTGGCCTGACCGACGTAACAGAAGCCGACAATGGTAAATCCGCTCTGGCTGAATTACACAAAAAACCTTACGACCTGATCCTTAGTGACTGGCATATGCCGGAAATGGAGGGAATTGAATTGTTAAAAGCAGTACGAGCCGACGAAAAACTACAACATATCCCTTTTTTAATGCTAACGTCTGATGTCTCTGTCGAAAATGTTCGTGAAGCGGTAGAGTCTGGTGTTAGTGACTACCTGGCCAAACCCTTCCGCCATGCACCATTGATCAAGAAGGTTCATCGGCTACTTGAAAATGGACATCAAGATATTTCCAGCTCGGCATAAAAAAACCCGGCTAATGCCGAGTTTCTTCTAAAATAAGCTAAAACAACTTATGTCGCATCGGCCTTGGCAAACTCATTGTGGTAAACCGTCAACCGTTCCACTTCTGATTTTGATCCTAGCACCACGGGTACGCGCTGATGCAAATCCGTTGGTTTGATGTCCATAATACGTTCACGCCCGGTCGTACTTAAACCACCCGCCTGTTCAATGATGAACGACATTGGGTTGGCTTCATACAGCAGACGCAATTTACCTTGCAGGCCCTTGGCCTTCATTTTCTCATCAATGGGATACATGAAAATACCACCACGCATCAAAATGCGGTGTACTTCAGCCACCATAGAGGCAATCCAGCGCATATTAAAGTCCTTACCACGAGGCCCTTCAGCACCACTCAAACATTCATCCACGTAGCGTTTGATAGGTTCTTCCCAGTGGCGTCCATTAGAAGCATTAATGGCAAATTCCTGAGTCTCAGCAGGGATGATCATATCTGGATGAGTCAAGATAAACTCGCCAATATTCTGATCAAGGGTGAAGCCATTTACACCATTGCCGGTGGTCAGCACCATCATGGTTGAAGGGCCATATAAGGCATAACCAGCACAAACCTGATCCGAACCCACTTGCAGGAAATCTTCTTTGGTCGGGTTGGTGCAATCGCCCTGGCTACGTAAAATGGAGAAGATAGTACCGACTGAAACATTCACGTCCATATTGGATGAGCCATCTAATGGGTCAAAGGTCAGCAGGTACTTGCCACGAGGATTTCCCTCAGGGATATGGTAAATATCTTCCATTTCTTCCGAGGCCATGGCGGCCAGGTGGCCTGCCCATTCGTTCGATTCCAGAAAAACATCATTAGAGATAATGTCCATTTTCTTCTGATCTTCGCCTTGTATATTTTCGGTGCCCGCAGCACCCAGCACACCGACCAGTGCACCGTGGTTGACCATATCGGATATCACTTTACAGGCGGTAACAACATCATTCAGCAGGGAGGTGAAATCACCCGATGCCCCGGCAATATGGCGCTGTTCTTCAATAATAAATTGGGTAATAGTCGTTCTTCCGTTCTGCATAAATTTCTAACTCCCGTAATTTTAAAAAATTGATTAGGCTCATCTGCCCGCAAAAGCACGGTATCAGAGCCTATGTGAGCCATTCTACCATAAAATTCTGAATTTCTTAAGATGGGGAGTTTCAGAGGACAGTGCAGGGAAAATTATTTCAGTGCTTTATCCAGATATTTAAGGAATCTCTGGTGCTGCTGGGGGCTGTCCAGGGAGGCGTGGCGCCCCCCGGTGATGAGCCAGAATTCCTTTGGTTCCTTTGCTGCCGAGTACAATTCGCCGCTATGATAGTGCGCAATCACCGGATCAGCATCACCGTGCACCAGCAAAACAGGTATTGGGCTAATGCGAGGAATAGCCTCAATGGGCCGGTAGTCATCACGGATGGTCCAGGAAAGAGGGTACTGGAATAGCCAGGTCAGCCAAAAATTACCCAGTACTTCACGGGCCACAGTGCGATAGCTGGTAAACGAATTCTCAACGATAAGCAGTTTAAACCTGTCCCGGTATGGCGAATCGGCCAAACTGGTAATGGCCAGCGCGCCCCCCAGGCTATGGCCATAGAGCACCAGTTTGTCCTGATGGATGTCCTTTCGTGCCAGCAGGGTAGCCATGGCACTTTGTACGTCCATATGCACGCCCTCCAGGGTCGGCTCACCTTCGGATCGGCCATAACCCCGATAATCCGGTATGAAAACATCGTAGCCGTTGCGTGGTAACCACCAAATAAATTGAACATGGGTGCTGATATTCTGGGCGTTGCCGTGCAAAAACAGTATGGTGGCCTTTTTTTTGCCTACCTGATTGGGTAAAAACCAGCCATGCAGTTGTGTACCATCGTTGCTCTTGAAGTAGACATCCTCAATCTTGATCTCGAGGGCCAGCTCGGCTTTTTTCGGATCGAGAAAGTAGCCTTTTTGAGGCTGAAAGATCATATGTGAACAGGCAGTGGAAAGCAGAGCAAAGACGAGCAGAAAAATCTGTCTCATTTAAAGAACCAGTTGAATGTCGCCTTTATTTCTTTGTCTGAGTGATCACGATCACCCTTTTCTATGGCCATCAGGCGCACTGCCGTATTGGTGGTCAGGACTATGTTTTGTTCCATGCGGTAATCAACATAAGTCAGATCCAGTGAATCATCATAGTACTGCTCACTGGCACTCAGCCACAGGTTCCAGTTGCGAGTGACTCGCCACATAATGCCCAAACTTGGGCCAGCCGCAACGGCGACTTCATTTTGTAGCTCATCATGAATTAGTACTGTCATATCCAGCATGAAGAAGGTATTCAAATCGTCGGTCAGGCCATAATTCAGTCCAAAACCACCGTTAACAGAATAGACCAAGCGGTTCTCGTAATTTTCACCAATGGGCCGACGTACAAAACCTGTATTCACCTTCCATGAGACGGGTTTAAAAAAGCGGTCTCTGGGGGAAAGCGAATAGATATCGATAATCATCCACTCATGCAGGCGTACTATTTCGTCTTCTTTATCATAGCGCAGCGTAAAGTCAAAAAAGTTAATCTGTGCACCTTTGGTGTAACCTGCCTGATTATCCAGCAAGTTATGGTAGGCGGGCCGAAACCTAAGCTCAGTGAAATTGTGTTCAACCCCATCACGCTCGGTTTGGCCGCCGCCTATGGCAAAACGTGAAGTACCATGCCCTTCATCAAAACGGATTTGGGGTGTAGGCACGGGAGGGAAGGTGGTGGTAACCGGAATCTTATTACGCGCCCGCAGTAACATCAGTGAGCGTTTTATCATCACATCACGATTAAAGCCCCCTCGGCTAAAAGCATAGAGAAGATAATCATAGGCGGTGATAATCACCAGAGCCTGCCGCTTCTCGGACAGGCTGATGACTTGCGGATCTGTTGGCTGGATTTCACCAAAGGTCAACGCCGACACCAAATCTTGCTCATGGTTATCGAGGTTATTTATCTGAAAGCGTAACTTGGTACGTGCCGAGGGACGGTACATCGCTTTATGCAGAATTTTTTCATCGTCCAAAATCACCGCCACGGTATCGCTAGGGATGGCCCAGACAGAAAACTGGCCTTTCATGTCATGGCCGGGGCGTGCCACATCTAGCAAGGCCAGTAACTGGTAGGAGCAATTCTCCAGGAAAAAATAATAGGCAAAATCGATCTGACCCAATTCCCAGGCATGTTGTAACAGGCGTGTAATTTCGACTGGTGTCAGATTAAGCTGATACTCCCAGATATCGCGGTGTTCCATGTCATTATACTGCCGAACCTTCTCATAATAAGGCATGATGGAAAAACGACCGGGATAACCACCCATAATCCCCTTAAAGGCAAACACCATTCCGTTGGTTTCATCTGTTTCGGCAGCAAAATTGATCGAATAGGATGACAGGCGCGTTCTTTCGGACTGGTCTTTTTTGTCGATTCGAAACAGGGTGTGTCCAAACATTGAAGACGGGCTGTTATCCGTACCCGCCGGGAAAATTAGCGTAAGGCGTTCAGGGGAAAGATTCTTTACCCATTCATCAAAGCGCTTGCAATGCCGTTCGGGTAGCTTGCTTGAGTCAAATTTAAGTTTATTTTTTAACCAATGATAGCGGGCAATATGCCGGCATTGTGGATTTTGCTGTTTATCGGTTTCTATTTTATCCGAAAAAAAACTGCCCAGCGTGGTGTTTAATTCCGCTTCGGGGTTGGTCATGCCATCCGGGGCATTAAAAAATTCCTGCGAAATAATCTCACTTGTATATCCGGAAAACAGGTTTGTTTTATAGTGGACAAGATTTAACCACTCTTTATGTTCAGCAAGCCTGAGATTTTTAGCTTGCGAAACAAGATGATCAAGATAGGCCTGCTGCATTGTTTCCGCTTGAAGGGAAAAACTGGCCAATAGATACAAGCAACCTACAAATAGCTTATGCAACATTTCTCGTTATTTATTTTAATTTAAATTAAACATAAAAAAACACCCGATGGAACCAAAGTTCCACCGGGTGTTAGTGTACAACAACTATTGGATATTACGCAGTGTAAGCAGCCAGTTTGTGGTCGTTAGCCATCACTTTACCAAGGTTAATCAGAACTTCGTCAGAAGTAACGCTGGTTGAAGTATAGATAGCATCAAAGTTTGCTTTAGCCACTTCAAAGAAACGGGCTTTATCAGCATCTTTAATACCCATGGCATCGGCCAGAGTTTCCAGGGCTTCACCATTACCTACAGACATGTCACGAGCAACTTTGTCGATGTTGGCACCCATGAAGGCGTCAGCAGCGGCATATTTTTGAACTACGCCATCTTTAGCACAACCGAGGGTACCTGAAGTGATACCAAAGGTTTGGTTACCAGATGAACCATTGGTAGTTGCAGCCAATGACTCCATCATGACACCACTACTGCCTTCAAAAAACATAGAACCCAAACCACAACCTACGTTATTAGGCGCAGCACTGGCAGATCCGGCATACATTACACCAACCAAAGCGGAAAGGATAATTTTCTTCATACTGTTAAGCTCCTGTTTATTTTTTATGTAGTTAAAATTTCAAACAGTAAAATACAGACAACTGTTGTCTGTAGAGTTTTAGCAGTCAAAACTGCTCCTGTCTAGGAAATGATACATAGAAATAGAACACGACTTTAAATTCATGTATTTTATATTGTAATGTCATCCATAGTTGCTTCTATCCATGTTTCAACTTCTTTTATAATCTCTTCGGGTTTTCGCCCTTTGGATTGTATAACAGGGCCAATTACAACCTTGATCGTACCGGGCTGCTTAATGAATTGACCTTTTTGCCAATAGTTTCCGGCATTATGCGCTACAGGAACAATTGGAAAACCGCTATTTGCTGCCAAAATAGCGCCGCCTATCTTATAGCGTTTTCTCTCTCTGGGGCGTACTCGTGTTCCCTCCGGGAAAATAACA
This sequence comes from Gammaproteobacteria bacterium, assembly GCA_022712915.1. Lineage (GTDB taxonomy): Bacteria > Pseudomonadota > Gammaproteobacteria > UBA6429 > Thiohalophilaceae > JAHEDB01. The sequence goes on along the minus strand of JAFLJQ010000194.1, from coordinate 28,351 downwards.
ATCCACTGTCCTTTTTTCAGCCGTGCTGTGCCTTTCTCTACAACCTGTTTAATCGCCGACTGGCCTGATGAGCGGTTAATAGCAATGGGATCCAATATTGCGATACCCCAGCCAAAAAAAGGAATCCACAACAATTCACGCTTGATGACATAAACCTGAGGTGGAAATAAATGTTGTAGGGCAAAAGTCTCCCAGGTAGATTGATGTTTGGAAAAAATAATGGCCGCTTCATCAGGAATATTTTCTTTGCCAACCACTTCATAGCGGATGCCACAAATATATTCTATTGCCCATAAGTTCAAAACAGACCAAAGACGGATGATGTGCCATCGAAATTTGAAAGGGAAAGGTAGTGACAACATACCAACGGTCGATATCACAACCGTAATGACTATCATGACCATGGTAAAGAACAGGGAACGCAGGAATAACATGCTAGATCTCATTATCGTTTTAAGGCTTATTTAAAATAGTGGTTTTTGTGAGAGTAAACAACCCAATACGCGCAAAACCGTCGAGCACAACAGGGGAGATGAGGGTTTAAGCACGGCGCTATGAATGCCACTATTATGGAAATAGTGCATTTTTGAATGAATTTTTTAAAAAATCATCCACAAAGGCAGCAAGATCAGCATACACCGGTATACCTTCCAGGCCTTCGCCCTTGGCAAGGGTTCGTTCTCCCTTACCCGTTCGTACCAGAATGGGTTGGGCACCAACGGACTTTGCCGCTTGCAGATCACGCAGGGAATCACCCACTACGGAGACGTCCGGCATCAATACATTAAAGCGCGCCTTAATATCTAACAACAGGCCTGGTTTGGGCTTACGGCATTCACATGCATCATCCGGGCTGTGGGGGCAATAAAAAATTCCCTCAATCTCTGCGCCATATGCTCCCAGCAACTGATAGAGTTTCTCATGCATACGGTTAAGGGTGTCGATATCAAAATATCCCCGCGCAATACCTGACTGATTTGTCGCAACGGCAATCGTGTACCCGGCACGATACAAACGGGCCATTGCCTCGAGGCTGCCAGGCAGGGGGACAAATTCCTCAGGTGACTTGATGTAATCATCAGAGTCTTCGTTAATGACGCCATCTCTATCAAGGATAATAAGTTTCATGCGATTACTTTTACCACGAAGTTACGAAGACTCGAACAAAAAAATAATTACATTCCATATTCTTTGAATCTTCGTGATGAAAAAATCATTTATCATCACTGCTGCAACACAGAAATATCGGCTACTCCGAGGAACAGGCTACGCAACTGGTTTAGTAAGGCCAGTCGGTTATCGCGTAGTTTTGTGTCCTCCGCCATGACCATTACTTTATCGAAGAAGGCATCGACTACATCGCGCAAACCGGCCATGGCCTTCATGGCATTCTGGTAATCGTGTTTAGCCAACAAAGGTTCGACCTTTTTGCTAACGATGGCTAGTTGCCTGGCCAGGTCTTTTTCTTCTTTGTCCTGCAACAATTTGTCATCATATTTAGCAGGTATTTTGACCCCGGCCTTCTTCAGTATATTAGAGATACGCTTATTGGCCGCAGCCAGACTCTCGGCCTCAGCCATCTGGCGAAAGGCACCGATGGCCTGGATGCGATCATGAAAATCGATGGGCCTAACCGGTTTGACTTCCAACACGGCTTCGAAGGTATCGTGGGCCACGCCTTGATCATGATAATACGCCCGCAGGCGTTCCATCAAAAATGCAAAGACCTGTTTAGCCGTCTCTTTGGCCGTTAACTTGTCCTTTAACAGGGATACGGCGAGATCAATTTGAGCTTGTAAATCGAGATCCAGGCCGCCTTCTATCATGATTCGCAAAATACCCAATGCTGCACGACGCAGAGCGAAGGGATCCTTCGAGCCTGTTGGTGGTTGGCCAATACCGAAAATACCCACCAGGGTATCGATGCGTTCGGCCAGCGCCAGGGCCTGACCCGTTTTGCTCTTAGGCAATTCATCACCAGCAAACCGCGGCATGTAGAACTCATCCAGTGCCTGGGCAATATCGCCTGGTTCCTTATCATGACTAGCGTAGTAGCGGCCCATGATGCCTTGTAGCTCGGGGAACTCCAGTACCATTTCGCTCATTAGGTCACAACGTGATAATAGGGCGGCACGCTGTGCCTGTTGCACATCACTGCCCAGTTGTCTGGCAATCTCACCAGCCAGTTGGCTGGCGCGTTGTGATTTTTCATGCAACGTGCCCAGTTCTTTCTGGAACACCACCGACTTGAGTGACTCAATATGGTCTTCCAGTTTGTGTTTGCAATCCTGTTTCCAGAAAAACTCCGCATCAGAAAAGCGCGGCCGGATCACACGCTCATTGCCTTCGCGCACCTTGTCGATATCGGTGCTGTCGACATTACTGATGGTGATAAAATAAGGCAGCAATGTGCCCTCTTTATCTACCAGATGAAAATACTTCTGGTTGGCCTTCATGGTGGAGATCAGGGCCTCTTGTGGCACATCGAGGAAACGCTCTTCGAATCTACCCAGTACCGGCACCGGCCATTCAACCATGGCGGTGACTTCATCCAGCAGGGCCTCATCAATCACGGCCGTACCGCCCGATTTGACTGCCACTTCTTCAACACGCGCACGCACGGTATCGCGGCGACGATCAAAGTCGGCTATCACCTTGCCTTCACTCTCCAGCAAAACTTCATATTCCGCAGGCTTGGGAATATAAATAGCGTCTGGATGATGGAAGCGATGACCACGACTCTCACGGCCACTCTTCACCGCCAGGATCTCGGCATCGATCACTTCATCGCCAAATAACATCACTACCCACTGCACCGGCCGCACAAACTGTGCATCCAAATCACCCCAACGCATACGTTTGGGGATAGGTAATTTATCCAGTGCCGTCCGCACTATGTCCGGGATCAACTCGGGGGTCGGTTGACCTTTCTCACTCTTGGCAAAGAACAATTTGCCGTCTTTGCTTTCCAGCACATCCACCAACACCCCCACTGACCGGGCAAAGCCTTCTGCCGCCTTGGTGGGCTTGCCATCCGCATCAAAAGCAGCCTTTACGGCCGGGCCATGACGCTCAACAGTTTTATCCTGTTGTGATTCATCCAGTGCCGTAATCAGTAGGGCCAGACGGCGCGGTGCGGCATAGGTCTTGATATCTTTAAATTTCAGACCGGCCTTGGCCAGACCATCACGTGTTTCATTACAAAACGCGGCGGATAATTTTTTCAATGCCTTAGGCGGCAGCTCCTCGGTACCGATTTCGATTAACAGATCACGTTTGCTCATTGGGCATCTCCCTTGGTAGTTTTACACATGGGAAAGCCCAGCTTTTCTCGTGCGGCATAATAGGCTTCGGCTACGGCGCGTGACAGGGAGCGAACTCGTAAGATGTAGCGCTGCCGCTCGGTTACCGAGATGGCATGCCGTGCATCTAATAGATTAAAGGCATGTGAGGCCTTAAGAACCTGTTCATAGGCCGGCAGGGGCAAACCGACCTCGATCAATTTCTGACTTTCGCTCTCACATAGATCAAACTGATTGAACATGGCCTCAACATTGGCGTGTTCGAAATTATAAGCCGACTGCTCCACCTCATTCTGGAGGAAGACATCGCCATAGGTGACCTTACCCAGCGGGCCGTCCGTCCATACCAGGTCAAACACACTCTCTACACCTTGCAGGTACATGGCAATACGTTCCAGGCCATAGGTGATCTCGCCTGTCACAGGCTTACACTCCAGGCCGCCGACCTGTTGAAAATAGGTAAACTGCGTCACCTCCATACCATTTAACCAGATCTCCCAGCCCAGCCCCCAGGCACCTAGAGTCGGTGATTCCCAGTTATCTTCCACAAAGCGGATATCGTGTACGAGGGGGTCAATACCCAGCAGCTTCAGGGAACCAATATACAGCTCCTGTATATTTAGGGGCGAGGGCTTAATTACCACCTGAAACTGATAATAGTGTTGAAGACGATTGGGGTTTTCACCATAGCGGCCATCCGTCGGCCGGCGCGAAGGCTGCACATAGGCCGCACTCCAGGGCTCGGGGCCGATGGCACGAAGGAAGGTCGCCGAATGAAAGGTTCCTGCACCCATTTCCATATCATAGGGTTGCAATAGCACACAGCCTTGCGCGGCCCAGTATTGTTGCAGGACAAGAATCAGATCCTGGAAACTTTTGGACGGATCGGGTGAATATTGAGTCAATTCAGACATGAATAAGCCATTGTTCCTTGTAAATCATTCATTTTATACACAAAAGGACACGCATTATAACGGGGAGATAGGGCTTTTGTGCAGGAAAAAATAATTCCTGTCAGTGAACTAAAGTTATTCTTAATGATGGTCGATGTCTTTTAAATAAGGGATAACGCAATGGAAGTGACATGACAAAACGCATCTTGAGCAGCCATTCAACCCATGAGTGGCACACACTGGTAAATGATGCCCAGCATCATACGGGCGTACAACTGAATGAAGAACTGGAGAGTTATCTGGTCTTCATGTTGATGCGCTACACCGACAAACCGGAAATGGCCGCCAGCGTTCTTGCCCTCGACTACCTCGAAGGTGCCCATGCCCTCGGACAGGTACGCCAGGATCGGATGCGGGACGTGGGGGATCAATGCCTATTATATAGTGGCCTGTTTCCTGAGCGGGCCGAAAACCGGCATGTCAAAGTCAGTTATTATGTCGATCTGGGCCGCAGCGCCTACCACACCGCCGCCGATGCCACGCACAAAGCTGTCGGTCAGCTTTTTATCGGTCTTGCCAGCCAGTTTGTCATCATAATGGACACACTACAGGCCATGCGTGGTATCAATAACGAAGCTCCCCAGCTAACCCCTCTTATCGCATTTGAGTTGTGGCAGGATACAGGTAGTCAACAGGCAAAAAAAATGCTGTCAAATATATCGAATGGTCTGCTAATTAAACATAACACCGATGATGATTTGCTAAATTAAACAACCCAGATAGTTGTCATTCTCTTGTTCCAAAACCTGGCAGCAATTCTAATTTCCATATGGTGCTATGCCGTATAGCGACCAAGCCATTACACTTACTTTTCATGCTACATCCCCCTGTCCAGCATACCTTTCTACAAATAAACGATAAATACAAGGTATTGCAGTGGGCTATATTCTGGACGAACATGGCTCTGAGACGGATAATAGCCACTGTGAGAATTACCCTGTTGTTTTCCCTAAAATTGGCATCGAAAGTAAATCATGGGCAATATCTATCAAGCCAAATGCCCTTGTGGCTTTAAACAAATCGACCTACTGCAAGGTTATGGCATTAACTCGCGCGACATTAGTTACGAGCTATATCAATGCGAAAATTGCCACATGCTGGTCAACTACGAACTCAACCAGCAGGTCGACAGCCTGTTCAAGCCCGTACACTGTCCCGAGTGCAAGGCCTCGATGATTCGTCTGCCCAGTGAGACCGTGCAACACCAGCACCCCTGCCCAGAATGCAAAAAAGAAACCCTGACCCTATCTATTGTTGGTCTTTGGGACTAAACCACTTCACTTATACATGATCAGCCATCTCAGCTACACTCTGATGAGATATTAATCAGGTATACAGTCTTAACTTACGGGCACATCTAAAAATCCACTGAAGCAGCGTTGACTGTGTTGCCATCATCTGCTTGATTGAATTTTTAGACATGCCCTTAATTTCTGCCTCGTGCTCAATATTATGTTGGCAAGGCCCGGGTAAATCACAGCTGAAGAGGGAATGATACATCTAAAGATGGGTACCCTGTTTTGTATTGTTTTCTTAATGAAAGGCACTTATATATAAGCAGTAATTTTTTCGTGAGGGCAAGAAAGCACCGTGCGTAAAACTGCTGTGAATATAACATCCATGAGGACAAGGTGCCGTCCAAGTGTTCGGGCTCGGCACTGAAATCACTATCATGGGCTTGTGTTCTTACGGGTGATAAATTCTTTATATACGTGCCCTAAAATATTATTAATATACCGGAGTAAAAATGTATGAAAAAATATCTGTTATTAGCTATGTTACCTGGCATTTTCTTAGCGCAAGCTCAGGTTCATGCCGATGAAAATCAACGGCATGTTGCTGAAAGCAAGGTTGTCGTAAAGGAATTCATGGGGAAATTAAAAATTGAATTGCAAACCGCGGTGAAGGCTGGCGGTCCACTCAAGGCTATTGAAGTCTGTAGCAAGGTGGCACCCGATATTGCCAAAGCTCAATCTATGCAACATGGTATGAAAGTCGCGCGCACCAGCCTCAAGTTACGTAATCAGGCTAATGCTCCCGATGCCTGGGAAACCAGAGTACTGCAATCATTTGAAGAGCGTAAACAAAAAGGTGAAGATGTAAAAAAAATGGCCTACTTTGAAGTGGTCAAAGCAGATGGTAAACAAACCTTTCGCTTTATGAAGGCCATTCCAACGGGTAAAGTCTGCCTTAGCTGCCACGGCGAAAAAATAGAACCTGCGGTCAAGGCCAAACTTGATAAAATTTATCCTGATGACAAGGCTATAGGTTTCAAGCTAGGCGATGTCAGAGGGGCATTCACTATCCAGAAATCGATGTAATCGACTTAAGGGCGCTTACTTTAAAAAATGAGGGTTACCGGGTTTGATAGAAGTGCGAACTTTTATTAAAACCAACAAAAGATAACCCTCATGTTAAATACTAAGACAGATTTAACTTCGAAGTACATAACCCTATAAGCTGCCATTGCTAGCCTATGTTCCGTCATTAAATTAGCGGGTTATTTATATTTTAACTTCACACCGTCTATGTTTTCTGCGGTTTAAATTTTAAAAGAAATTTAATACTTAATGGCACAGATGGAACCATTAATGGCTAAGTTTTAACAAACGTCGTTATGCCCACATTTATTTTTAAAGTTAAAAAAAACGCCCGGATGGGCGTTTTTTCTACTACGGTTGAGACAAGCTTAGTTAATGGTTGTTTCCCCTGATTTCCCTGGCAGGCGTGGCATGATAATTTCTGGAAATTCGCCGGTTAGGGATTCCAGAAAAGCAACAACATCGGCTGTTTCCCGGCTGGAAAGATCTTTGTTAAGTTGAGTCTTCGCCATCACACGCACGGCTTCTGGCAGGGTCTTAACTGTACCATTGTGAAAATAAGGTGCGGTTAAACTGATGTTACGTAGCGTTGGTACACGCCACATATTTTTATCGCTGTCGAGCTTACTAAGATCATAACGGCCTTTGTCTTTTATCAGCTCATACTGGCTTTCAAGTTTACTGTCTGAATAGGTGGGAAATTTAGCAAAAAATCCCTGACCATCTGGCAGGCTAGGGCCATTAAATGCGGCGCCTGAATGACAGCTCTTGCAGCCCAACTCAGCAAACTTCTTCATGCCGCGTACCTGTGTCGCATTCATTGCTTTTTTGTCACCTTTGACATATTGATCAAAGGGACTGTTTGGTGTGATCAAAGTACGTTCAAATGCGGCAACCGCCTTCATGGCATTATCAATTGTCATGGCATCTTTACCATAGGCCTTACGAAATTCAACCGCATAACCAGGAATAGCTTTAACTCGGGCAAATGCTTCATCCATATTAGCCATGCCCATTTCAACTGGATTCGTCATTGGGCCTTTAGCTTGTTCTTCCAGGCTTGCGGCACGACCATCCCAGAACTGAGTTGAGGCAAAGGCGGCATTCCAGACGGTTGGCGCGTTACGTGCTCCAAGTTTGCCATGAATGCCCATGGAAAACTGACGATCATCATCTCCCCCTTCCATTATGTTGTGACAAGAATTACATGCCACTGTGCCAGTGGATGAAAAACGTGGATCCATAAAGAGCATTTTGCCCAACTCAACTTTGGCTTTGGTGGTGGGGTTATCAGCAGGTGCGGGGGCAGTGTCAGGCAAGGCTTGCCAGTCGGCCGCATAACTTATCGGCATTATTAATGCCGTGCTTAATGCAAAAATCAGCTTAATCATTTTATGTCCTTTTTTGTGATATGGAATTAAATTGTACGGGATTGTAAGGTTGCTTAGATTAGACTTATTCTAAAGTCAGTGTCAACGGTACTTAGTAATTCATTCAGTGATCTTGTTAACAATTGTCCAATAAAAACAAAGGCATACTAAGAGTAGTGTCAATTTTGAAAAAACTCTCTAAAAATACGGATTAATGATAAAGACACCAAAATATAAGAATATTTTGATATCCGCCCATGTGATTATTTAGAAACCTTTAATTTAGCCTTCCGTCATTATTCCCTTACATAGCGACAATCCAGGTAAGAAAATTCTCAGGCAATTAACATGTGTAACCGAATGAAATAAGTTGGACTCTAGAAATGATGGTATAGCGTGCAATACTGTATTTTGCCCTCACTGCTGTCCTGTTAATAATCTAAAAAATCATGTATCTACCGGGTACTTAAAGGCTTGAGGTAGTTGAAATGGGCAGGAGATATGAAAATTGTTTATAAAATCACTACTGTCCCGTTAAGTATTAAATCCATTTAAAGATCTAAACCGCAAAGTAACGCAACGTTATTTTGTTTATATATTAGAGGGAAATTTTGGGTTATCCAAAGTATTCAAGAGCTCATTTTTTATGAAATGCCTGATTTATTTTTCTTTGCGCTTCTTTGCGACCTTTGCGACCTTTGCGACCTTTGCGACCTTTGCGACCTTTGCGACCTTTGCGACCTTTGCGACCTTTGCGGTAAAGTATGTTTTACGGGCACTTTTCATGTCTCATACCTAGTTCAACTACCTCAAGCCTTTAAGTACCCGGTAGATACATCTTTTTTTCAGTTATTAGCGGGACAGCAGTGTTCTGACTTTATATGATGAAATATTTAATCTGACAGTTATTAAATTTAGTCTTGCTCAAGAATACGCAATAGTTCGTTTATGTCAATTGGCTTGGCCAGGTATTGTTTAAATGCAGACTGCCCTCCCTTTTTTATATGCTCTGGCATGACGTTGGCACTGATTGCTACAACCGGGATATGGGCTGTTTCTGCACAAGCCTGTAGTACATCAAGCGCCTCATAACCATTCATGCCAGGTAATTCTATATCCATTAAAATAAGATCAGGCTGTTGTTCTTTTGCCACGTCAATACCGTGCTCGGCTGTTTCCGCCGATAACAAGGTATAAGCGGCGTATTTATCCAGAATACATTCAACCAGAGTAAGATTAGTCGGGTTATCTTCAATATATAGAATTACTTTTTTATTTTCTGTCTGGCAAACACTATTAATATTTATATGATCAGTGTCCGGCTCAGTTATCAGCCCCTCATTTTTTCCGGCATAGGGCAATTCAAACCAGAAGGTGCTGCCCTTGCCATATTCACTTTCAAAACCGACATTGCCACCCATCAACTCAACCATTTTTTTCGTAATGGACAAACCTATACCACTCCCTTCGATATTTTCACCGCGTAAACTGACACGCTGAAAGGGTTCAAAAACTTTTATGTAATCTTGTTTTTTGATGCCGATCCCCGTGTCAGTGATGGCAATTTGCACCATAGTCTGTTCAGACATAGTGCCAGCCTTGTTTTTTAACATACAGTGTATTTTGGCTTGACCACCTTGGCGATTATATTTAACCGCGTTTGATAACAAATTCAAGAAAATCTGTTTTAGACGCTGAACATCCGCTATCACAGAGAAACCTGAACCACAATCAACGTGTTCAAGCGTAACACCATTTTTCATGGCGAGTGGCTCTACCAGTAACAAACTACTTTCGAGCACAGTATTAATTGATATGTTTTCCATCGACAGAGACATTTCACCTGCATCGACCTTGGCTATATCAAGCACCTCATTAATAAGTTGCAACAAATGCCGTCCAGCCACAAGGATATGCTCAATGCTGATTTTTTGTTTTTCGTTTATATTTTCATTATCAATTTGCAGTAATTGACCAAAACCAAGAATTGCATTCATGGGGGTACGCAATTCATGGCTCATTCTGGCAAGAAATTCAGATTTGGCCTTATTAGCATAATCGGCTTCTTGTTTTGCAGTACGCAGCTCCTGTTCTTTATGCTTACGTTCAGCAATATTATGCACAAAACCAAAATGACAATGCCTGCCTTTATATTCTGTCTGATTCAGTGAAACTTCCACCGGCACCAGTTCACCATCCTTGAGGCGATGCTCGGTTTCAATCACTAAACCATTGTTGTTTTGAATAGCATCTATATGAAACTCTACATCATCATCTGTAAAGTTTGGATCCCAGTCAGGGATGCGCCAGGTCAAGATCTCTTCTCTTGGTGCCCGATAATGTTTAACGGCAGCTTCATTCACATAGATCATGCGTGCGGTTTCATTATCAATTACAAACATAGGGTCAGAAGTGGATTCCACCATCAGTTGATATAGCTGTAAATCTTGTTCGGCCTGTTCATGCTTGGTGATATCGTGAAACACCCATATACGACCTTCCATTTTAGTACCTTCCATCCTCTGTAACGGTCGGGTATAACGTTCAAAGATACGACCATCATTGAAGTGCAAAATGTCAGTCGATTCTCTGTTACTATCGTAGAGATCTTTTACTAACTTACAAAATGACTCAGGCTCAATTAGTTGGCCCATACAGTGGTCAAGAATAGCCGAGTCATCGCCTTCAGCAATCAATTCATTTGATATGTGCCACATTGTCTGAAAACGGCAATTTGTGTGCATCAGTTGATCATGGCTATCCACAACCAGGATGCCTTCTTCGGCTGATTCAATAATCGAGCGCAGTTTCAATTCACTCTCACGCAGGGCGATTTCTGCAATTTTTCTTTCTGTTACATCACGTGCAATGGACAACAGATATTTTTTTTCTTTTTGATAGTAGGCGCTGATTCTTACTTCTACAGAAAACGTTGAGCCATCCTTGCGCCGCTGTACGCTATCAATTGATACTGCATTGTCAGGTTCGCATGCCATCCAGGTGGCAAGCAATACTTGTTTCGTAACACCTACATCAATGTCAAAAATATCAAGTGATGTTAATTGCTCAGCCGCATACCCCAGATTTGTCAAAGCAGATTGGTTGATTTCAATAATGACACCTTGATCATCGTGAATAAAAAGTCCATCTGCGGCATTCTCTGCAAGAATGCTGTACTGTGTGTTTTTACTGATTAGCTCATCCGTTTGTTGCTTAACTCTGTTTTGCAGTTCGTCCTGATTGTTTTTTAGTTTAACATTAGTTTTAACCAGTTCCCTCATGGCATTCAGCGCACTATTTTCCGCTCGAACACGTTCCTGAATTTCATCATACAGGCGTGCATTAATCTGTTTTAATTCCTCATTTCGTAATTTAATTTCTTGTTCCACATCCTGTTTTGCCTCTCTCAATTGTATTTTTTCAGCGGCACGATCAAGCGCTTCGAGCAATTCATTTGAACTAATTGATTTACTCAAATAATCAACAGCTCCATGACGCAATGAAAGCAAGGCTGAATTAATCTCTTCCCGGCCGGTGATCATCAAGCAACATATATCTCGATTGGCAGACAACATGGCCGTCAACACATCAATGCCATTTTCTTTTTCAAGCATCAGGTCAATAAGGGCAAGTTGTGGCTGAAATTCTGTCTGTAGTTGTAAGGCTTGTTTGGCTGTGTTGGCCGCCCTGACAATGTAGTTATGGTCTTCTAAAATGATGGTTTGGTAATCTATAAAGTCATTATCGTCATCAATGATCAAAATTCTGTATCGGTTATCTACCGGCTCATTCGCTAGCCCGGGCTTTTCTGATACCTTTTGTATTGACACTCGAACAACCCTCTTAAAATCAGTAAATTAACCTCTCCCTGAATGCCATATTTATCGTCTGAGCACAGGGGTTCTGTAGATATTTGAGAACTTTATTTAATATATCTGGCAAGCATGATGCCTGGATTCAGTCCAAATTTGGAAAAAGCATCTGTATGGTCAAATAAAGATGATCCAATATCATTCGACTAACACTCCAATTTTATTTTTATTCGCCAGACCACGCTTCCCAGCAATCAAGTGCTACCTTTGTCTTTATGAGGGACACATCTGCCAGGATCATGCTTTGTATATGTTTTGTCTATTATCAGGCCGTTTACCTGTCTATCTGTCATGCAGGTGAGATTATTGATAGCTACATCCATTATGATAATGGGCATTATCTGATCCGGCTGGAGATGAAAATTGAGGCCGAACCAGCAACGGTGTACGCTATTCTGATGGATTTCAACCATCTCAAAGATCTGAATGACGCCATTAAAACCAGTCGCCTGTTGCAAAGTGATGGCCAGCAGCACAAGGTTCAAATTATAGCTGAGGGTTGTGTGTGGTTTTTTTGTCAGGAGATCAAACAGGTGCAGCAGGTAACGGAGTTGGGCAAAGGTTATATTCAGGTGAAGACCCTGCCGGAAGAAAGCAATATGGAATATGGGCGAATATTGTGGCACATTTATCAACAGGATGATTTTACCATCATTCATTACCGGGCCGATGTGGTACCGGGTTTTTTTGTCCCCCCCGTCATTGGCCCCTATTTTATGAAAAGGCGTCTGCTGGAGGAGGCGGAGAAGACTATAAATGGAATAGAGCATCTTGCCCAAGACGAAGAATCTTACTGAAGAATTTAGCCTGCGCCTACTGAACTGGTTTGAGCAAAATGGTCGTCATGATTTACCCTGGCAGTCCGATCGCAGCCCGTATCGAGTATGGATCTCAGAGATCATGTTACAGCAGACCCAGGTTGTCACGGCCATACCCTACTTTGAACGGTTTATGGCACGTTTCCCGAATATCGATGCCGTTGCCCACGCAAAAATAGACGATATCCTGCATTTATGGACGGGGCTTGGCTATTACGCCCGTGCTCGAAACCTCTACAAGGCCGCACAAATTATCACCGAAAAACATGCCGGACTGTTTCCTGATAAGTTTGATGAGGTCATAGCCTTGCCTGGCATTGGCCGTTCCACCGCCGGTGCAATCCTTGCTCAGTCACTGGGTCAACGCCACGCTATTCTGGATGGCAATGTGAAGCGAGTACTCACTCGCCTGCATACCATTTCAGGTTGGCCGGGGCAAAAGACTATCGAACAACAACTCTGGCTACTGGCCGATAAATATACTCCCGATGCAAGGCTGGTGGATTATAGTCAGGCAATCATGGATCTGGGCGCTACGGTTTGTACTCGCAGCAAACCCCGTTGCGATAGCTGCCCGGTCTGTGAATTATGTCAGGCCAGAAAACATGACGCGGTTAAACAATACCCATCACGTAAACCAAAAAAGCCCCTGCCTGTTCGCCAAGCACGCATGTTGTTATTGCAAGATCAGCATGGTCAGTTCCTCTTACAGCAACGTCCACCTAGCGGCATCTGGGGCGGCCTGTGGAGCTTTCCAGAGTGCCCATTGGATGAAGATATCAATGTCTGGTGTGAACAGCAATTCGGCCTGACGATCAGCCCCGTGCAACAAGAAAATGTAATCCGCCATAGCTTCAGCCACTTCCACCTTGATATCCAGCCGATTCGCGCCAAGCTTCAAGGCCATACGAATTACATCATGGAAGCCCCTGTCACTCTCTGGTATAACACACACCAACCTGATGCACTGGGCCTGCCAGGCCCGGTTAAACAACTGCTTGAGCAATTAGCTTGAAGGCAGCCAAATAAACAATATGAGTCGGAGGAAGAACCATGGCGCGTATGATCAACTGTATAAAATTGAATAAAGAAGCCGAAGGCCTGGAACGGCCGACCTACCCCGGGGAACTGGGGCAGCAGATATTTGACTCTATTTCCAAGGAGGCCTGGCAACTGTGGTTAAAACAACAAACCATGCTCATCAATGAACGCCGTCTGACCCTGGTTAACCCCGAGCATCGTGCCCTACTGGTAAAAGAAATGGAGAAATTCTTATTTAGTGATGACTCAACTACACCAGAAGGCTATACCCCACCTAATAATTAACGCTATCCCACTCAAGAACTTGACTCACGGGCGTGGAGCCTGTTTAATACGCCGCTCCCTATGGGGAGGAACGAGTAACGAGGGGCCAGAGACAATCACACCCCCCCCCACAGTGATTATCTCGCAGTTGGATTCCCTTGATACTCGGACCTAATTAGTCAAGCCACCACTAAGGCCAGGTAGCTCAGTCGGTAGAGCAGGGGATTGAAAATCCCCGTGTCGGCGGTTCGATTCCGTCCCTGGCCACCATTTATTCTGTTACCTATCATCTATTAGCGCAATTTTTTAGCCGTATTTCAAACTATAGGGCACTTCTACAAATGCATTTTTCGCCCACAGGGGCACAAGCCCGCGATAGCGGCGTCAGTGCCGTGTTTGAGTTCCCGTGCATGCATACCATCAGTGGTAATTTTTATTACCGGAATGACAGTTTTTTGTGCCCTATGTAACTGGTGAAAACGGGCACCGCTATACCAATCAGATGTGCCAGCTCTTCCCGAAAAAAATGGTATTCCAGCCAGACAAACAAGTATTCCGCCAAACCAACACTGATCGCCCAGACTTGCGCGGCGGCAAACATATTAACTAGTGAGAAAAAATAAAACTGCTTTATAACAGGCTGGCTGCTTTTATCAAAAACATATTTTCTGGATAAAATAAATGCGGTGGTCATGCCGACCAGATAAGCTAATATGACGGCGGTACTGAAGGATACAAATTGACTAAAACCTATCCGCGATAGAAAATTGACCAACGCAGCGAGACCGCCGACCATAACAAACTTGACAAAGCGCTGCGATTTGAAAGCATCAGTGATTGACATCAGACATACATATTTTAGCGATCTGCTTACCCAGTTTTATACTCTCATTGATTGACCTGTCTTCAGGGTAATAATAAGACGTGTCAGCAATATACAGGTTGTTAATCTCATTTTTGATGGGCGGCAAGGTACTCAGAAAACCTGGTGGACAAATCGGCTGGGCAAAGCGATACCTTGAGACATGTATGTCGATGATGTCATCATCGACAAAGTCCGCGTTAATCATTTTCAAACAGGCCTTTGCCTCGACCTTAAATTCATCATCAGACTGTGAGAACTTGGGATGTTGCTGTGGCAGATAATAAGGAATATACACGATATGTGGATCAAGTGGACGCAGGTTGGAGAACTCGATGAGACCGGGTATCGCCATGCGATCATCATTAACATTCAGCCAGAAATTTTCTGTTAGCGCATGTTTCAGTTTGAAGACGACACACACTACGGCAATATTGTTAATGTTGTTATATTTATCCTTATCGTCATTAGATAACGCTGGGATAAGTTGCGGGACAAAAGGCAGGGGGGCGGTACTTACAACCATATCGTAATTTTCAACCCCTTGTGCCGTTTTCACACCACTGGCCCGGCCTTGTTCAACGATAACCTGCTCAACCGCTGAGCTCAGATGAATCCGACCACCTTGCTGTTCGATAAGTGTTTGATAGCGATCTAGCAGTGTTTCCGAACCCCCTTCGATGTAACCCAATTGTTCTTGCATCAGGCTCCGGCGGGACAGGCCAATGCGTTTGATGCGCGTCCAGATCCAGGCGGCGGACAAATTATCCTTGTAGCCATAGAACTTCAGGGCAAACAGTTTTTCCCATAGAACCTTGTAGGCCTTGTTACCAACCCATTTTTTAATCCAGTGAGAGGCCTCTTTTTGGTCAAGCCCGGACCAGTCATTTCGTTTGGTAGAGATAAAGGCATGCAGGGCATAACGTAGTTTTGAAATCAGATCTAATTTCGGGAAGCTTAGCAGGGCGTGGGGATTACCCCATTTATAGAGCTTACCATCGTAGAAATAGCCCATTTTGGTGTCAACCCAACGCAGCTTATTGCTGAGGCCAAAGTCCTCCAGGCAGGCAAAAAGATCATGGTCTGTTTTACAGATAAAATGATAATAACGCTCGATGCTCAGACCACTGAAATCAAAGTGGGCTGACATACCACCAATACGATCATCGGCTTCATAGATGTCGACCTGATAGCCCTTTTTCAATAATTCATTGGCACAGGCCAACCCCATGACACCGGCACCTAAAACTGCAACTTTTTTCATCATCAAAACTTTAGAGTTATGTTGGAATATTTGTTTTCGCCATAGGTCTGTTCTATGGCCTGGGTAAAGGGTGTTGGTTTGACACCAAATATATCTCCCCAGGCAATGACCTCAAATTCATCTTTGGCAATCAGCGCCTTTAATTGTTCCGCCGTAAAGGGGGGATCAGAGTCAAACATGGCATAAACCTTGAGCAACAACCAGAACAGGGCATAGGGTATATGCAAAATCAGGGTGCTGGATCGGACTGTCTTTTTGATCATTTTGATGATATCGATGTAATCAACATTTTCAATACCTGTAATATTGAAAACGTCATTTTTGGGTTTTTTCTCCAGGCAGGCAACGATAATATTACAAAAGTCCTGCACATATAGCGGTTGACGCATATAACGACCATTACCCGGTATGGGGAACACAGGCACCTTTTTCATAAAGCGAGAGAGCCAACCGAGGTGTTTACGGTCAAACCAACCAAACATAAGCGTGGGCCGCAAGATACAGTGTTCAATGCCACTGTTTTTGACCATTTCTTCCTGGGTTTTTTTGGTATTGGTATAGTTATCATCCGCCACCGACTCCACCACCGATGAACTGATGTGCACAATGTAGGGAACCGATTCTTTTTTAGCGGTCTCTAGCATTAATCGAGTGGATTCAATGTTGTTGCGAATAAAGGGGGCGGATAACTTGGCACCGATCTGGGCCTGTAACATGACCACCATGTCACCATCGGCACAAGCACTTTGCCACTCGCCAGGATAGGATATGTCGGCTTCGATGATCGTGATATCGGGGTGGAGCTGACGCAATATCCGGGTATTGTCTGGATGTTTATCGATGGCGACAATATTTTTATATCCCATTTCCTTTAGCGCAATGATCAGATTTTGTCCTACCAGTCCTGCAGCACCAGGAATGATTAATTTCAAACTTGTATTAATAGTCATGTAAGCAATTTTAATGGTCAGGTTGCGTCGAAATATGATTTTGGTTGAGTATACTATACACGCCGATATGCCACAGCGCCTCACTCTATCAAGAGTGATGGGAAAGTAGCATGGGGATAGATTTTAACCCCTATCCACAATAATCGTCCTCAGAACAGCACCCATTGTATATGCCTTGTATCGTGATATGCTAACAGCTAGTTTACGTAAAATGGCCGCAAGGAGATGGAAATATAAACAGACGGACTAACAAGGAATAGTTGTGGTGATTTAGAGAAATGTGAAATAGTCATATAACATATAGAATAAAAACAACTGAAATAACTAGGCAATCAATAAGGCAACACCACATTTTGACTTATTTAAGAACCCTCACACTAAAATATTCCTATACAACATGCCGCTAAAACCTCTTTGTGTTGATTTGGACGGGTCGCTGACGCCAACCGACACCCTCTGGGAGGGCTGCCTGATACTCATCCGGACCAATCCCGCCTATCTGGTCAAAATGTTCTATTGGTTACTGTCTGGTAAAGCTGGATTTAAGCAGCAGGTGAGTAAACGCATCCGCCTCAATCCCTCGTTATTGCCCTATACGGCATCTCTGCTTGATTATTTAGGCAAACAAAAACAGAACGGTCGTCATATTTGCCTGGTCACCGCTGCCAATGCAAATATCGCCAACGGTATAGCCAACGAACTGGGCCTGTTCGATAAGGTCTTGGCCAGCGACGACAGAACCAATCTATCGGGCAAGGTTAAAGCGGCCAGATTAGTTGATGAATACGGTGAAAAAGGTTTTGTCTATGCTGCCAATGCCAGCGTTGATATGGCGGTATGGGAACAGGCTGCTGCTGCGATACTGGTTAATGCACCACAAAAACTAAAGCGCCAGTTAAAGCAAAAAGACATTGAATTAGAGGCAGAGTTTGCCATTTCTTCAAATGGCATTGTCAGGAATCTATTGCGGAATATGCGCCTACACCAGTGGGCCAAAAACAGCCTGCTATTTGTGCCTATCATTCTTGCGACACCTCAACCGTTAACATCATGGTTTAATGTATTATTTGCCTTCATAGCCTTTAGTCTGACGGCATCGTCAATCTATATTATTAATGATTTATTTGACCTGGAGGCAGACCGCAAGCATCCTAAAAAACGAAACCGACCCTTTGCCTCGGGTGCCTTACCTATTCCTGTGGGTATTATGGTTATTCCGTTACTGCTTCTGCTGGCAGGTTTGTTAGCATGGCAGGTAAACGGCATGTTCTCCTTACTTCTAATACTGTATATTATTTTGACCACGGCTTATTCCATCAACCTCAAGTTACATGCCTTGGTGGATGTCTTTACTCTGACCATACTTTATAGCTTAAGAATTATTGCTGGCGTGTTTGCCGCAGATATTCAGGTCTCTCATTGGTTACTTGCATTCTCGGTATTTTTCTTTCTGAGTTTTGCTTTTGCCAAGCGTTATTCAGAATTACATAATCTGGCAGAAGCGGGAGATTTGTCCGCAGGTACGCGTGGTTACGTTGTGAGTGATTTGCCTATTATCAGTTTATTTGGTGTAACGAGCAGCTATTTATCCATCATGGTCATGATCTTGTATATCCATGACCTTCAAGCCAGCATGCTCTATAGTAAGCCGATGTGGTTGTGGAGCATCAGCATGGTCTTGCTATTCTGGGTAAGCCGTATTTGGTTACTAGCCTATCGTGGGCAGATGGATGAAGATCCAGTCCTGTTTGCCCTGCGTGACAAGATGAGTTACGTCGTTGCCGCTATTGTCTCTTGTAGTTTCTGGCTGGCGCTATGAAACATGGTGCATCATGGGGCCGTTATCCTACGGTTGAGCAGGACACCATTCCGCTTTACTGGCGTGATCAACCACTGCCAGATAAACCGTCCATGTTGGCCTATGGTCAGGGCAGAAGCTATGGTGATGTCTGCCTGAATGATGGGGCGGTAATATTACCGACAGCCAATCTACAACGTTTTATCCAATTTGATAGTGACAAGGGAATCTTGCGCGCTGAGGCGGGTGTGACCCTTGCTCAAATCCTGTCTTTGGTCATGCCAAAGGGCTGGTTTTTAGCCGTTACGCCAGGCACCAAGTTTGTTTCATTGGGTGGTGCCGTGGCGAATGATGTGCATGGCAAAAATCATCACCGGGCAGGCAGTTTTGGTTGTCATGTCAGCGCCTTTGAATTGTTACGTTCAGATGGCCAACGCCTGTTATGCTCCCCGGAACAAAATGAAGACTGGTTTAAAGCAACCATAGGCGGTCTGGGTTTAACCGGTCTGATAAGCTGGGTAGAAATCAAACTCAAACCCATTACCAGTTTTCATATTGACCAACAGGTATGTTGTTTTGCAAACCTGGAGGAATTTCTGGCATTAAATGATGTTATGGAAAGAGACTGGGAATATACGGTGGCCTGGATTGATTGTCTGGCCAAGGGGCGCAAGTTGGGTCGTGGTTTATATATGGCAGGTAATCATGCCGACGATAAAGAATTAGCCATTAAGACTATCGATGAACCCGCCTTAACCATGCCAGTGGATGCCCCCGGTTTTTTGCTGAATCGCTATACTGTTAAATCATTCAACACCCTGTATTATCAAAAACCACGTAAACACGTTTCAAACGTTCATTACGATAGTTATTTTTATCCATTGGATAAGATTGCACATTGGAACCGGATGTATGGAAAACGGGGCTTTTTCCAGTATCAATGCGTTATTCCGATGGCAAAATCACAACACGCATTGAGTCAAATATTACAGGCTATCGCCAAAAGTGGTCAGGCATCATTTTTAAGTGTCGTGAAAAAATTTGGAGAAAATTTACCACCGGGATTATTGTCATTTCCAAGACCTGGCATTACATTGGCGATGGATATGGCCAACCGAGGCGACAAAACCCTTAGGCTTCTGGATCAACTTGATGAAATTACCATGCAGAATAATGGTGCAGTCTACCCAGCCAAGGATGCACGTATGTCGGGGCTTGCTTATAAATCCTACTATCCCGAATGGCAAACCTTCAGCCAATATATCGACCCAAAATTCTCATCGAGTTTCTGGCGGCGAGTAACTTCCTCAACAGGACAACAATAAACATACCATGAAAAATATTCTTATTCTGGGTGCAACTTCTGCTATTGCAGAAAGGTTTGCACAACGTTATGCCAATCAGGACTGTCGGTTCTATCTGGTTTCACGCAATCAAATCAGACTTGATAATGTTGCCGATGACCTGCGAGTACGTGGCGCAAAGGACGTCATCACTGAGTCGCTGGATTTAACGGAGACCAGTGGTCATAACCACTTTATGACATCTGTAATTGGCAGGCTTGAGCATATCGACATTGCACTGATTGCTTATGGCAGTCTAAGTAATCAACCCGCCTGTGAAGGTGATTCTGAATTGAGCCTGAAAGAACTGAATACCAATTGTCTGAGCGTTATTTCACTTTTAACGCTACTGGCCAATGTGTTTGAGAAGCAGGCATCTGGCTGCATAGCTGTAATTTCATCCGTTGCAGGGGATCGTGGCCGACAAAGTAATTATATTTATGGTACCGCTAAAGGGGCATTGACGATATTTTTACAAGGCCTCCGTAATAGGCTGGATCGTAAAGGGGTGCACGTATTGACCATTAAACCAGGTTTTGTCGATACCCCTATGACGCAAGATTTTAAAAAAGGCCTGTTATGGGTTAGCCCTAAAAGTATTGCCAAAGGTATTGAAAATGCTATCAAACGGAAAAAAGATACCGTCTATTTACCCTTTTTCTGGCGATATATAATGCTCATTATAAAATTTATTCCAGAGCGAATATTTAAACGTATGTCCTTATAATACAATACAGATCGTGACGACCAGAAAACAAAATGTCTAAACTATTTACAAACGATAAGTTCCTCATTGCATTGTTATTGATCAGTATCGCAGTAGCCTTACTGACCCTTTGGCAGCGTGAAATCGGAACAGATGACGCCTGGTTTGCTGAACAATCTTATTGGTTTGCGCAAAATGGTTATGTTAAATCAGAGCTTTTTCGTGGTATGAACCAAGTTGAGAATAGGCATCTGGCATATCACCGTTTGCATGTTTGGCAAGGGGCCTTAGTTGCCAAGTTATTCAACTGGTCAGCCTATACATTTAAATCGATCTTGTTATTTTATTTTATTATTTTGCTAATAAGCAGTTATTTATTTATAAAAACGCATAAAATATTCACTGAACGTTCTGAATACATACTGTTTTATCTGCTTACCATTGCCTACGCGATATTAATTAAGCTGTCATTTACC
Organism: Gammaproteobacteria bacterium; assembly: GCA_022712915.1. Lineage (GTDB taxonomy): Bacteria > Pseudomonadota > Gammaproteobacteria > UBA6429 > Thiohalophilaceae > JAHEDB01. The sequence goes on along the minus strand of JAFLJQ010000194.1, from coordinate 7,011 downwards.
TATCGGCCAGACATTATCGTCATGGTGTTTGGGTTTTTATCATTTTTTATGGTGTTCTCAGCAATAAAAACAGAACACTTATATAATTCGATATTCGCAGGTATTTTTGCTGGCCTTGCTGTTCTTACGCATCTAAATGGTATTATTTTTATTGTTGCCGGTTCGATGGTGCTACTGTTATCAAAAAAATACCGTTTATTTTTTTACTTTTCAACAACCAGCTTTGTTGTCTCGCTATTATATTTAATTATTATTCAGGACAAGGCGGATTTATTGCTGTATTTACTACAGATGAAAAACAACCCCGCGCTGTCGGAAAAAGATTTTAGCTTTTTTGGTTCGACATTAAAACTCTTGTCCAGCTACAAATCATATTTTCACAAAGGTTCAGATGCCAGCTATACACTGTTGTTTGTGCTTGTATTTTGGACACAGCGAAAATTAATTTTTAATGATGAAAATTTACGTATTATCTTTATTTATTTTATATCAGCCGCAATAAGCCTTGCGCTTCTATCTCCTGGGGCCAAGAGTTTATACCTGGTTTATAATGTGCCATATGTGTTTTTATTGATAGCTATTTTGTATAAGCACATGTATGAACAGAGCATAGTCAGACAAAGAATATTTACGGTTATGCTGTGTCTTTTTTTCCTCACTCAGTGGGGGGAAAGCATTTCTTTGTTCAATAAAAAAACACCGGGCTTGCCTGCTATGCACGTGAATGTAGTCAAGACTCTTGGTATGCAACCAGGAGACCGGATAGTTGCCCCTATCATTTTTGTCTTTAATGAAATGGAGAATTTTACGATTCAATGTTTTCATGTCTATCGGGTTATGGCTGGCCAAAAAATAATACAGCTCGAAAAAGATTTTTTTAATGTTGCCAGCAAGGACCAACGAAAATTTCTAGTGTTGACGGATCACCATCTACGTGATTTGCGGGTGAAAAACCCGAAAAAGGGTGAACATTATGGTAATTATGTCTATTTAGGTTTGCATGGGCCTTATCATGGCTTCAGGCATCTAAGCGAGGATTCATAAATCAGGCCTTATCTGATATCTATAATGCAATTTTTATAAAAGATTCAATTGAATACCGCTTTATTAGGGTACGTCTCTTAAATGCACTTTTTGCCCAAGGGGCACAGCCCACGATAGTGGCAGTCAGCACCGTGCTGCCACAAAAAACTCACTATTTATAAAGGCGGCATGTGGCCGCCATATGCATGAATTTTGGGTGGAAATCCTATATGGCTGCATCCATCCATGCTGACATTAACTGAGCTTTGAGCTTGACAAGCTTAGCAGACGATTCTATAATTCGATATATGTCGAATAATAAACGCATTGCAGATATGTTCAAGGCTTTGAGTAATGTCCACCGCCTTGCGGTGTTTCATCGCCTGATGACCTGTTGCTCTCCCGGTACAAAATGCAGTCCGGATGAAGCGGTGCGTTTCAACGTGGGTGAATTGGGTGATGGTCTGGATATTGCGCCGTCTACCTTGTCTCATCACATGAAAGAGCTGAATCGAGCCGGTCTAGTTTGCATGGAACGACGCGGTAAACACGTTGAATGTTGGGTCGACCCCGAGGTGTTGAACGAATTAGGTCAATTTTTTTCACACACCGGTTAACGATGGGCATTGTTAACATGTCCGATATTGAATAATTAAGGAGTCCGTCATGAGTGATAACAAATGTTGTAGTCCAGAAGCAAACAATACGGATCATCATGAACACGATGGTCACCGTCAAACAGTACGTGATGCCTATGCCAAGGTAGCACAGGCCAATAATGACGGTGATGCCTGCGGCATTGGTGGAAGTTGCTGTGGTGTGTCAGATGATGACGCGATTAATACACTGATTTCAACTCGGCTGGGTTACAGTGAGTCAGATCTGAATGCCGTCCCAGAGGGTGCCGATATGGGCCTGGGCTGCGGTAATCCCCGTGCCATTGCATCGCTCCAGCCGGGTGAGGTTGTGGTCGATCTTGGTTCGGGTGGCGGCTTTGATTGTTTTCTTGCCGCGCAGGAAGTGGGCCAGGAGGGCCATGTGATCGGCATAGATATGACACCCGATATGTTGAGCAAGGCACGCAATAATGCGGCGAAGGGAAACTACAGCAATGTCGAGTTTCGTCTTGGTGAAATTGAAAACCTGCCTATCGCCAACGATACCGCAGATGTCATTATCTCCAATTGTGTGATCAACCTTTCACCCAATAAGGCACAAGTCTTTAAAGATACATTTCGCATTCTCAAACCCGGTGGACGTCTGGCTATTTCAGATGTCGTTGCCACCATCGAATTACCGGAAGAGATGCGTACTGATCCCCTGTTGATCTCTGGTTGCATGGGCAATGCATCACTCATCGAAGACCTGCAAACCATGATACAAGAAGCCGGGTTTGAGCAAGTGAAGATTCACCCCAAAGATGAATCAAAGGAATTCATTCGAGACTGGGCACCAGATCATAATATTACTGACTATGTTGTCTCTGCATCCATCGAAGGTGTCAAACCCGCTGCGGGTTGTTGCGGTAATACCACAGGGGGTTGTGACTAGCCCAATACAGGCGAATGCCGGGTTTCAATCTTAAATAAAGGGCCGCAGAGTTTTTCTATATTCGTTTCTCTGCGCCCCTTTTGGCCCTCGACGGTAAAATGTATTTCACGGCTATTTTAATGCCGCGCTTAATAATTAAAATCCAGTCAAAAACTTAGACCGCAAGGTAATTAACCCATTTCACAGACTAAATTGCCACGCAAACCTTGCGATCCGGGAAGGTTTGGGGGTATGTTGTGACGACAAGATAGAGTAAAGAGCCGGTTGTCACGGTCAAGGGTATGATATGTTTTTAAATGCCTGCTCGTCACGGCACATTCAAACAATTGACAGGGAAAAGGGAGCAACCCATGAATATACTTATCGCAGAAGACATGCCGTTTCTACAGTTATTAAACACAGAACTAATGAATATTTGGGGATATGACTTTGATATGGCATCAAATGGCGCAGAGGCAGTGGATTACGCCTTAGAGAATGAAGGAAAATATGATCTGGCTCTCATGGATATTGAAATGCCGGTAATGAACGGCCTGGAAGCCACCAAACTGATCCGGCAAAAGACAAAATATTTTCCCATCATGGCCTATACATCAAACCCCGCTTACAGAAAACAATGTTTTGAATGTGGATTTGATGAGTTTGTTGAAAAGCCCACGAGCTCAGCGAGCCTTTTCAAAAAGATAAATGAATTAGCTGTAAAATCAGTTTTGTTAGACTACGAAAAAAATAATATATTAATTAAACAGGTGAGCCCAATGGATTCAGAACAACTAAAAGAACTAAGAGAACTTGAAAAAAAGGGCTTGGCCCTGCTCATAATTGAACAAGGCAGCCAGCGTTTTGTCGTACATAAAAACATTCAGAATAAAATGAGCCATATGCTTGTTGGTGAAGATAAGGAATTGTTCGAGTTTCTGGATCGTGGGGAAAATCCGGCCAATTGTCATTTGTATAGATGTAATATGCAAACCAACAGGTTACTTTTAACGCCAGAGCAGTTTGAACAGCGAGCACAGCTAGAAAATAGCGACATAGAAAATTATATTTCTGCGGTTGATCTAAATCTTACTGCTGAGGATAAAAAATAGAATTCAATAGCGCGATGGTTTGAAGATAATTTGGCCCTGTTGAGGTGAAGAATGAACCCCAACAAAAAAATGCACAGATCTAACCAAGCAAAAGGTCGTGTAAATATATTATCGACAAGACGATACCAAATGAAAAGGATAAATGTCTTAACGAGTTTAAAGAATGTGCTTCAGGTGTTGGGGTTCGTACACTCACCTCAACCTACCGCGCTATAACATACTTGTTACAAGATAATAATATAATTTTAAAAGAGGAAATGCCGGTAGACAAAAAGCACGCTGAAGAATTGCGAGAGCTTGCCAAACAAGATTTACGTAAAATCAATATACGAGGTGTGGGTGCACATGATCTAACCATCGTGGTTCACAAAAATGTGCCCAATAAAATATCTAAAGATTTCATCGGCAATGATGAAGGCGTTTCCATCTTTCTTGATCGTTCTACGGACAAACCAGCGGAATGTCACTTATACAAATCAAACTGTCCTATGCCAACTATATTTTTAAAAGAAGATGAATATGAAGATAAAAAAAAGGCAGAAGATGAATTGCTAAAAGACTGCGTGACAATGGTTGTTAAAAGTAACAAGACATGAGAGATAAAAAAGAGGCACCACATCAATCTCGGAACAATTAGCATATCCATGCTAAAAAAAGGCTCTAACTAGTTGTTATTTATTGATTGTTAAGTATTTGTTGGAGGAGGGGGCTGATTAAGCTGGTTATAATAATTAACCCGTGTTCGTATTTCCAGCTAAATCGGGTATTAGACGAACATTCGTCTAATACGGTAAAGTAAGGTGAATTACGAACGTTCGTCGATACAACTGTTATGCAAAACAAGGAGGAAATAACAATGTTAGCAATATTTAACGGAGTGATTAAAAACCACCCAACAAAGATAGAAACGAAAATAATTCCAAACCTTGAGCATGGAGCATTGTCAAGGGTTAATGCTATAGTTATACACAGAACGGCAGCCAGTACGGCTGAATCCACTCTAAATGCGTGGAAGACAAAGAAATCTGGTGCGCATTTTTTAATAGATAAGAGCGGGAAAATATACCAAACAGCAGGTCTGGATAAAAAATGTTGGCACATGGGGTATGTTGTTGCAAAGTGCCGACTTGAGTCTTCCTGCACAAAGAAAGATGGGGAGATTATAAGTAATATCCTGCATGGGCAAGGCGGATGGTCAGAAAAATTCAAAAAAGTATTGCAGCATGAAAGGAAAAAGAGCTATTCAGACAGATATCCAATGAATAACGATTCTATCGGCATAGAATTAGTTGGTTTATATCTTGGAAGTAAAACAAGCGACAAAGGACCATTCGAGCAGCTGACCGAGCCTCAAGCAGCCAGTTTTTTGTGGCTCATCACAAAGCTTCTTCAAAAGTATAAATTATCTTTTTCTGATGACATTTATGCTCATGGTGAGGTGGCACGTAAAAAGATAAATGAAGGAGCAGATGCTCTCGACTGGCTTTGGGATAATTACAAATGAAACAACTCTTTTTATTAGCCTTAGTAATCTTTAGTTTGTCATGCTCAACAAAGCAGAGCGAATACGAGAACGCATCTATAAGTGATATTAAAATTGAAGCCCAAGGAAATAGCTTAGAAGACACTGACGATATGCGCGAAGTATGCAGAAAATTTAAGTTAACCAAAGAACAGATCAAAATATATTATTTAGAATCTCGCTTAAGCACAGAGCAAGAAGTGCATGATGACTATAATATACTTCCCTGTAATTCTACGGGGACTATGGTCATAAATGGCGAGTCATTTTCATGGATCATACGAGCTGGAGGTGTTGGGAATTTTGAAAATAAAGACAAAAGCTTTGTGCGGGTGTGTGATGAAAAATGTTGCAAACGAACTAAAGGCATTTGTTGAGGTGTGTTGCATAACACGACGCTCCAGCCGACGCTAAACCCGCGCGGCTGAGCTATAACGTTATGTGTAAATCAAGGAGAAAAACATGACTAAATATATTCACTTACTCAAATTTAAAAAGGAAGAACTCATTTTTGATGAAGAAGAAACGAAAATAATTTTACGTTTCATATTCAAAAACCGCCATAGCCTTATTGATAGTCTTGTTATAAACGATAAGATAAGAGAGTTTGCTCAAGGGTTGCTATTGGAAGCTGTTGATGCATCATATGCACTTGGTTTTGTTCATTCGTTATTTGGGGCTGTATTTAATCCCGGTCTGGGAGCAAAGAAAGTACTCTTTAAATTTGCTAAAAAAGCATTGAAACACTGGTTTAAATATGCAACAGCAAAAGATCTCATGAATATAAAGATCTATGAGGTAGTTAGGTTGGCCTTAGAAAGTGGATTTACAAGTAAATTGATTATGTATTCTAACGGTACAGCTAAGAACAAGGGAATGAATACAGGTTTTGTCGCCTATGCCAAATCTAAACATATAAATATGGTTTGGGGGTAAATATGAAAAAGCTCGTAATTTCTTTCTTAATATTTACGTTCATTAGTATAACCGGACTAATGACATATGCTGTAAAAACATTTTCTATAAGTGAATTAGTTATATGTGCATCGACTAACGAAGCATTTTACATTCCAGAATCGGTTTGTGAATATTACTTAATAAACTATAGAGGAAATAAGGACGACATAAAAAAACTAGAGAACGGCGCTGGTCTTAGTTTTGTAGCAAATATCAAAGATCCAATTAAAAGATACAAATTTTTGAACTATTTCATATCTAAAGGACTAAATATAAATGGTGCAAGCAAAATTGATGGGCTGACACCACTTCATTCAGCCATATTATTAAATGATCCTGATCTTGTTCAATATTTATTATCAAAAGGAGCAGACCCTTTAAAAACCGAGCATAATAACGGGATGACAGCATATGAATATATTGAGTTCATTGTGTCAAAGGATACTAAAAATTTAATTAATAGGGATAGTGTTAAAAATATACTTAGTGGATTTCACAATAAAAACACATAACAAGTCGTTAAACCGGATCGGCGCAAAAAACGCGCCTTCCCGGTTAACTCAGCGTTAGGAGCCATCACACATCAGCTATTCAGTTTCTCCATATAACAAATTAATATCAACCTTCAAAGCTTTTGCTAATAAAGCAACCTCATCGTCTGTAATACGCCTAACTTGAGACTCTATTTTTGCCAATGTGCTACGGCTTATATTCCAGCCAATCACATTGCACCTGGCAGCAAGTTCTTCCTGAGTTAATTCCTGTTCTTCACGTAAACTACGTACTTGTGGGCCAATAACATTCATTTATTTTGCTCCGAAAACGGAGCTTGATTCTCTCAAACAACTTTGCCATAATTGCTCCGAT
>JAFLJQ010000160.1 GCA_022712915.1 Gammaproteobacteria bacterium | reverse complement strand
TAACTTTTCGCTCGATTCTTCTCAGTCAGCAATTTGATAAGGCTTGGGAGGAAGTCAAAAACTTTTACCTTAAACCGATTCTATTACCGAATAATGTGGTGAAATTTCAACGAAAATGATCAGTATGAGAGTTACACCCTCCCGAACGAAGTGCGCTGCCAGGCTGCGCTACACGCCGTAAATAATAATTCTACCTTAAAATCTGTCTCGACCTTGCAAGGCTTTAGCTTGTTCGATTGACCGAAAATCGAGCCAATGACAGCATGGCTTCCTTGAATGGTGAGTCGGCAATGTCTGCCAGGCAACTTATTGCTTTGTCGGCCTCAGCCTGGGCGGCCTTGGCGGTATATTCAATTGCCCCAGTCGATTTAATGGTTGCCAGTATGGACTCAATGTTGGCCCGCCCACCGGTTTCGATGGCCTGACGGATAGAAGCAACCTGTTCAGGACTACCGACCTGCATACTATAAATGAGGGGCAGGGTGGGCTTCCCTTCGGCCAGATCATCGCCGACATTTTTGCCAATTTCATCGGCTGTTGAGCTGTAATCCAGACAGTCATCGACTAATTGGAAGGCCGTGCCGAGGTGAATGCCGTAGGCAGCCATGGCCTGTTCCTGCTGTTTATCTTTCAGACTGATGACGGCTGCTAACTGGGTGGCTGATTCAAACAGCTTGGCGGTTTTATTGTGAATGACCTGATAGTAGCGTTGTTCCGTGGTATCTGGATCATGTACATTGAGCAGCTGTTGAACCTCTCCCTCGGCAATAGTATTGGTGGCATCGGCGAGGATTTCCATAATGCGCATGTTGTTGAGGGTGACCATCATTTGGAAGGCTCGGGAATAGAGGAAATCTCCTACTAGAACGCTGGCCTCATTGCCCCACAGACTGTTGGCGGTATCCTGGCCGCGACGTAGCTCAGAAGCATCGACCACATCATCGTGTAACAGGGTCGCGGTGTGGATGAACTCGATAAGGGCCGCTAGCTCTATGTGTTGGCGGCCTTGATAACCTAGGGCGCGGGCACCGAGCAGGTGCAGGATGGGACGGAGCCGTTTGCCACCGCTGTTGACGATATGGTGGCCTATCTGATTGATGAGTACGACATCGGAACTGAGGCGATCCTGGATACAGCGGTTCACGGCCCCCATGTCGTCGGCAATTAATGTATCGATTTCAGCAAGTTCCATTGTTTACCATAATATATGCATGCAAATGTTGAGCATGCTAGGGGGCACAGGATGGGCTGTCAAGCCTTAAACATCAGGCAAATGGGGAGTAACGGGGCAGTCAGGTTGAGTCATTTTCAGGGGAAATTCACATTGACCAGCCCGTGGGAAGGCGTTAGAATCACCGGCTTTTCATGGTTCCTCACCAGAATTGTCTGTGGAGCCAAATAGTTTGGAGAAACAAGCATGTACGCGGTAATTGAAACCGGTGGCAAACAGTATCGTGTCTCCCAGGGACAATATCTTCGTGTTGAGAAACTCAATGCAGATGAAGGTGCAACTATCGATCTTGATAAGGTCTTGATGGTTGCCGATGGTGAAGATATCAAGCTGGGCAAGCCCTATCTCGATGGTGGCAAGGTTACAGCCACTATTAAGGCCCATGGTCGCAGTAAAAAAGTGATGATTATTAAGTTCCGTCGTCGTAAGCACCATAAGAAGACTCAGGGACATCGTCAGAATTACACAGAAATTGAAATTACCGGTATTTCCGGTTAATTTCAAACAAGAGGACAATCAGGCATGGCACATAAAAAAGCAGGCGGTAGTACTCGTAATGGCCGCGATTCGGAATCCAAGCGCCTTGGCGTTAAACGCTTCGGTGGTGAGTCTGTTCTGGCCGGCAATATTCTGGTTCGCCAGCGCGGTACCAGATTCCATCCTGGTGTAAACGTTGGTTGTGGGCATGACCACACCTTGTTTGCCAAGGTAGAAGGCAAGGTTGTGTTTGAAACCAAGGGCCCAAAACAGCGTAAGCAGGTTAGCGTTATTGCTGCCTGAACGGGTTGTGGTAGTGAATAAAGAAAACCCCGTCTTGCAGACGGGGTTTTTTCGTTTTTAAGGTAAGATCATCCCATGAAATTTGTTGATGAAGCATCAGTTCGCGTCGAAGCGGGCAAGGGTGGCAATGGTTGCCTCAGTTTTCGACGTGAAAAATATATCCCTAGAGGGGGCCCTGATGGGGGAGACGGCGGTGATGGTGGCACGATCTACCTGGTGGGCGATGTTAATCAGAATACCTTGGCCGATTTTCGTTTTACCCGTCGCTTCAAAGGCGCGAAGGGTCAGCAGGGTATGGGCAAAAATTGCACTGGCAAGAGTGGGGATGATCTGTATGTCCCAGTTCCTCTTGGAACCCAGGTATTTGATGAAGACACGGAAGAATTGATTGGTGATGTAACCCATGAGGGGCAGATTCTGCTGGTGGCCCGTGGCGGTACTCGCGGTATTGGTAATACCCATTTTAAGACGAGTACTAACCGCGCACCGCGCCAATTTACCCCCGGTACACTCGGTGAGCAGCGTCAGCTCCGACTGGAATTGAAGGTCATCGCCGATGTGGGCTTGTTGGGCTTGCCCAATGCGGGTAAATCAACGTTTATTCGCTCGGTCTCCTCGGCCAAACCCAAGGTGGCAGACTATCCCTTTACCACGTTGTATCCCAATTTAGGGGTAGTGAGCGTCGATATCCATAGAAGTTTTGTGGTGGCTGATATTCCCGGTATTATTGAAGGTGCGGCGGAAGGGGCTGGATTGGGGTTACAATTCCTCAAGCATGTTTCTCGTACCCGCCTGTTATTACATCTTGTCGATGTGGCTCCCTTAGATGAAGCCATTGATCCGGTTGAAGATGTGCGGGTCATTGAACGGGAACTCGAGAATTATAGTGACGAGCTGGCAAAGTATGATCGCTGGCTGGTCTTGAATAAGATAGACCTTGTGTCGGAAGAGGAACGTAAGGTGCGTTGCCAGGCCATAATTAAGGCTCTTGACTGGCAGGGGCCTGTGTTTACCATCTCGGCCATGAAGCAGGAAGGTACGCGGGAACTGTGTTTCCGGATAATGGAATTTATCGAGCAAAAACGGGCTTTAGCCATAGACGCAGATCAACTGGAAACCGATAACGAGCAAGCAGAATAACAACCAGTATAAAATATGGGACAGCGTAAACAATTTGCCAGCGCCAAACGCTGGGTGATCAAGATCGGTAGTGCCTTGTTGACCAATGAAGGAGCCGGCCTGAATGGTGAAGGTATCCAACACTGGGTCGATCAAATGGTTCAGCTGCGCCGTGAGGGCGTGGAACTGGTGCTGGTTTCTTCCGGGGCCGTGGCCGAGGGCATGTCCCGTCTGGGCTGGAACAGCCGTCCCCATGAACTCCACAAATTACAGGCGGCTGCGGCCGTTGGCCAGATGGGTTTGGTGCAGGCCTACGAGGCTCACTTTCAAAAGTACAACATTCATACTGCCCAGGTTCTCTTGACCCATGATGATCTCTCTAGCCGGGAACGCTATCTCAATGCCCGCAGCACCCTGCGTACCTTGTTGAGTTACGGCGTCGTGCCGGTGATAAACGAGAATGATACCGTGGTGATCGATGAGATCCGTTTTGGTGATAACGATACCCTGGCGGCCCTGGTGGCCAATCTGGTAGAGGCGGATAACCTGATTATCCTCACTGATCAGCAAGGCATGTTTGATAAAGATCCTCGCTCAAATCCAGATGCAAAATTGATTGCCGAATCTTCAGTGACTGAGGATAGCCTGGAAGCCATGGCTAGCGGTGGTGCGGGAAGCCTTGGGCGGGGCGGGATGTTGACCAAGGTTCGTGCTGCCCGTTTGGCGGCCCGCTCTGGCGCTTCGACGGTGATCGCTTCAGGGCGGGCCGAGGACGTCCTGTTACAGATTCGACAGGGACAGAGCATTGGAACCTTGTTGTATGCGGAAAAGGCCCCGGTGACGGCTCGCAAGCAGTGGTTGGCCGGGCATTTACAACTGCGCGGTAAATTGGTGATCGATCAAGGGGCCTGCCAGGTTCTGCGTAAATCTGGCCGTAGTCTACTCGCCGTAGGTGTGAAGGCTGTTGAGGGTCATTTTGTGCGGGGTGAAGTGGTGGCCTGCGTCGATGAGAACGGCCTTGAGATTGCCCGTGGTCTGGTGAATTATAACGCCAAAGAGATCGATATCATAAAAGGCCAGACCAGTGAAAAGATCTATGACCTGCTGGGTTATGTCGATGAAGCAGAGTTGATCCACTGTGACAACCTAGTGTTGGTATAGTCTTGTGCTATTTTTTTAGGGTAGATAGAAAAATAATCTAAGCTTAATTGACCGTTTGTTTGACTCTCGTTACTGTAAAACATGATATTTTATGAATAACGACTTGTTTACTGGATAGGAACAGATGGTTGCACATGCCTTTTTGTGGGGCCGCGGCTAAGACTGCGCCATTTCAAAAATACCCATGCCTTATCCATCATACCTCTAACGATTACTGCTGGGGCAAATGGCTGTGCCATGTTGTTCCGTTATGGTGTGGTCGTTATTATGGGCCTGAGCAGCGTCGAACAGATGAGCCTGTTATCAGAACTGAAGGCATTGACAGTCGACCCTTTCACTGTGGCCGAAGAAGAAAGTATTTCACTTGAATTGACTAAAAATGACAAAGAGGGAGTCAATGCTTCAACCATTTTTTTACAAGACTTTGTTTTAGAGCGCCTGCAATTGGTGGCCACTATTCTCGCCAAGAGTGTAGTGACGGCCTATTGCGAAAAGAGCATTGTGGGCAGTTTTGATCGGATTGAAGACCTCGCCTCGAGTCTTAAAGAACGGGGCCGAGGTCTCTGAAAAGCCGGAACTGCTCTGGGAGCATCCGGAACTGGAGCGGCTTTTTATCTGCACCTGGAAGATGAGTTTGAGCTGCACGAACGGCATACTGCCCTGAAACGTAAGTTGGAACTGATTTCCCGTATGGCGGTGTTGTTGCAGACCAATCATTCTCTACGGGTAGAGTGGTATATCGTTATACTCATTTATGGTGGATATTGTCCTCTCCCTGTATGAAAAATTCCTGTCATAAGGGCAATAAAAAAGCCAGTCAGTGACTGGCTTTTTCCGGAATACAGCTAATGTAAATGGTTTACATTGCGCGGACGCGTGTATTCAGACGACTCTTGTGACGAGCGGCCTTATTTTTGTGAAGCAAACCTTTATTTGCGGTCTTGTCGATAACCGAGACCACTTCTTTGTAGGCTGCTTCGGCGGTGGGCTTGTCACCCGCTTTGATTGCGTTTAAAACCTTTTTAACGAAGGTCCTAAACATAGAGCGATAGCTCGCATTACGCTCGTGATGCTTCTCAGCCTGACGTGCTCGTTTTCTTGCTTGTGCTGAATTTGCCAAGTTATGTCTCCTGCCTGACAGCTGCTAATTTGGAAAGCCGCATAATATGCAGCTTTCGATCCCATTTGTCAATGGTCAGAGATAGATTTGCGCCTTTACTGGCGGCTTTTAATTGGCTCTATACGAAGTCGGATGGTTAGGCTAACATGATATGAATTTCCTATATATAGCAATCAGTTAGCAGAACATAATCATTCGGGCACATCGAAACATGTATTTTTTACCCTTCAGGGGCAGCAAGGTTCTCTATAGTTGTGTCAGTACCAATCTCAACTTCATTTGTGCCTTATTTGTACCGCAGTTCACGGCTCTGGCGTTCATTTTCGCTCTCGTGTTCGTGAAAAAAACACTATTTTCAGACGCGGCCATAAACATAAGAATTTAATAATGGGTCTACTTAAATCCACAGCTGTTGTCAGTGCCATGACTCTGTTATCTCGTGTCCTCGGGTTGGCGCGAGATATGGTCTTTACCCGTATCTTTGGTGTTGGGGCAGGCACAGATGCCTTTCTGATTGCCTTTAAAATCCCTAATTTTCTGCGGAGACTGTTTGCTGAAGGGGCCTTTTCGCAAGCCTTCGTACCGGTGCTGACCGAGTACAAGACCAAGCGCAGTCATGATGAGGTGGCTGAGCTTGCTAGCCGTACTGCGGGAACCCTGGGTGTTATTTTGTTTCTGGTTTGTGTTGTCTCGGTGATTGCCGCACCGATACTGGTTTTGGTGTTTGCTCCGGGGTTCATTGACCAGGGGCAGAAGCTGGAGCTGACGACTCAAATGCTGCGCATTACCTTTCCGTATTTGTTATTCATTTCTCTTACGGCGTTGGCGTCTGGAGTGCTGAACAGTTATGGCCGTTTTGCCATTCCGGCCTTTACACCGGTATTTCTAAACATTATTTTGATCCTGGCCGCGATTTATCTGGCACCACACCTGGATGATCCGATTACTGCCCTGGCTTGGGGCGTCTTGATTGCCGGGGTGGTACAACTGGGTTTTCAACTGCCCTATGTGGCCAGGCTAGGCCTGCTGCGCCGACCTCGTTGGGGTTTTCGGGATGAGGGCGTGCGGCGTATCATGAAGCTGATGTTGCCCGGGATTTTTGGCTCATCAGTGATGCAAATCAATTTGCTGCTGGATACCTTGATTGCATCCTTTTTGATAACAGGTAGTGTGACCTGGCTTTATTTATCTGATCGCATGATGGAGCTGCCACTGGGGATCTTAGGTATTGCACTGGCCACGGTGATCCTGCCCAGTTTGTCGGAAAAACACGCTAATGCTGATTCTAAAGCCTTTTCGCACACCATAGACTGGGCGTTACGCTGGGTATTACTTGTCGGCACCCCAGCGGCTATAGCCCTGGCAGTGTTGGCGGTGCCGATTCTTTCGACCCTGTTTTTACACGGCAAGTTTTCTGTCCATGATGTGATGATGGCTCGAATGAGTTTGGTGGCCTATTCTCTCGGAATTGTTGGTTTCATTTTGGTCAAGGTGTTGGCCCCCGGTTACTTTGCCCGACAGGATACTAAAACACCGGTGCGGATTGCCATTATTGCGATGGTGGTGAATATGATTTGTAATGTGGCTTTTGTGGTGCCCATGGTGATGCTGGATATGGAAGGCCCTCATGCAGGACTGGCGTTGGCGACCACGGTATCGTCGTTTGTCAATTCAGGACTGCTGTTGCGCGGTCTTTGGAAAAGTGGGGTATACCGGCCAAATGCAGGGTGGTTAAAACTGGCGGTTCAGGTCGCTCTGGCCAATATGGTGATGTTCAGCGTATTGTGGTTTGCTAGCGGTGATGCGGAAAGCTGGATTCTGGCCAGCACCTGGCAGCGAATCGGTTGGCTGAGTGGGCTGATTGCTGCAGGTGCTGCGGCCTATTTTGTCGTATTGTGGTTGTTTGGGGTGCGTGTTTCTCATTTGATGCACCGTCCAGCAACTTAATCTGTATAAGGACGCTCTGAATTATCGGTTAAAACAGTACTTTTATGCTTTGTCCGTATTAGTCAGATCAACTTAATCAGAGGTTGCTTAAGCATTGCCTAACTTCTTGTTATACTTCTACGCTTTTCCTTAATGGGATTGGTCAGAAACTGATGGAGCTGATACGCGGTCTGCACAATTTGCGTGAGAGACATCATGGTTGCGTGGCGACTATTGGAAATTATGATGGCATCCATCTTGGTCATCAGGCGGTAATCGGCCAGTTGGCTGACGAGGCGGTGAGGCTTAATTTGCCTGCGGTGGTGGTCACCTTTGAGCCGCAACCGATGGAATATTTTATGCCGGATAAGGTGCCGGCCAGGCTGAGTTGTTTTCGGGAAAAGATAGAGGCGTTGCGTCGCTTTGCTGTAGATCGGATGTTGTGCCTGGACTTTAATCGGCAACTGGCTGAAATGTCGGCCGAAAAATTTATCCAAAGCATTCTGGTTGATGGGCTGGGTATCCGTTATCTGGTGGTTGGCGATGACTTTCGTTTTGGTAAGGATCGTCGCGGGGATTTTCAGATGTTAGTGGTGGCGGGTCAACGCTATGGCTTTCAGGTAGTAAATATGCGTACCTTCTCTATTAAGGGTGAGCGGGTTAGCAGCACCTGGATACGGCAGGCTATGCAGCAAGGTGATATTAAACTTGCTGAGCAATTGTTGGGCCGGGATTTTCGCATGAGTGGACGAGTGGTGCACGGCAAAAAGCTGGGAAGGCAGTTGGGTTTTCCCACGGCAAATATTTTTTTACACCGTCGGGCCTCGCCACTAAAGGGTATTTTTGTGGTTCAGGTCTATGGTCTGGCGGGGGAGCCCCTACCCGGGGTGGCCAGTCTGGGGACGCGACCAACAGTTGATGGTAAGCAGGTATTGCTTGAAGTCTATTTACTGGATTTTAAGCATGATATATATGGCAAACACATTCAGGTCAGTTTTTTAGAAAAACTGCGTGAGGAAGAAAAATTTGATTCCCTTGAGGCACTCAAGGATAAAATTGCTGAAGATGTACAACAGACACGGAATTTTTTTGCAAACCGATAACGTATAAAATTTGGATAAGCAGTGACAGATTATAAAGACACATTAAACCTACCTAAGACAGATTTCCCCATGCGTGGAAATTTAGCGCAGCGTGAACCGCTGTTTTTGAAACAATGGCAAGACATGGATCTGTATGGCAAGTTACGTGCAGCCGGTAAAGACAAACCGAAGTTTGTTTTGCATGATGGCCCACCTTACGCCAACGGTGATATTCACCTCGGCCATGCGGTTAACAAGATCCTCAAAGACATTATTGTTAAATCTAAATCTTTGGATGGTTTTGATGCACCCTATGTTCCTGGTTGGGATTGTCATGGTTTGCCGATTGAATTACAGGTAGAAAAGAAAAAGGGCAAAGCCGGACATAAGATCTCAGCCGAGGATTTTCGCAAGGCATGTCGTGAATATGCACAGCGGCAGGTAGATGGTCAACGTAAAGATTTTAAGCGTCTGGGTATCTTTGCGGATTGGGATCATCCCTATCTCACCATGGATTTCAAATTTGAAGCGAACATCATTCGCGCCCTTGGTCAGATCATTGATAAGGGACACCTGCATAAGGGCTCCAAGCCAGTACATTGGTGTGTTGATTGTGGATCGGCTCTGGCCGAGGCCGAAGTCGAATATGAAGACAAGACTTCACCGTCTATCGACGTGCGTTTTGAAGTACTGGACGATGCCGCCTTGATGGCCCGTTGTCACCATGTTGAAGGGCATGAGGGCAAGGGACCGCTTTCGGTTGTGATCTGGACGACCACGCCATGGACTTTACCTGCAAACCAGGCTGTGGCCCTGCATCCCGAACTTGACTATGCCATTGTGCAGACGGATGGCGTGGGTGAACATGTACCGGAACGCCTGATCATTGCCGAGGCCTTGTTGAAAGAGGTGATGGCGCGTTATGAAGTGGAAGATTATCGTGTCATGGCTTATGCCAAGGGTGAAGCGCTGGAAGGCTTGAAATTGGCGCATCCTTTTTATGATCGTGAAGTGCCGATCATCCTCGGTGATCATGTTACTACTGAAGCCGGTACCGGTGCCGTGCATACCGCTCCCGGCCATGGGCAAGAAGACTATGTGGTCGGCTCACGTTATAAGCTGAAAGTCGATAACCCTGTTGATGCCGATGGCAAGTTTGTTAAAGGCACGCCCATGCTCGAAGGACAGCACGTCTTTAAGGCCAATGATTCGGTCATCGATATCCTTAAGACCCGTAATAATTTGGTTCACCATGCGGCATTGCGACATAGCTATCCACATTGTTGGCGGCACAACACACCGATTATTTTCCGTGCGACACCGCAGTGGTTCATTAGCATGGATCAAAAGGGGCTGCGTCAATCGGCGCTGGAACAAATCAAACAGGCCGACTGGATGCCGAGTTGGGGTGAAGCTCGCATCAAGAGCATGGTGGAGAATCGTCCCGATTGGTGTATCTCACGCCAGCGTACCTGGGGCGTACCTATTGCCTTGTTTGTGCATAAGGAAAGCAGTGAACTCCATCCACGCAGTAAAGAATTGATTGAAGACGTTGCTCAAAGAGTTGAGCAACAGGGTATCGAAGCCTGGTTTGCCTTGGATGTCAAAGACCTGTTGGGAGATGAGGCCGATCAGTATGTCAAAGTAAGCGATACGCTGGATGTCTGGTTTGATTCTGGTGTCAGCCACTTTGCAGTATTACAACAATGTGAAGGTTTGACAGATTATCCCGTGGCCGATCTCTATCTGGAAGGTTCGGATCAACATCGCGGCTGGTTTCAGTCTTCGTTGTTAACCTCGGTGGCCATGACCGGCAAGGCGGCCTACAAGGCTGCGCTCACGCATGGTTTTACCGTGGATGAGAAAGGCCACAAGATGTCCAAGTCGCAAGGCAATGGTGTGGAACCGCAAAAGATTGCAAAAACGCTCGGTGCGGATATTTTGCGTTTGTGGATTGCTGCGACAGATTATAGCACCGAGATGAGTTTTTCTGATGAGATATTAAAGCGCACCGCCGATGCCTATCGTCGTATTCGTAATACGGTGCGCTTCTTGCTTTCAAATCTGCACGGCTTTGATCCTACACAGCATAAACTTGAGCCTGATCAACTGCTCAGTCTTGATAGCTGGGCCATTGCCCGTACAGCAGAGTTACAGGAAGAATTATTGGTGGCCTATGAGAATTATGAATTTCATCATATTTATCAGAAAATGCATAATTTCTGTGCCGTGGATATGGGCAGTTTTTATCTTGATATCATTAAGGACCGTCAGTACACCACTCAAGAAGACAGCCTTGCGCGGCGTTCAGCCCAAACGGCCATGTATCATATCATCGAGGCCATGGCTCGTTGGATGGCCCCTGTACTGAGTTTTACCGCAGAGGAAGTCTGGCAGAATATTCCTGGTGAACACAATGAATCGGTATTTTTGAATAGCTGGTATGCCTTGCCAAAAATGACGAGCAATAAGGATTTGGGGCTGACCCAATGGAAATTGATTGCTGAAGTCAGGGATGCGGTTAATAAGGAACTGGAACAATTGCGTATCGCCGGAGGTATTGGTTCGGGTCTGGCGGCAGAGGTTAAATTTTACTGCGGACGTGAGGTCTATGATCTGCTGGACAAACTGGGTGATGAATTGCGTTTTGTTTTGATTACGTCCTCTGCGGATATAGAATTAGTTAAGGATGCTCCGCCTGCGGAGGCACAGCATTACACGTTGACCACGAATGATGAATTGTGGGTGGCCGTTGCGCCATCAGATTATGTGAAGTGCGTGCGTTGTTGGCATCATCGGGATGATGTGGGTCAACATAGCGAACATACCGAACTGTGTGGCCGTTGTGTGGATAATGTGGCAGGCCATGGCGAAACACGTCAGTTTGCATAAAAATCAGTCTAGAGGTAGTTTAATGTTAAAATTTTTGTGGTTATCAGGGCTGATTATTGTGCTGGATCAGGTTACGAAATACATGGCCAGTACGTTACTGATCTATTATAAACCCTTGGCGGTCACGCCAATGTTTAACCTGACCTTGATGCATAATACTGGTGCGGCCTTTAGTTTTTTGAGTGATGCCGGTGGTTGGCAACGCTGGTTTCTTTCTGCCGTAGCCATTGGGGTGAGTGTCTTTCTTGTTATTTGGTTAAAACGTCTGACGGATACGCAAAAATTACAAGCTACGGCCCTGGCCTTGATCCTGGGTGGGGCGATTGGTAATGTCATCGACCGGCTTTGGCTTGGTCATGTGGTGGATTTTATTCAGGTCTATTATGATGAATGGTATTGGCCAGCATTTAATATTGCCGATTCGGCCATTACCATTGGAGCCGTGTTGATTCTCTATGACAGCTTTTTTGGTGACGTGGAAAAATCATCCCGGCCTAAAGCTAAGTAAATAGTTTAGTTTCTAGAGAAAACATATGGCAAACATTGAAGCATTGACCATTGGTCCGGGTTGTGAAGTCAGTATGTATTTTCGTCTTAGCCTGCCGGATGGCACGGTCGCAGATGAAACGTTTGAGGGGCAGCCACTGGTTTTTATCATGGGCGATGGCACCTTAATTCAGGGCCTGGAACTCATGTTATATGGCATGAAGGTGGGAGAGAAGCAATGCCTGTCGATTGATCCAAGGGATGCCTTTGGTTTTCCTGAAGAAGAAAATATCCATAATATGCCACGCAGTGAGTTTGATGCCGAAATGAACATTGAACCCGGTATGGTGGTTGCCTTCTCCACACCGGCGGGTCATGAAGTGCCTGGGACGATTAAATCTATCAATGACGAAATGGTGGCGGTTGATTTTAATCATCCACTGACGGGTTTTGAAGTTACCTTTGATGTGGAAATTCTTGACATTAAAGTTGTTAAAGAGGGCGGTGCAAACTGATGTCGATCCTTCTCGCCAATCCACGGGGTTTTTGTGCCGGAGTTGATCGGGCAATTGAGATCGTTGAGCGTGCCCTGGACGTCTTCGGTGCCCCTGTGTATGTTCGACATGAAGTGGTGCATAACCGCTTTGTGGTGGATGGGCTAAAAGAAAAGGGTACGATTTTTGTCGATGAGCTGGACGAAGTCCCGGATGATGCGATAGTGATTTTTAGTGCCCATGGGGTTTCACTTGAAGTACAGCAAGAAGCGAAGGTGCGTGGTTTAAGAGTATTTGATGCAACCTGTCCGCTTGTTACCAAGGTTCATCTGGAAGTTGCACGTTTTAGCAAGGATGGTTATGCCTGCGTCCTGATAGGACACAGAGGACATCCTGAAGTAGAAGGCACCATGGGTCAGTTTGATGATCAGTCTGGTGGCAAAATGTATCTCATCGAAACCGTGCAAGATGTTGCTAAACTGGAATTAGGTCAAGACAAGATAGCCTACGTCACCCAAACGACGTTGTCGATGGATGACACCGCTTCAATCATCGATGCATTGCGAGTTCGTTTTCCAAATATTTGCGGGCCTAAAAAAAATGACATTTGTTATGCCACACAGAACCGTCAGGATGCTGTAAAACAATTAGCAGAACAAAGTGATCTCGTATTGGTTGTAGGCTCGCCAAACAGCTCAAACTCCAATCGCTTAAAAGAAGTCGCCGAACGGCTCGGAACAGAAGCCTATTTGATTGATGATGAATCACAGATTGATAAAGGCTGGCTGGAAAATAAAAATATCATTAGCATCACAGCCGGGGCATCAGCCCCTGAAATTTTGGTGTTGAACGTCATTGCCCGCTTACAGGCGTGGGGCTGCGGCGAAATGAAAACCATGGCTGGACGGGCTGAAACGATTACCTTTTCAATACCGAAGGCATTGCAGCAGCATTAGGTTTTATTTATTCCAGCAATCACGGTTCTGTTGTGTGGTAACAAATTGTGCCGCGCCATTTCCATTGCGTATCCCCTGTTGACCAAGGTTATTTATGACTAGCCGGTAGTTATTCCCTACTCCTACAAGGCACTCATCATCATCGCCTCCAACTCGAATTGCATCAATTTCAAAATTTGCATCAAGAGGATTGGGTGATATCACAAGGTTGTATTTGCCATTGGGTGTTACGCCAGCCTGTATTTCTCGAGAGGTCAATACGCAGTCGGTATAACTCCCTCCCTGTGCAGCTGCACATTTTTCCAAATCGTTGGCGGCGACATTTAATCCTCGTATGGCATCGGTGCGGGTAACCTTGCGCTCGTAACGTTCAAATAATGGCCAGGCAACAGCAGTAATAATGCCAATGATGGCCACAACAGTAATCAGCTCGATTAATGTAAAACCATTTGATTTTCTATGCATTTTATAGCCTTTTTGTATAACAGGGTCGAGTCACATGTGTAAGACCCATATTTCACTTATTTCTATAATTTTTGTGCGATTATTTTTGCGTGTTTTAAATTTAATTTGATGGCCGATGGTGAGAGATGAAAGGGTTGGAAATTTTTTTTCGCCATCATGGATTTTAACCGCCCGTCTAAGTTTATAGACATGATTTCTGACTGTAATGGTTTTGGCCGTTTTATCTACCGCAGTGAGTGTCGCATATTGCTGTGTTTTATAATGCACTTCAGCCATGGCCATGGCGGATATGCCTAGGCCGAGGCTGAAAATGAGCAATTTGATAATGTGTTGAGTCATTGTTGTCATCATCCTTATTATCATTTAAGTTGTCGCCAGGATTGCCGTGAACCATCGGGAGGTGAGCTTACGGCCTCACCTAATGCCTTGAGTTTTCCTTTAGAACCTGACGTTATTTTATACTCAATGTTATCTCTTCCGTTAAGGATGGCGGGTGCGGTCTGGATCCCGTCTTGCGACCAGCCGTTATAGACCTCGTTATCGCCACCGTTATCATTTTTGTCTAGTTTGCCGTCAGAATTCAGATCAAAAACCGGATTGGTCGTTCGGTTGCCATTGCGAGCATCGAGTTCAATTAACCAGCTTTTGCCACCAAAACTGCATACGTCCGGTGTTGGAATAATACTGGTGAAAATTACTTTTTTCCTGTTAAGCCCCCTGATGATGGGTAATCCTATGACGCGCTCACCTTCTCGCGTTCCACTTACAGACAGATCGACATACCAGCTCGTATAGAATTCGTTGCCAGCGTTACTTGAAAAAGTTCTAACCTCACCACCTAAAGAATAGGCTGCTTCAGACGTGATTGACTGGAGGAGCATTTTGTCTCGCGTAACGGCAGGGGTATTGCTCGCTTTATCAGCTTCTGGATTGTCGAGTAAGCCATAAAATGTTTGTAAGTCTCTATCCTCGATATCGCTTTGTTGTAGGTACATGCCGGTGCCAAAGTAGAGCATAAGGGCCCCGGAATTTGTTCTGGTAACGGCTACTTGGGCGGTGATGGGTTGTTTTCTCGATCCTGCTCTTCCTGTTGTATATTCGGCAACAAATATCGGGCTGGTTGTTGGTTCAGCACCTTTGCCAAAGACGTTCCACGACTCGGAGTCCTCATCTGTCACATCAAAGCGCCATAGATTGCCATCTAGATCCCCTGCGTAGATATAATCAACCACGTAGTCGCCGTTTACATCGACAGGTGAAACGGTCGACAAACCATTTGGATTGTCTACTGAGCCAGAAAAGGTATCAATTTTTTCGATTAAGGCACCTGTCCGAATGTTAACAATATATAATACGGCTGTTCCGGATGTACTGGTCTGCGTATCGGGATCTGTGTTGTTATAGCCATTACCAAAAATGGCGGCCCATTCACCATTATGCATGCGAATAATGGCCGGTCTGCTATAGGTATAACCTAGATCAGCATCATCAGCGTCAGTAAATTCCCAAAGCACATTGCTTTTATTAAAACTATCCGGGTTTGTCACGTCCAGGGCATAAATTCCTTGTCCTCCTTTATTTAGTCCGCCTACCAATACGGTGTGCCATTCGCTATCACCACCACCACCAAAGAAGGCGTCAATAATGGTGGGGGTGCCATCAACGTAATAGCGGTGTTCGTGAGTTTGATCTGCGTACTCAGCAAGATTAGGGTAAACTGCATTGGGAATATAGGCGAATTTCTCGACCATGGTTGCTTCTATATTGTTCGCTTCTATGTTCAACGGGTCCGTATAACCGCCATCAAACGCATGTAACATTCCATCATTTGCACCAACATAAACAACACCTTTGCGTTTTTTGTGGTTAGATTTAAAGTCACTGTATTTCTGTGCACCCTCGGCATTTTCGGGTGGATCGAGACCTCGCCAGATTGTTGGGTAGTATTCAACAGGTTTTGCAATATAAATGGGGTTTGAATTCACAATAGGCCCCAAAAATCCAGAGCCACTCTCATTACGATCACGTAGGTTTTTTACTTGAGGGGAAGTGCATAATAAATCTGAACTATTGACTTCACATCGCTGACTTCCACTTATATAGTCAAGTATTTCTTCTCGGTCGTTAAGTTGTGATTTTTGTTGTGTGCTTAATGAGGGCCACCTGAATTCGATTCCCTTTTCTGTGGCGGGAAGGACGTCTGGGTCATAACTGAATATTTTGCGACTTGCCGGGTCGTCTTTTAACAAAGCACTGAGTGCCGAAGCGGCTTCAATGCCTGAAGGCTTAATAGATGCTGTATTGTTATCCGCTATTGAGAGAGTGAACTGTTTAAGGTTGCCTGTCCAGGTGACGGTATCATACAGCCCTTGATACAGTGATGTACCTGCGCTCACATACCCTGTGCTGGCGGCGACGGACGCGGCCGATGCGCTCGTACTTTCAATGTGTAACAGTGCTTTTTGCAGCGTATCTTTTAGCTGCGTCTGATCATTGGCTGTAAAATAATTTGCAGGTGGAGTGGTTTGTGGAACATCTGCACTTAAGCCACTGCCATAGTGTCCGGCATCGATTAGCATTTGGTTTGAAATAGAGAAACCAATGGCGTAGGTTTCAATGTTTTGTATGCCATCGAAACCTGTTTCAGTTTTCATGTCGATATCATATGCGAATTTTGCTAGATCATCGAAGAACAGGGACCCCCCTTCTGTCGCAGCATTACCACCAGGGCCATCATAAAATCTTGGATATGAAATTGTATATTCAGGGTGATTATCCGTATAACCATCCCAGTTTTGTATGCATGTTGATGGTGGACAGCCATTTTTTGGGATAGCAGGGTCGGAGGTAGAAAATGTAGAATCATATGAGGGCAATCCATCCGTAATAGCAACAACAAAGTTTTTCTGGCAACTGTACTGAATTGGGCTTGTGAAGAGGACCTTATTTTTATTATCGTAACCATCGCTCATACCCCTGAAATATCGCGTGACCTGATACATGGCCTCAGCCAAGGGTGTTTTTCCGTCAGGCCTAAAGTTTGGACTTGCTAGTTCTTCTATTAGTTTTGTGCTTGAATTTGTTACTTCACAACCGGTCAGAACTTTACCTCCGTCAGTAGCATTAAACCTGGTTAATCCAAATCGCATATTTGGCGTATCTGAAACGAGATTAGTCGTGACTTCTTTCATGACCATCATGCGGGTTTTAAATTCGATAACTTCCGATAAGTCATCGCCATTATTAAAGTGTTCAAACAGATAATTCAGGTAGTTTCCAGTATAAGCGGTGCTTCCACCCCCTGAAACATCAGGCAGAATAAGACATTTTTTCGTATTAGGTGGTAAATTGAGCTCGCCTTCAACGCGAAGGCGTGGTACAGAATAAGAGTTTCCTAGGTCAGTAATAATGACATTATCAAGCGCCAGGTTGCCGCATGCTCCTTGTGGCAAACCGCCGTTAATTGAAGCAAGTGTTATAACACCAAAAGTAGGCAGCCATTTATTGTCTGCGGTACAGCCACCACACCAATCTGTATAGGTTACGTCAGGATCAAATGCAGGGATGTAATCAGCATCTCCAGAACTTCCTCTACCCTGATACCAGGTAACGTTACCCATACTTCCTGATGTATCCAACAGGAACATAACATTCGGCTCTACTGAGGCTACAACCGATAGAGGCAAATCAGAGAGGATTAACTCTGCTGCGATAGAAACGTTGACAGGGACTGACAGAAATATGCCAAGTAACATGGGGGTCATACGTTTCTTGAATTGTTGCGTCATGTCTTTTACCTGTGGTGGTCGTGTTTTTCTGTTTTTAAGTATCCAGTAGTGCATGGCGGGCTAACTTATAGTTATTGCTTGGTGATGACTTGCTGAATAACAACTTCGGTGTCATTCGATGCGCCAGTGCCTCGGGTTGTGAGGATAATCATTTTATCGCCCCCTAATGGATATTTATGGCCTGATTGTGCCGGGGGGATGTGTTTATGTTCTATTATCATTTGTGGTTGTTCATTAACACCCTCTAGTGGGACAACAAATAGTGTTGAACCCAGACTTATAGCATTAGCTGACCACCAGCTATGGTTTTCGATTTCCCACCAGTCGGGTGACAGGTTACTGGAGATACAGCTTGCAGTCTTTAGTCCCTGACAGATGTTTTCCAGTTCGCCAGGGCTGTTTTTGACATGTGTTGCAAATGCTCGTCCTGCCGTCTCGGCGGCATTAAAGGCCAGATTGAGGTCAGTCATGTTGCCCGCCATGCGTTGTTCCAGAGAGGTTGTGCTTAATACACTTACCCCTAGCACTGTCAGCGCCATTAGCAAAACCAACCCGATAATGAGTGCGGCCCCTTTTTCGTTGCGGCGTATTGAGTATGTTAAAGGGCGTGAATGTTTCATGGTTCCATCCTTTTATATGTTAAGGCGTGCGGTTTCGCATGTTGATAGTGGTATCAAAAACCCGGCGGTAACGTGTATCAATAATATAATTTTTGACAAAATTGCCATTGCTATCATTGAAAGTGAAGTTTTTGATATTGTTGCCAACGGGTTCTGAAGACAATAGCAGTCTTAAATTGACACTTATTATCCTTGACCAGGCGGTATCGAATGGCGATGCATCGTCGGTAGCAATGGCATTATTAAAATTTGTCTCAAAGCTGCCGGTCAATGCATCAACCTGAGCCGCGTTCCCCTCATTATCATCAACACCAAAACTAGCAACACTATCAACACTCCTGTCTCCATCTATGTCCACGCCGTAGTTAATCAGCATGTTCTCAACATTAGGGACTAAAATGCGAGTCGCGGCGGCACCATTGGCTAAGCGCAATTGATACAAATTAAGTGCTGCACCATTTGCTCCAATGTAATAAACACTGGCGGTGGGTTTATGTATTTTTACACTCGAAATACTCGGGTCATAATAGACGTCAAGTCTTTTTCTGATTTGTGCGAGCTTATCTTTATCCTCATCCTTATCGCCAGTAACCTCAAACTGAAGGGTTTGTTGCGAGTCTGTATTGACAGGGTTGTTGGTGATGGTGAATAAGTCTGTTTCGTTACAGTTTGTTATCATCACGGCTTCATTTTGGTTAAAGTGGCAGTTGCCTTGTACTATTATGTTCGGTATGCCGGCATAAGGATTACTTGTAATCATGCGGGAACTACAGGCACTTATGCCTTTGATGGTGATGGCCTCTGTTCTGGCTAGGGCGATGGGAGCAATGGGTGTCAGGGAGGCATCAAAATCGGGCGTTGCGGTTCCATCATCCTGGATAAGTGCATGGCCTATGATGTAATTATTGCGGTCAAAAGCGACACGATCTGGTGAACCGTCGTTGGGTTGAACGGCTAAGTTTTTAAATCCTGCTAGTGGCGGGGCGGTGGTGGTTAGGTTCCCTAGACTAATGGCATCAATATCACGGCAGCCGGTATAACCGGCCATACGAATTTCTCTGGTCAGGGTCTGTAATGTAAAGCGCGCATTTTCCTGTAATTCAGCCATTTCATGGCTGACTTGATAGGAGCGTTTGCTTGCGGTATAGATTGTGGCAACCCCCAGCAATAAGATTGCGCTGACCGCCAGTGCGACCATCAATTCGATGAGGCTTAGACCATGATGGCGTTGTTGTTGATGAATCATTGGATGCATGGATTCTCTCACGGGAAAATGGTTAAACGAAGGCATTTTAAATCAAGGGGATCGGCGGCATCACAACCTGTACCGACTGCACCACTGCGGTCTTCATCCCAGCGGACTGTCATACGAACACTGCCCCCCCCCATAGCCGTTACTGTACCTGCTCCGGAGGGTAAAGCATTGCCTAATAACGCATTCCAGCCATCCAAATCGTCTGCCCATACGGGAAGGTCGGCTTTTCTCGAACGTATTTTTTCCGCCATGCTATAGGAATGCTGGGTGGCAATGGTTCGCATCATGGCGCTGTGGTTGCTTTGCATACCGGCCATTTGCATACCGGCCAGCCCGAGTAAACCAACAGAAAAAATAACAAGGGCGACCATGGCTTCGATTAACGTAAAGCCGTGTTGGGTGTGTGTTCTTGTCATATTGTTCATTACATATACCCGTGCGATGTTATTAAGCTTGTCTAAATTATTTCTTTAACTTTAAATGGTCGGTTATACTGACTCGCCCGATGTTATTGATAGCCAGTGTTTTATCAGACTTGATTGTCCCAGACTTATCTTCTTCTATTAAATTAAATGAATTTGGAACGGTCATTGCGCCTAAACTATCATAAGTAACACTATTAGCGTTCACCGGTGTGACGGTAAAGTCTGGAATGTTAAGGGCATTAACAACGCGCAGTTGCTGTTCTCCCAGATCCAGAATGCCGTTGCTATTGTTATCCACAAAGACCACCCAACCAAGTTCCCATTGGGTTGAATTGTCAGTGTCTAGACCTGCCAGACTGACATTGCTTGAACGTTTTACTGCTTCACTGCGGGCATAGGCTAAATGGGCTGACAGGCTATTCAGGGCGGCATCGGCGCGATTGGTTTGTAACAAGGCGGAAATCTGCGGCACACCGAAGCCAGCCACAATGCCGACCACAGCCAGTACAATCATTAGTTCAATCAGCGTAAAACCGGTTTGTTTTTTCATATTAGCAATTATTAAGGACTTAACGAGTCTTGTCTTGTGCTTACCGATAAACTGCATCTTTGAGCGGACAAACGGTTTATTATATGTTGATAGTGTGTGATTAATCACACGTTTTAAAAAACGGACTGAAAGATTGGGATAAGTGTGTGAGTGATTGTTTAATAGTGGGCGGGGGCTTGATTGGTATGCTCACCGCAAGAGAATTGGCCAAGGCCGGTCTGTCAGTTACGTTGGTCGAGCGGGGCGAGAGTGGGCAAGAATCATCCTGGGCCGGTGGTGGCATCATTTCACCCCTTTATCCCTGGCGCTGCCCTGATGCGGTGACTCAATTGGCCCGTTGGAGTCAGTCGGTCTATGCGCCGTTCGCGACGGAAATTCAGCAGGAAAGTGGCGTTGACCCGGAGTGGACAAAAAATGGCCTGTTGATACTGGACAGTGATGAGCAGAAAGAGGCGCGTCGCTGGGCCGAACAATATAATGTTCACTGTGAGTCCGTCAATCCGGCCCAGGTCTTAGAACTGGAACCACAACTGGGCACGGCCAGGTCTGATGGAATCTGGTTGCCGGATGTGGCCCAGATTCGCAACCCCCGTTTGGTCAAGGCCATGCGAGGCAGTCTGCTCCATCATGGCGTCAAGTTGTTGGAGCAGAGCAAAGTTGATGCCCTTGTCATCAAAAACGATAAAATCACCGGCGTACTTATTGATGGTAAAGAACTGGCTGCTGAAAAGCTTATTATCACCAGTGGGGCCTGGAGTGCGGCCATGTTGCAACCGCTGGGCATTCGACTTGAGATTAAACCCCTCCGGGGTCAAATGTTACTCTTCAAGGGGCCGCCTGATCTGGTTTCCCGAATTGCCCTCAGTCGCGATCGTTATGTGATCCCGCGCCGCGATGGTCGGGTTCTGGTGGGCAGCACACTGGAGGATGTGGGTTTCGATAAATCCACCACAGTTGAAGCCAGAGATGATTTGATTGCAGAGGCCAGACGGCTTATTCCTGCCCTGTCCAGATTTGAGCTTGAGCACCATTGGGCAGGGCTGCGCCCCGCCTCATTGGATGGGACACCTTATATATATGAAGACGAGAAAATCCAGGGTCTGTATGTCAACACCGGCCATTTCCGCAATGGCGTGGTGCTGGGTCCCGCATCAGCCAGGCTCATGGCCGATATAGTGCTCAAAAATAAACCGATTCTGGCTATAAATCCATATAGATTATGTGTATAGTGGGTGTAGTGCTTTTTATAATAGACTTTGTCTAAAGAGCTGTTCTATACTTTTTGGAAAGGGGATAAGAACAATGGATGATTTACAGACTATTTCAAAAAGCTTGGTGATCGAGCAACTTAAGAAAGCCGGTGTGACACCCACCCAGCAGCGGATTGAGATAGGACAAATCCTGTTCGCCAAACCACAACATTTATCGGCTGATCAAGTATTGAATATCGTCAATCAGGCCGGGCCGCTGGTTTCCAAAGCCACCGTCTACAACACATTGGGTTTGTTTGCTCGCAAGGGACTGGTTAAAGAAGTCATCGTCGATCCCAGCAAGGTCTTTTACGATACCAACACATCAGAACACTACCACTTTTATGCTATGGACTCCGGTGAGTTGATCGATATCGAAGGTGATCATCTTCGTATTGAAAACATGCCAACCCTGCCAGAAGGCACCGAAGCCGCAGGAATCGACATCGTTATCCGAATTCGCAACATCGCCAGTTAACACCTCCCGTTACACGGGGTATCTCTCAAAATATATTCAAATAATGGTGTTACATCTGGTAAATTAACCAGATGTAACGATCCATTACATCCCGCCGACATAGCTCAGTTGGTAGAGCAACTGATTCGTAATCAGTAGGCCAGAGGTTCGATTCCTCTTGTCGGCACCATAAAATCAATAAGTTAACCTTCATCTCTAAAATAGAAATTTTCTGTGTAGACAGTATGTGGACAGGCAGTTAGGAAAAGGAACTTTAAAACCCTTCGATAGAATAGTGCCACAGCATGTTTTTCCTGTAGCTTCAAAGCTACCCAAAGTGGGCGTAAAAGCGTAAAAAACCGACTAAGGCACATGTCATAGGGTAATTCCACACGGCTATGTCAAATTTGCCATAAAAAATACTGATTGGTGTTAGGGGCTAATGCAGTCTAAAATACCATAATATGGTAAATAAGACATATTGATAAATGAGGATAAGTATTGGGAAACGGGGACAAGCAGCTAGTTTGGGTCGGTGACTCGCGTGAAAAATTAAAGGGGTTTCCCGAAGAAGTCAAAGATTCTGTAGGCTTCGCTTTAAGGTATATGCCCAGTCTGGTGAAATGCACCCAGACGCAAAGCCTTTAAATAAAGGCAAGCTTAAAGGTAAAGGCATTTATGAAATAGTTGAGCCTTATGATGGTGATACATATAGAGCAGTTTATACCGTTATATTGGCAGGCCGGGTTTATGCACTGCATTCGTTTAAGAAAAAATCAAATAAAGGCAAGGAAACACCAAAGCCTGATCTTGACTTAATCGAAAGCAGATATAAGAAAGCGAAAGAAATACATGGTGAGTTAGAAGCTAAAAATTCCAATGTCCTTAAAAGGTATCTTAAAAAATACAAATGGGTAAAGTAAGACAATGAGAGGTTAATATTATGTCAAATCTAGATTATACAGTCAGTAGCGGCAATGTTTATGACGACATCGATCATAATGATTCTGCTGAAATGAAAATAAAAGCACAAGCTGTCATGATTTTATCAAAAACGATTGCCACTAGTGGCATGACACAAGCAGAAGTAGCCACTGTACTGGGTATTGATCAACCCAAAATATCTAAAATACTGCGTGGTCAATTTCGAAGCCTATCACTAGATAAAATATTTAGTTATCTTACTGCGCTGGATAAAGATATAAATATTACTGTTTCTGAAAAGTCAGAAGATAAAGGTCATACACAGATGCATTTTGCATAAGCGACTGATCTTTAGTGATACCCATTTATTTTAAGGGCTTAGGCTAGCGCCCTTTTATTCGCAGAATGTTTCAGGCATCAGGCCCTCGGCGTTAGAAAATATTCTTTCTTAGTTCAAATAATATTATTTTGCATAGGATTAGGGTATAAATAATAGGGCTTGATGATAGAAGTGGTTGCGCCAGCATTTAAGAAAAGCCATACAATAAACGATAGAATTTAAGATCAAAAATATGAATGTACGCATAAGTAAAGATCAAAAAGTACTAGTTAACGGCCCAGAAGATATATACCCAATCATGCGCCAGATTTTATTACGTGAAAACAAGATTGGCCGGAATAAAGAACATTTTTGGGTGATTGGACTGGCCAACGATAACAGAATTCTTTTTATCGAATTGGTTAGCTTGGGTAGTGTCAATGCCGCTATCATCAACCCTAGTGAAGTTTTTCAGTTTGCGATTCAGAAACTTGCCGTAAAGGTTATCCTGGTTCATAACCATCCCAGTGGCAACCTTAAACCATCGGTAGCCGACAAAGATATAACGGATAGATTAATTCAGGCGGGCAGGTTGGTCGAAAGAGAAGTGATTGAGCATCTGATCATATCTCCCGATGATTACTTTAGTTTTGTCGGTGAGGGGATAATGAATGAACTGCGATTGAGTAAAAAATATGCACTGTCGTTTTTGGATGAGCAAGACGTAAAGCTTGAAATGGCTAAAGGTTTTTATGAGCAAGGTTTTAATATAAAAGCAATTTCTAAAGCATCAGGTTTAACAGAAAAACAGATTAAAGCGGTGATCGGCAAGTGAATTTAAAACGGACTTCGCAAAAATAAAAAATGAGCATGTAGGTTGGGCTGAGTGATAACGAAGCCCAACGGAATTAACCACAACCCTTTATACGAAGATATTGGTATATGTGATACCGATAAGCGGATCGAGGGTAAGCTATTTTTTACCGTAAGCATGTTTCTATCTCCAGGGTACCAGAATGATTATATTCATGCCTTCATCGACATATCAAACTGGGTATGATGGATGAAGATTAGAAGGCGAGAAGATAGTTATGAGGTAAGGGAATGACGGTGAGTTATAAATGGATCAGGTGGAGATGTTGGGCATCGTTATCACTCAGCCCAACCTTGTATCTCTCTCGATACTCTGATTAGCTATCAGCGTATCAGGAAGTGTGATGAACTTGAGCCCACCCTTAGGCTATAAGCCTGCTGCGTAGATAAAGTCTCACACTTCAAT
>JAFLJQ010000129.1 GCA_022712915.1 Gammaproteobacteria bacterium | reverse complement strand
GTCGTGTACGGGGTTATCTTTCAACTTGTCGTAAACAAGGGGTGTCTTCAAGTCAGGCTATGGCTCTGCTATTTGAGGGAAAACTACCTGAATTTGCCAGGTGAGTACTTCGGAGTGGTGAATTCATGCTGAATAGTTACTTATTAAGTAGCTATTAACTACAAAGACGCCAATAAAATTATTTAGTGCGATCCTTAGCCTAAATATAGCTCTACCGTTTCCATCACTCGCGCCGGAGGAATAATGCCATCCTGTTTACTGTATATCACACCCTTGGATGTCCCTTCGGCCACAACACGAGCGCCAACCAGAAAGGTATGCACCATGTCGAAACTGCGTTCATCCCAACCAATGACAGCCATGGTGACTTTGTATTTCTGAAAAGGTTTAAGGGCCTTTTTATACTGCATAGTATGTTCCGTAATAATAGGCATCCACTTTTGTTTGAACATGGTTTTGGCAAGGCCAGTGCGCATAAACATATCTACCCTTGTCAGATCACAGATCGTCAGGTAACGGCCATTGTTCATGTGCAGATTGATATCCAAATCATTGGGCAACACCATCATATTTAATTCATTGAGCGGCTTGATATGTGGCAAACGCGGTTTGAATCGTGATGACAACAATAACCAGATCATCCTGAAGATTAAACTCATAATATTATCCCTCTAGGCCATAACCAATTGTATAAACAGGGCGCCCCACATCGAAAATAGCACAATGGTGGACAGTAAAAAACTGTTGCGCCGCAACAGGAGTTTATTGAGGCTGATATGAATGTAACCATGTAGCAGACGAGTGGCAATATAGGCCCATGCCAGTATTATCAGCAGATAATCCGTCTTGCTGGTGATATAGATGAGGATACTAACCACATAAAATAACATCGGTTGTTCAAACAGATTGTCATAGTGATCCGTGGTTCGCAACAGGTATTCCGGAGGTTTGTCGCCACTATTGTGTTTAAAGTAGCCCGCCTTAAGGCCATCTCGCACTACGGCACGATAACGTAACACCGCAAGGCGCAGACTAATGAACAAGGTAATGAGGACCATGACAAACAGGGGGTAGAGGATCATTTCTTGTGTCATATTTTTCCTTAATCAAGGGGTGATATCTGTCTTAAGCATATGGCAAAATAAAATATGTTCAACAACATATTTAAAACCGAAAATCCATATGCCCTATAACAAAGCCCATAAGGCACAAAGTCGTGTGCGGATCCTGAAAAGCGCGATGCGCCTGTTTACGCATAAGGGGTTTGAAAACACATCAATTGAAGAGGTCATGGCCGATGCCGAACTGACACGCGGGGCGTTTTACGCCCATTTCAGGAGCAAACAGGATCTCTATGCTGAGGCCATTGCCAGTACCTCAATATTTTCCGTTTTGGCTCAATCCAAGCCCGATGATCTTGATGACAAGGCATGGCTGGCACAACTGCTTGGCGCTTATTTAAGCCCCGCTCATATCCATAAAGCCGACCCACCCTGTCCGCTGGCCTTTCTGGTCACCGATGTGGCGCTAAGAGAACCAGCATCACAGCAAGCTTATACTGATGTATACCTGAAAATGAATCAATTGATCCGCACCTATACCAGACATTTTTCACGCTGTGACCAGGAAACTGTGATGGCGGTAACCGCAATGATGATCGGCGGTGTGGCCGTCGCACGTACCTTGACAGATCACAAGTCCCAAAATCAGTTGTTAAAAAGTTGTCGGCAGATGGCGCTGCAATTATTGGGGGCAGGGTAATAATATTTTACCCCTATAAACTAAAAAAAGGGCTCTTATCGAGCCCTTTTAAAAGAAGGTATTTTAAGACTTAGTTATTTGCTTTTTTTTTATCCTTACCTTTAAAACCGGGCGACTGCGCCAGGAACTTATTGTTCTTACTGGAAAGTGAAGTGATCAGGCTATCCAACCCATTTGTCACTATTTCAGATCCAAAGCTGGTGCGATAAGTGGTGATCACACTGATACCTTCAACCGAGACATCGTAAACCTTCCAGCCTTTTTTGGTAAGGTGCATGTGATAGTTAACGGGTATCGGTTTGCCACTGGTAGGGGTGACATCTGAGCGAACCGTCACCTCCGTATCTTCCGGGGCGGCACGCAAACGTTTAAATTTAACCATAGCTGGATCAAGCTTTTCTCCCTTTTTATCGCCCAGATATTCAGCCAGGGCCGTGGAGTAAAATCGTAATAACAGATTACGGAATTGGCGTATAAACTGAATCTTTTGCTCTTTACTGGCAGTACGCCAGTGTTTGGCAAGTACCCATTTTGACGATGCAATGATATCAATGTGGGGTAAGAGAATCTTTTCAATCAGCGCCTGCACCTTGGCCGGATTGTTGCTGAAAACCTCACGGTTGGCATTGAGCTCAACAAACATTTGGTCGGAGGCTGTTTTCAGCACCTCCAGTGGTGAAGGCTGGTTTGCCGACGCTACATTGCTGGACAATGACATAACCATTGCCAGGCAAGCAAGAATAAAGGGGTGGACTTGAGCTCTCATGGTGTAATTCATCCTCTGATATTGCATAATAAAATAAAGGAACCTCTGTTTAAGTCGTTGAAGCCATGCGAGAGACGTTATACAAAGCACTCAAAATGTCCATATTATGATAAAATGATGCATTTTGCTCATCACATCCGAGTGATGAGTTCCTTTGGCGTCTCTGGAGCATGGCTAAAATTGTTGCAAACAATTATGCCGTATTTTTACACCTTACCACACTGGTTTGATCGACTTAAGCAGAGCTTCCTCACAGTATAGATCTATTGAATCCAGCCACCGCAGATTGTTTCATACATGTAATGATTTTAAATGATAATGCGATAGATGGTTTCCTTATAAACACACATTAATTTCAGTGTGAAATTAATTTAATAATTTTTAAGGAGTCGTTGTGACAGAATTTGAAACAGGAAGAGGGCATTTTTCACGTATCCGTATGCGTCGTATGCGCCGGGATGAGTTTTCACGCCGTCTAATGCGTGAGTCAGTACTTACTGTAGACGATCTTATCTATCCCATGTTTATCCTCGAAGGCAAAAAACAACGTGAGGCCGTGACCTCTATGCCGGGTGTTGAGCGACTCAGTATTGATGGGCTACTGAAAGAAGCTGATGAACTGGTCAAACTGGGTATTCCCGCCGTAGCCCTGTTCCCGGTCACCCCTACCGAGGCCAAATCTCTTGATGCCAAAGAGGCCTTCAATCCTAATGGTCTGGCTCAACGTGCCGTGCGAGAACTCAAAAAGCACTTCCCGGATCTGGGGGTAATCACTGATGTCGCCCTCGATCCCTTCACCACCCATGGGCAAGATGGACTGATCGATGACACCGGTTATGTCATGAATGATGAAACTGTCGAGGTTCTGGTCAAACAGGCCCTGTCCCATGCCGAGGCCGGTGCCGATGTCGTGGCCCCTTCAGATATGATGGATGGCCGCATCGGCAAGATTCGCCATGGCCTGGAACATGCCGGCCATATCCATACTCGTATCCTTGCCTATTCGGCCAAGTATGCCTCCAGCTTTTATGGACCGTTTCGCGATGCGGTGGGCTCAGCAGGTAATCTTGGTGCCGGTAACAAATATACCTACCAAATGGATCCAGCCAATAGCGATGAAGCCTTATGGGAAGTGTCCTTGGATTTAGATGAGGGTGCAGACATGGTGATGATCAAACCAGGGATGCCTTACCTTGATATCGTACGACGTATAAAGGACCAGTTTGGCGCACCTACCTACGTGTATCAGGTCAGTGGTGAATATGCCATGCTAATGGCCGCAGCACAAAACGGCTGGCTAGATGAAAAAGCAGTCATTATGGAATCATTACTCGGTTTTAAACGTGCCGGCGCAGATGGTATTTTGACCTATTTTGCCAAGAAAGCCGCGACCTGGTTATAAAGTATTATGATTTAATTTGTGCGTTGTATAAACGATTTTATGAAAAATTCAATAAATTTCAACCAGTTAAGCTTGCAATAATTTTATGAAAAATATTTTGTAATTGATTTTTTACACGTTATACTTCGCGCAAATTATCGGGCCAATTTATCTTCAGCCCAGATCGACAGTACTAATATTTAGAGAGGAACCATGCATGGTAAGAACGACCATTTCCAGTTTGTTCGGCTCATCTCCTGTCCGTCCCCTGCAACAACATATGGAATGTGTCCAGGAATGCGTTATTGAACTTATTCCATTTTTCGAAGCCGCATTGAAGGAAGACTGGGCCGAAGCAAAACAGCAGCAGAAAAAAATATCCCGGCTGGAGCGCCAAGCAGACAAATTAAAACGCAACCTGCGTTTGCACATGCCAAAAAGCCTTTTCATGCCGGTGTCCCGCCGTGACTTGCTGGAAGTCTTACGTATGCAAGACAACATTGCCAACAAGGCAAAAGATGTTGCCGGTTTGATAACAGGCCGCAAGATGACTTTCCCGGAAAAAATTAGTTCACAAATGCTTGATTTTGTGAAGCGTTGTATCGATGCGGCAAAACAGGCGCAGACGGCAATCAATGAGCTGGATGAATTGGTCGAAACCGGTTTTAGCGGCAGCGAAGTCAAACTAGTGCAAGACATGATCACAAAGCTCGATGAGATCGAATCGGATACCGACAGGATTCAGATTAAAATTCGCTCCGAGTTATTCAAGGTAGAAAAGGAACTCCCACCGATAGATGTAATGTTTATGTACAAGGTACTCGACTGGATCGGAGACCTTGGTGATTTATCTCAGCGCGTAGGCAGTCGCCTCGAACTCTTGTTGGCTCGCTGATTTTTCCGGGGAGGAGTTATCGTGGAATTTGAATATACCTACATTGCCATGGCATGTATTTTTGGGCTATTTATGGCATGGGGAATTGGTGCCAATGACGTGGCCAATGCCATGGGCACCTCGGTAGGATCCGGTGCTATTACAGTCAAACAGGCCGTTATCATTGCGGCCATATTTGAATTTGCCGGTGCTTTTCTTGCGGGCGGTCAAGTTACCAAAACCATTCGCAAGGGCATCATTGACGCGCAATTGTTCACCTCCACCCCAGAGCTCCTGGTCTTTGGCATGCTGGCCGCACTGTTGGCCGCTGGTATTTGGTTATTTGTGGCATCAAAACACGGTTGGCCAGTTTCTACTACGCACTCAATTATAGGGGCTATTGTTGGTTTTGCGGCTGTTGGCATCAGCGTCGATGCCGTCAAGTGGAGTATGGTTGGTTCTATAGTCATAAGCTGGGTCATTTCACCCGCTGTTGCCGGTATCCTTTCATACTGGCTGTTTCGCAGCGTACAGAAATTTATCCTCAATACAGATGACCCCCTCGGTAACGCAAAAAAATATGTCCCTATTTATATATTCCTGGCCGGTTTTATTATCGCATTGGTAACCATGTTCAAGGGCTTGAAGCATGTCGGCCTAGATTTGACCACGCTACAGAGCTATAGCCTGGCCGTGCTAGTCGGGCTGATCATTATGATGTTTGGCATTATGGCTATCCGCCGTATAAAAATCGATCCTAATGCCGATCGTGATTTTCACTTTGCCAACGTCGAAAAAGTTTTTGCGGTGTTAATGGTGGTCACCGCCTGCGGTATGGCCTTTGCACATGGTTCCAATGATGTGGCCAATGCTATCGGCCCGGTCGCTGCCATTATTAGCATCATCGAGAATGATGGTCATATCGGTCAAACATCCGCGTTGCCAACCTGGGTATTGTTGCTCGGCGCCGGCGGTATTGTGGCTGGTTTATTGATGTATGGTCGACGCGTCATTGCTACCGTCGGCAAACACATTACTGAGTTGACACCCAGCCGTGGTTTTGCCTGCGAACTTTCCGCAGCAACAACCGTGGTCATAGCATCAGGCACTGGTCTGCCTATTTCAACCACGCATACCTTGGTGGGAGCCGTGCTCGGTGTAGGCATGGCGCGAGGTATTGGTGCATTAAATATGAATGTGGTGCGCACTATTTTCCTGTCATGGATCGTGACATTACCTGCTGGTGCCATCATGTCCATTCTGTTTTTCTTTATATTTAAGGCTTTGTTCACCTAGGACCCCTTATGTCAGACTTGTTCAACTTCGATGAGGGCAGAGATCAATATGCGGTGATGGGTAACCCTATTACCCACAGCAAATCACCGCGCATTCATACCCTCTTTGCCGAGCAGACCGAACAGAAACTAGAATACACGGCTATTCAAGTTGATATTGGTGGTTTCTCTCAGGCAATCGGTAATTTTAATGCCTCCGGTGGCAAAGGCTTGAATATCACCGTGCCCTTTAAACAAGAAGCGTGGCAACAGGTCACCGAACGCAGTGTTCGAGCCGAGCGTGCCGGGGCCGTGAACACCATCAAGTTCGAAAATCACAAACTTATCGGTGATAACACTGATGGCGTGGGGCTGGTGAATGATCTCACACTCAACCATCAAATTCAGATTCGAGCTAAGCGTATTTTGCTAATGGGTGCAGGCGGCGCGGCGCGTGGTGTACTGGCCCCTTTACTGGCACAACAGCCTTCACTGTTGGTTATTGCCAATCGTACTGTCGATAAGGCAGTAGAGCTTGCCAGCAGCTTTGCCGATCTGGGTATTATAAAGGGTTCAAGCTATGATGACTTAAGAGGCCAGCAATTTGATCTCATCATCAATGCTACTGCGGCAAGTTTGCAAGGTAAGTTACCACCGTTGCCCGATGGTATTATTGCGACCGGAGGCTGTTGTTATGACATGATGTATGCTGCCAAGCCAACCACCTTCATGTCATGGGCAACTGAACATGGCACCAACAAGGTATTCGATGGTCTGGGTATGCTTGTAGAGCAGGCGGCTGAATCCTTCTATGTATGGAGGGGCATCAGGCCCGATAGCCAAACTATTATTAAAATTTTGCGTCCCGAACATTCATCTTGATGAGTCATGCACAAACACTATCGGGAAATTTACCTGCATAGATACGCTGATACATAACATCAAGTTCATTGAGCAAATCCCGAATGTTTTTATAATTTTCATTTTTTAATTCCATTTCAATTTTTTCAGCAAGTTCAGATAATTGTGGATAACCAAAACCTCCCCCCATACCTTTTAGATCATGCATTGTTACACTCATGTCATGCCATTTTTCATCAACAAAAGACATTTTGATGAAGGTTAACATTTTAGAAAGCTCATGAATAAAATCTGTTAGCAAGTCTTTCACAATTGTGTCCTTGTATTCCAATTCAGATTGAATAGGTATCATGGAATCATCAGACACCTTGTTTTCTTCGTGATGCAAATATCGGGCAGTGATACGGTGCAAATTTTCTATATTTATAGGTTTGGTTAAATAGTCATTGCAGCCGGCATTCAAGCATGTCTGCCTGTCTTCACTGGAAGCATTAGCGGTCAGTGCAACTATCACGCCTTGATAATCATTTGCTCTTAATTCTGATATAGCCTCTATACCTGACATTATAGGCATTTGCATATCCATATAAATAAGATCGTAAGTATTCTTCTGGGCAAGCGTGAATGCCTCAGCCCCGTTGTCGGCGGTAGTTACTTCAGCTCCCATATTTGTCAGCATGGTACTAATTAATTTTTGATTAGTGATATTATCTTCAACCAATAAAATAGTGCCATACAAATCATGACCGGGGGCATCTGCCAGATCCTGTTCCGCAGCAAGACCTATATTTTCCAAATCAAAAATATACTCGTAAGATTCACCACATGGAATAGTCAAGGTGAAATTGGTACCAACACCGGGTTGACTGCTTACCTCCAGCGTCCCTCCCAACAATTTAGCCAGACGAGTTGAAAGTGACAAACCAAGTCCAGTCCCACCAAAATGACGTGTCGTGCTTGAATCTGCCTGTTTAAAAGGTTGAAAGATATATTCCATTTGCTCTGGGGTGATACCAATACCGGTATCAGTGACTCGGCACTGTAACTGGTTTGTATCTTTAAGATGGCGAACATATATTGTGACTGCACCTTGCTTGGTAAATTTAATTGCGTTACTACAAAGATTTAACAGTATTTGTTTGACCCGAACCGGATCTGTGTATACATCAGCAGGTAAAGGTAGTTGGTAATCAACATCAAAGCGTAAGTTTTTCTGAGTGGCCTGTGCGGCAGTAATAATATTGACATCCGCAAGAATTTTGAATGGGTTAACGCGGATATGTTCAATATTCATTTCAGCCGCTTCAATTTTTGAAAAATCGAGGATATCATTAATAATTGTCAACAAATGATGTCCACTCTGTCTAATAACTGACAAGGCACGTATATGTTCCTGCCTGTCCTGATCACTATTCAGTGATGATTCTGCATAACCAATGATTGCGGTAAGGGGGGTACGTATCTCATGACTCATACTGGCAAGAAAACGACTCTTAGCCTGATTTGCAACATCAGCCCTCCGCATAACCAATTCCAGACTATTTAGCAATTTGGCAATATACAATGGTAAAACTAGCAGCCAAACAAGCATACCAATACCCATTATAATGTTGGTGTGCCAAAAAGGACTCAGCATAAGGGTAACAATGAAACCAATGACTGCCAGGATTGTGGTTGTGATCAAATAGGGTCGGCCAAAGCGTATACCCGCACCAATAATAGTCCACAAGAAACCACCATAAAGCCAGGCTGTTGCGGCCCCACCTTCAACCATTAATGCGGTTCCAATACCGAGATCCAAAATCGACCCGATGACTGGTCGATAGGGATTTTTCCCTGGTGACCGGACTATGATGAAGTAGAGTGTAAATGCAACCAACAGGTAAAAGCTTACACAATACAGGGCAAATGTCGTAAATGTATCATCTGGGGTAAATTGATTGCTGATATAAAGATAAGCTGCAATCAGGCTACCTATTGCAAGGCGCACTTTGGCCTGTTGAATCTCAGACTTGGCTCGCAATCGACCACCAAACTGAAAGGCATTAATAAAACTTTGTATCCCCAACATAGGCAAATCCTTGCTTGCAGGTAAAAATTATAAATAAAATCAGATAGTTAACTAAATATTGTTATTTATGTTAGATAGCAGCCAGTAAGTATATGGTTATCGAATATGTGGCGAATAACTTGAGCCATAATCCGCAACAAAAGAGGACTACGAACTATTATTTTTTCAGTTTCGAAAAGATCTTCGTTACCACAGCAAATTTTGCACAAATCAATGAATATTTATCCATACATCGTAAGAGGCTATTATTTTGAAATAAAGTATAGTTGGAAATAATGGATATGCCTGTTATATAAGGCAAAAGGACTTTTTAGCTTTCTATATGAACCATACGCTATGACTTCAAGGCCATATTCAACATTATGCGCCAGACAAGAAG
The DNA here is from genome assembly GCA_022712915.1 of Gammaproteobacteria bacterium. Classification (GTDB taxonomy): domain Bacteria; phylum Pseudomonadota; class Gammaproteobacteria; order UBA6429; family Thiohalophilaceae; genus JAHEDB01. Next base: position 20,034 of record JAFLJQ010000129.1, on the reverse strand, counting down.
TTTAGAACAAAATGAAGACTTGTCGGGTTCTAGCCACACCAACTATATAGGCAAAGACCAGTATCGCAGCAAACCAGATAACAATACGCAGCTGTTTGCTATGACCATGACGAATAGCCACCATACCAAGGCCGATATAGGTCAGCAGGGCAAGGATCTTGGCTGTTAACCAGCCGTGTACAAATGGATATTGCTGAATACTAATCGCCAACATGACCCCGGCAATCAACAAAATGGTATCGTTAACATGAGGAACAATCCTTACCCAGCGTTGCTGCAAACGGGGGGAGTTTTTAATTATCCAGATACCGCGCAAGATGAACCCACTGATGGATATCATTGCAGCCAGGATATGAATGAGTTTTATAAAGCTCATTATTTACTCGGTTTTTTGTGGCCTTTTGGATTCGTCGGAACTTTGTCATCCGTGATGACATACACGATAAGTATAATAAGGCTAACGATGATGACATACAACGATGTGTAACCTGCCAATGCCTCACGCTGGTATTTATACAACCATGTTGCAAGACTGGCCGCACCAAAAGATTGAAGCAGCAAAACCTGTGTCAGGTAATACCACACCATTCTGGGAGAGGAGTCACTGTGGCATAATAATCCATAACGGAATTTCCTAAGCTTCGGCAGCCAATTGTACTTTCCTTCCATATATTTGCCTTCCTCCATGACCCAGACCAACTGCCGGTGATAAACTTGCAGGTCTAGCGCCCAAAGAATACAGATGCCAAGTAATGCCGTTGTATTAATACCAACAAATATCAACTCATTGGAAATATGCAGATTCAGGTTTTCCGTCAAGACATACGCCATACCGGCAAACACACCCCATAACCAGACTGAGGAGACAACACGGCAGCGGGCTTGCATGCCAAGGAGGTGACGTTCCATCTTGCCAATTTCGGTATAGCTTACATTGACCTTCTCATATCCAAGCTCTGTATCTTTCGGCATAGTTTTGTGTGCAGCTCATTATAGCTTTTCTTTAAGCGGTTTATTGATTGTAGACATGATTCAAGGACTATCCCAATCAATACTACCAAAAATAGTAAAACGGATCGTACCTTTTATATCAACCAGATAATAGGGCGGGCAAGCCAGTTCCGTCTTTATCCAGGATACTAAGCAAATTGATTTTAACCATATTAGTTTATAGTGTATTTGATGGGTCGCTTATTTCTGGCCAGAACGCTAAACCATTAGCCGTTGATCCGGGCTGACAAATTGATCATGGCAGCCATCTTACACACAGTGAGAACACATACTACCCCAGTAGTTGCGCAGCACAATCTGCCCCTGCATATGTTTCAGGTCGACCAATTATTTAAACGCAGAGGTGACGATCCCTGCTGGCAGAAAGCAGACATAATGAGCACACTACCTGGACAATCTATTGCCACTGACCGAAAGCAGTAACTCATACAACAGCAAATAAATATACAACCTCTTTATGCCCCCTTGTGAAGGGAATCATTCGCCTGTAATCTCACTGTCATCCGACCTGATCGTGGCCACTCTTTCGGCAACCACAGCAAGAAAAGCAATAACGTACTAATATAAACACAAGTCACCCTACAAAAAATCATATATGGAACCCATCATCATCATCGGCACTGGCCTGGCAGGATATAACCTTGCCAAAGAGTTTCGCAAACTCAATAACTCAACACCGCTGTTATTTATTACCGGTGATGATGGTTATTTTTATTCCAAGCCCATGTTATCCAATGCCCTGGCTAAAGGAAAGAAACCTGCTGAACTGGTGATATCTGATGCTGACCAAATGGCCTCACAATTGAATGCTGAAATCATGACATTTACCCGTGTCGAGGGTATCGATCCCGCATCACATTGCGTCAGCACCAGTCAGGGAGAAAGCCTAAGTTACAGCAAGCTGATCATGGCCGTTGGCGCAAAACCGATTGAACCTCCACTGGTAGGGGATGGCGTGGAGTTAATCTATACCGTTAATAATCTACAAGACTACACTGAATTTCGTAAGACCATCAGTTATAGTCGTCATATCGCGATCATTGGCTCAGGATTAATCGGTTGTGAATTTGCTAATGACTTATTAAGCGCCGAATATCAAGTCAGTGTCATCGGGCCGGACAAGGTTCCACTTGGACGCCTGTTGCCAACGGAAGCAGCCAAATACATGAAACAGCAACTTGCCCATGCAGGAGTCAAATGGCATCTTGGTGAAACCTGTACAGCGGTCAATAAAAATAAGAACCACTTTGTACTGGAATTGAGTGGGGATAAAACCATCACAGCCGATACCGTATTATCGGCCATTGGCCTCAAACCTGATACCTCCCTGGCCAAAGCAGCCGGTCTTAAAACGGGGCACGGCATTATCGTTGATCGATACTTCCAAACCAATGAGCCAGATATCTACGCCATCGGTGACTGTGCTGAAGTAGAGGGTCAGGTATTATTATTTGTCATGCCACTGATGCAAGGTGCCCGTGCACTGGCCAAAACTCTGGCCGGTGAGCCAACTAGGATCAGCTATCCTGCTATGCCCGTGGTAGTGAAAAGCCCGGCTTGTGCCTGTGTCGCCTCACCACCACCAACCGGGGTCGAGGGAGATTGGCAGATTGAACAGAATGATAAAACTGTCAAAGCATTATATATAGGTAAAGATGGCAAATTGGCCGGCTTTGCATTACTGGGTGAGGCAGTAACTGAAAAGGCCGCCCTGACAAAACAACTTCCCAGCATGATGACATGAGCTATCGGAATCATGCCTGTCCTTTGACGAAAATTTGATTTAAATGCTAATCTGAACTCAAGTGATCCATGACCGGCCAATCATTACTTTGTAGAAATTTTTCCGTGCAGGTTTAGATATCATGATCTGCATATCTACAATTGTATGAATAAATTACTGTTAATAAACCATTTGATATACATAGACTCCCGATGAAAAACCTGGCTCGTGGTTTATTATAGCCCTTTGGCTGCATACTATTGCAGCAAAAATCCATTTTGTAAAATTGCTTGAATACCCTAAAAGACAAAAAAAGTAAGGGGCCCTTCATGCTCCTCCCCATTAAATACTATTGTGATGATTTTACTGAGAAGGGTTCTAGTTGTAGACCAGCCAGAATTCTTTCTACCTTGCTTTCAATATCCCCATCTTGTGCGCCAGGAGGGTATTGATATGACACTGCAATATTCACTAGCTGGGCTTTATCCGCCGGATGAAGGCAAATAAGGCCGAAATTTTCCAATAGCAAATATTCAGCGCTAGCTTTACCCTTTTTACCAAAATCTTTCATCTTACTGTAAGACTTCAGACAGTACTTACCAACATTGGGGGCAAGGCTGGCTTTTTTTTCCAGTATCACATTTTGTTTTGGACGAAATTCCAGGGAAAGGCGCAATGTACCCATTACCGTCTTATACTCTTTTTCCGAATCAAAACTCAAAGTGTGTCCCGATGAAAAGGCCATCACCACATATGAACTTTTTGGCACGGTGCCTTTCTTGAAGAAGGAAACCTTTCGTTTGTAGCCATCCTTAACCTGCCAACCAGCCTCCTGAGGTGGCAAGATGGAGAAACCTACTCGATAAAATCGCTCCGAGATATTATCTACCTTCCGAATACCCGTTGAACTACAGCCAATACTCAACATCAAAAGGCATAATAGTAAACTGCCTGAAAAAAACCCGCGTTTATTCAATATCATATAGACATCCATAAGCAAATCCTCCCAACATCTTGTTAGAAAGTGTGCGTACGCACCAAAGTGATCATTATAGACAGTATCTGTTTGATATTCGCTTACCTTTCAACACTAAGGCTTGAGGTGAAAACTATATTTGAATCATGGATATAGACACAAAATAACCGTGCCAATAAAAGGTAAATAAGGCTCAAAAAGAAGGTTTTCACCCTTCATGTCATGAAATCAGGGCCATAAAATCAACGCCTGATTAGGCAATAATCACCTCGATATATAAACTCAGTTAAAAAATATAACCAAAGAGATCGATACCGCATAAAATACCCACCACGATTCTGATTAATAGATATTTTGAGCATTAAAAAACCCGCAAGGCATTTTAGCGTCTTGCGGGCCAAGATTATTTATAATTTAACGAATATAACGAATCGAGAATAGTGAATTTAATGGAGTACCATCTGCATCAAAACATGCAACATATACCTCCACATTCGTAGTATCAGGAACTGTAACCCAGCCACCTGACATGCAATGGTGATAAGTAGCATCGAACTCATAAGCGGTGACTTGTACATCTCCCCCATATCCACCCTCTGGTTCCATGCCTGGAAGCGTAACGGTGTAGTTGCCTGGGCCCGTTTGACTCACAGTGTTAACACCCCCAGTAGAATTGTATGAATAAAATTGGTTAGATTCATCATTATCAACAGGTTCAAGTACCCCTGACCAGAAATAGGCCATTCGACCGGTTTGCCCAACCAGTGCCTTCACCTCAAGTATGGCAAGACGCGCATCCAGTTCAGAGAAATTGGTGTTCACGTCGGCGGCGACGATCGGCGTGCCACTAGAAAATATATTGCTTATCGCCGCATTAACCACTACCGCGCCTGCTGAAAAACCCAATATCAGACCCAGGACACTCGCTTTAGAAAAAACAGATTTGTTAATTTTTTTCATCTCAAACCCCTTAAATAAAATGATTGATATCCGTCAAATATTGGCATTACGCTCAATTCACAACGCATAACAAAGAAATGGTGTTTATTGCCAGTTACAGTTATCCCAGCTGGTACTGCCCCAGACACAGGCCGAAGTCGTACCAGAAGGAGCAGCTCCATCACTGCCACCACCACATGCGCCCAGCAATGCCAGCAGTGAGAAAATAAATAACTGCTTTTTAATCAATTTTAGTTTCACAGAAACCCCCTTATTGTTAATTTGATTCAATGTTCAGTGATGTGTCGTCTCATGTGTAAAAGTGGTTCAATTTTTTATGTCACCAATTCTATTTTTTTAGTGATTGGCTAGATAATTAAACGGTTGCATTAATGGGCAATATAAAAAGCAGATTCTTCTTGACCTGTCTAGCGGCACCGAAAAAAGACAAAAAAAAGCCCGGTTTCCCGGGCCTTTTAACTTTTAACCAATCATCAACTGACTGCTTTTTTCTCCAACACTACCTTGGTAATGTAGGCCTGCTGGGCAATGGACAGGGTATTATTAACCACCCAATACAGCACCAGACCAGCGGGGAAAAAGGCAAAAAATACCGTAAAGACAAGGGGCAGGATCATCATTAACTTGGCCTGCATAGGATCCACAGGGGTTGGATTGAGTCTGTGCTGGATCATCATGGTGGCACCCATCAGCACCGGCAGAATGAAATAGGGATCGGCACGAGACATATCTTGAATCCACAAGATCCACGGCGCTTGCCTAAGCTCGACACTCTCCAACAATACCCAGTAGAGAGCAATGAACACCGGAATCTGCAATAGGATCGGCAGACAACCACTCAATGGATTGATCTTTTCCTTGCGGTACAGATCCATCATGGCCTGATGCATCTTCTGTTTGTCATCACCAAAACGTTCTTTCATGGAGACCAAACGAGGTTGCACACGGCGCATATTGGCCATGGATTTATAACTGATTTCTGATAGTTTATAAAACGCCAGTTTGATAATGACAGTCAGCAGGATAATAGACCAACCCCAATTGCCAAGCAGACCATGAATTTTGTTCAACAGCCAGAAGATAGGCTTGGATATAACCGTCAGCCAGCCGTAATCGACGGTCAGCTCCAAACCCGGGGCAATAGTCTCCAACTTATATTGCAGTTTTGGGCCAACAAACAGGCGGCCAGAGATGCTCTGCCTTTCACCTGCCGCCACGCTGTATTCCTCGACAGATTTATAGCCAATGACATAGCGTTCATCAGTGTTAATCGTGCGGCTAAAATAACTGAAGGTTTTATCCGTATCAGGAATCCAGGCAGTAACAAAGTAATGCTGAATCATGGCCACCCAACCATCCTTGATATCACGGCTAAGATCCTCGTCTTCCATGTCACCAAATGAAATCTTCTGGTATTTTTTTTCTGGACTGTAAATTACGCCGCCCATATAAGAATAAACAAAGCGTGATTCTTCTATCGAGGTACTTTGATTTCGCTGGATTTGATAATAGCTGTTGCCACGCCATTCCTTACCTGACTGGTTGTCGATAATATATTGAACATCTACTTCATAACTATTGCGTTTGAAGATATAACGCTTGGTGAATTTTGTGCCGTCTGGGCTGAGCCAATGGAGATCAACATCCAGACTGTCGTGGCCTTCAGCCAAGCTATAGCTACTGCTGTTTGTCGTATAGTTAGTATAATGATTAGGCGATTTGGTCGTCACTGCATTCGATTTCGAACTCTTACCTGCAAAGCCTGACTGAACAACAAAAATATTAGGTAGCTTATCATCCATCAAACGCACTGGATTTTCTGGTGCTTCTACAGTGATGGGATAACGATTTAGCTCAACCAGGCGCAAATCACCACCGATACTGTCAATTTCAATGTTATACACATCGGTCTTGACCCGGATACGCTGACCACTTTTGAAACTGGTTTTACTCTTCGCCTCGGGTACACCAGCATCACGACTACTGGCACTGGCTACCGGTGCGCTAGGCACGTCACTAGCAGTGGGCACCTCACTACCCATCGGTATAGGGTCTAGCTTACCTGCCTCAACCAGACGCGGAGCCGGTTGCGGGCCATAATCCATTTGCCAAGTATCCCAAATTAAAAAGCTCACTGCTGCAAGCGCTACAAGTAGTAACAGTCGATTATTTTCCATGATGCCTTTTGTTTGTTTATCTTTTATTTGATTGTTTTTCTGGAACCAGATCCAGACCACCGGGATGCCAAGGATGACATTTGCAAAGTCGGAGCAAGGCCAACCAGCTACCACGCAAGGAACCATGTTGGCCGACCGCAGTCAACGCATATTCAGAACAGCTTGGGTAAAAACGACAATGTTGGCCAATAAAGGGACTCAACAATAAACGGTATAAATGGATGAAACCAATGATTATTTTTCGCATTTTTTAATCAGTCCCTGCCAGAGACTACTCAACACCCAAGACAACTCTTGTTTCGTCAATTGTGACGCACTTGTTCGCGCGAGTACAACTATATCCAGTCCGGCCAACGCTACCTGATGCTGACGAAAACTTTCCCGGCTAAGTCGTTTGATACGATTACGAGCCACCGCAGTCTTGATGTTACGTTTAGCGATGGCCAATCCCAAACGTGCGTGAGACAAATCGTTTTGTCGACACAACAGGGTAAGGTGTTTGTCACTGATCTTGCAGGGGCAGGCAAAGACCTGTTTAAACTCGGCCGGTCGTAGAATTCGTTGGTGCCGAGCAAATCGCCCGGTAATCACAGAAGGGGCTCACTCCTTAGGCGGAGAGTTTCTTGCGGCCCTTGGCACGGCGAGCATTCAGGATATTACGACCAGCCGCTGTTGACATACGGGCACGAAAACCATGTCTACGTGCGCGCTTCAAGGTACTGGGTTGAAATGGTCTTTTCATGATCTTTAAACCTGAGTTAAGTCTTCGCTTCCGACTGATACAATACGTCTCCGACACAAGCCGGAAAAGGTTGCAAAGGTTACTGCCCCAAGCCCTGACTGTCAACCGGTCAAACCGCTTTATTTACGTATAATTAGCCATAAAATTTAGACCCCAACGCCCTACAAAGTATCAAATCAACGATGTAAAAATATCAGGCGTAGATTTTACCATTTGACAAATTTTATCTACACTACAATCCATACCTGCAAAATGCTCTCCATGAAAGCCTGAAATATAATAAATGAGATTGAATTCTTTCAATCAAACCTTATTTTTTTCCCTCTAACACAAAATATATTAACCGAATAAACAAAGTTAATTTAGTCTGTTTATTTTTCAACCACCACTATCCCACACTATTCTAAACATGAACAGATAAACATTTGATATTACTCAAACATTCGCAAAATATACTATAAATAATGAATAAAACATGATCTGCTGGTTTTTTTTCCCTAAATTTTAATTTATTAATTTGATATAAATTTATACTTGAGGATGTGGATAACTTTTATTGATCCGGGTAGACTTCCCCGCTTATCTCACACGAGATTGCCTTAAAGCTAAGTCATCTGTGCCGCAGAATAAAGGCACAAAAGTGACAGCACCTTGCAGCCACATTTACACAGTAATATTTGGAGGATATATTGTCTCAGACACTCTGGGAACGGTGCATTGATCGCCTTGAAAGCGAGCTCAGTCAACAACAGTTCAGCACCTGGATCCGACCGTTACAAGTTGTAGAAGAAGGGGATGCCATTCGCCTGTTGGCGCCCAACCGTTTTGTCCTCGACCGCATTAATGATAAATACATGGCACGTATTCATGAGCTCATGGCTGACGTAAGTGAATGCTCACCTCGTATTAGTGTAGAGATCGGCAGTAGCCAGAAACCTGAACTTCCAAGCCCACCACCATCCGTCATCCCCGCTGCAACTCGCTCAATATCCAGCAATAGCCAACAACCGGCGCGCAGTTCTTCCCTCAACCCAAGTTACACGTTTGATAATTTCGTTGAGGGTAAATCCAACCAGCTGGGCAAGGCGGCCTCACAGCAGGTAGGAGAAAATCCAGGCACAGCCTATAACCCACTATTCATCTATGGCGGCGTTGGGCTGGGCAAGACCCACTTAATGCATGCCGTAGGTAATATGATCCGCCAGACTAAACCCAACGCTCAGGTAGTCTACCTGCATTCAGAGCGCTTTGTGGCCGACATGGTTAAAGCACTACAACGTAACGCAATTAACGAATTTAAGGCCTATTACCGCTCCGTTGATGCCCTGTTAATCGACGATATCCAATTCTTCGCCAAAAAAGAGCGCTCCCAGGAAGAATTTTTTCATACCTTCAATGCCCTGCTGGAAGGTGAGCAACAGGTCATTCTCACCTGTGACCGTTACCCAAAAGAGGTCGATGGCCTGGAAGAGCGCCTAAAATCCCGTTTCGGTTGGGGCCTGACCGTGGCCATCGAGCCGCCGGAACTGGAAACCCGGGTCGCCATCCTGATCAAAAAAGCCCATCAATCCGGCGTAAACCTGCCGCAAGAGGTTGCCTTCTTCATCGCCCAACGTATTCGCTCCAATATTCGTGAGCTGGAAGGGGCGCTACGCCGCGTCATGGCCAATGCCCAATTTACTGGTCGGCCCATCACCATCGACTTCGCCAAAGAAGCCTTGCGTGACCTGCTTTCCCTACAGGACAAACTCGTTACCATCGAAAACATTCAAAAAACCGTCGCCGAGTATTACAAGATCCGCGTCGCTGACCTGCTCTCTAAACGCCGCAATCGCTCTATCGCAAGACCCCGCCAAATGGCCATGAAACTGTGCAAGGAACTCACCAACCATTCTCTACCTGAAATCGGTGACGCCTTCGGCGGCCGCGACCACACCACCGTGATTCATGCCGTTAAAAAGATCATTGAACTCAAAGAAACTGAATACAAAATCGGGGAAGATCATGCAAACTTATTGCGAACGTTAAGTACCTAGTTAACATTAAGGGCCCTTCTAAAAATCCACTAAAGCTGCGTTGGCTGCGTTAATAACAAGCTCAAAATTCTCATTTACTATATATAAACTGTGCTTGTTTTTACCTTGCCATCATCTGCTTAATTGTATTTTAGAGTACTCTTAAAACACATTAATTTTATTTTTAAGAATGTTTTTTACATCTGTCAATCTAACTAAAAATAATTTAATCAATACTCTGAATAAATCACAGGAAATAACAATCTGTATATAACCCCGTGTACGGATCTGTGGATAAGGTGTGGGCAAAACCAATACCCCGACTTATCCACAATTGACACACAGGCTACTCACGGTATATAGAGACGTTGTCAGGGGGGTTTAGAAGGTGCTAAATTACTGGTCTTGGGGCAAAAAAACCGCTTATCCACAGATTTTAGCGTCCCTAATAATAACATTAATAAAGATATATAAATAAATATGAATATTAATATACAGCGGGAACAACTTTTAAAACCCTTACAAATCGTTAGCAGTGTGGTGGAACGACGACAATCATCACCTATACTCTCAAACCTATTAGTTAATCTAAAAGGTAACCAATTAACCCTTACGGGCACTGACCTGGAAGTTGAAATGGTCGCCAAACTGGAATTGATGGGAAATAATGAGGAGGGGGAAGTCACTCTACCAGCACGTAAACTGCTGGATATTTGCAAAACCCTGCCCGAAGGTGCGCAAATTGATATTAATATCAATGATGATAAAGCCCTGGTGAAATCCGGGCGTAGCCGTTTTTCGCTTGTCACCTTACCTGCGGCTGAGTTCCCTAACCTGGAACCCATGGAAGAACCGTTTGAGTTCTCCATGAAACAAAAAGACCTCAAGCACTTAATTGAAAAAACCCAGTTCTCCATGGCCCAACAAGATGTACGGTATTACCTAAACGGTCTGATGTTGGAACTACAAAGCGGCAAATTGCTGGCAGTTGCTACTGACGGTCATCGTCTGGCCTTGTCAGAGGCTGAAGCCGAGATCAACATCGAGGAGTCCCGCCAAATCATCGTGCCCCGTAAGGGTGTGCAGGAGCTGGTTCGTTTGATTGATGATTCTGAATCTATACTGACAATTCAAATCGGCAAGAACCACATTAAAGTCGAATTACCCGATATAACATTCACTTCCAAATTAATAGATGGAAAATTCCCTGATTATCAACAAGTTATCCCACCTTCTGGGCAAATAGTTATTAAATGTGACCGTAATTTATTGCATCAGGCCTTTACCCGTACCTCAGTTTTATCCAATGAAAAATACCGTGGCATGCGCCTATCCATGGAGCCCAACCTGATCCGCGCCACCGTGCATAACCCGGAACAGGAAGAGGCCGAAGAAGAACTCGAAGTCGATTACAGTGGTGATCAATTTGAAATTGGTTTCAATGTCAGTTACCTGCTCGATGCCCTCAATGCTGTCGATACCGAGGAAGTGAATGTTCACCTTACTGACTCTAACCATAGCTGCTTGATCCAGGGCGAAGGGGAAAATGATAGTAAGTATGTTGTTATGCCAATGCGGTTATAGGGCAAAATCATCAATGATAATTGCCGATTGGTTAATGATAACAGCCGTCTTTTTAGGTCCAATTGTTGCTGTTCGGATAACACGTTATCTTGATAATAAAAAAGAAATAAGAGAGCGTAAACTAAATATATTTAAAACGCTTATGGCGACAAGGCAATATACAATGTCATGGGATCACGTAATGACATTAAATAAAATTGATCTTGAATTTGATAATAGAAATAACAAAGAAAAAGAAGTTATTGAGGCTTGGAAAGAATATTTAGATCTGCTTGGAGATAAACAATTAAGCCGTGACCAATGGGCAACCAAAAGGACTGAGCTTTTAGTTGAACTTTTACATAAAATGGCCAAAGTTCTTAATTATGAGTTTGATAAAACTCACATTAAAAACTCATCCTATTCTCCAGTAGGGCATGGAAGAATCGAGGATGAACAACAAGCAATGAGGAAAGGGCTTATTGAAGTGCTTGAAGGAAAAAGAGATATTCCAATGCACATTACAAATCTCCCAATAAATGTACCTAGTCCTGCCCAAGATAAAGCAACAACACAATAAAACCCTATGAGCATTACTCTGCTGCGGGCAGACCAGGTCCGGAATTTACTGGAGGTAGATGTCCAGCCTCATACGCAGCTCAATATTATCTATGGTGAAAATGCCAGCGGCAAGACCAGTCTGCTGGAGGCCATTCATTTATTATCTACCGCCCGATCATTTCGCACCCATCGCATACAGCACGTTATTCAACATGAGAAAGACAAGCTCACCGTATTTGCTCGTCTACAAAATGGCCCTCATGTTCACCAGTTGGGGATTGAGCGTAGCAAACGTAAGGCAGATATTCGGGTAAACAACGAGACCGTACACCAGACGTCGGTACTCACTAGGCATCTACCCCTGCAATTAATTACACCTCAGGTGAGTAGTTTGTTGGAGCAGGGGCCAAAGATGCGGCGGCGCTTTCTGGACTGGGGAGTGTTCCACGTGAAACATGACTACCTCAATAACTGGCGTGCTTTCCATAGGGTGCTGCAACAACGCAATGCTGCCTTGCGTCAAAGGCAATCCATACAACAGATTTCAGTCTGGGATAAAGCCCTTATTGAGGCCGCAATGGTGATTACTCAGTGTCGGCAGGGTTATCTCACTGCACTTTTGCCGATGTTGCAACAGTACAGTCATGGTTTGATTCAGTTGCAACCAGAACTTAGTTACCAACAGGGTTGGCCCGTGGATGAACCTCTGGACAAATTACTCAGTGAATCTTTATCTCGCGACCGGGAGCGGGGCCATACCCAGTACGGCCCACACCGAGCCGAGCTGATGTTTAAGTTCAGTGGTGTTCCTGCACATGAAGTCCTCTCTCGCGGTCAGATGAAACTCTTCATTTCCGCTATGCAACTTGCTCAGGTAACTCATCTTTCAAAAGAACAAAACATTCAGTGTGTGATTCTCGTTGATGATTTGGCCGCTGAATTAGACCGATCCCGTAGATCCGCATTGATCGATCTTCTCATGGCGACACAAGCACAGGTATTCATCACTGTAACCGAACCTAGTCTGCTTGATATTGCCTCTGATCAGGGGCACAAGATGTTTCACGTGGAACATGGGCGGGTGCGGGAGGTTCAGTAGATCAATTATTATTCAAAAGTGAGCCAAGCTATATTTACAGCCATAAAATGTTTCACGTGGAACATGCATCTACAGAAGTAATAAGGGATAACAGTGAACATTATGAATATAGGTTGGTCAGTTATTTAATCTCTCAGAACAAAATAACGTGTAGTGTAATTTTCATATTTACCTAACTAACCGGAATTGGTCTCCTCAAAATGCAATCTCTGAGACTCGATCTGATTCACTTTCTCGATCTCACCTAGCCTTTGCTATTGCTGATTTAAACTGATCCCAGATTGTCTAAAATTGGTTCTGATCCGTGTCAAGTTATTTTGATGGCAAATAAGTAGTTAAATTATCCATAAGTCAGTATTAAATTAATCAATCCATGTGATCAGGTCTAATAGCTGTTCTCAGTCCATACTATGCATTGCAAAAAAAGATCTCAGAAGGGCTGAGCTTGGCTTAGATCCGAGTCAAGACTTTTGTTAAAAAAGTGACAGGTTAATTTAAGAAAATATGTCTTGATCAGAAAATAAGCATAAAAAGTTGTTAGTAACTAACTAAATAGTTAAGTTTTAAACAAAATTGATACTTTTATGTCTTACTGCTCACTTTTTGATCAAAATACTTGTGGGTGTATTTTGTTTTAACTGTACCTAAATTTTGTCATTTTCAGCCTGTCAGTTTTTTGTTTTATTCACTTTTGCAGGAGGGAACCTGGGATGGGTGATCGATAAAATAAAATGATTTATATTTGAGTAACTTTGTTGTTCACCGTGCTCATGCCTGACATGACACACCCTTCCGTTCACATACTTTATCGCTGGACTATTTTTAGAGAAACACAAGGAGTGAGGCAGATAGTTGATAACCTGCGTGCTCTTACTGTACTTATTGAAAGTAATACATAGTGGTATGTTGGTGCTTAATGGATTAAACAAGTATCCATTTTGATAGTTGAAAGCCAGGATGAACTTAAGATATATGCTTTACAGTTTGTGTAAGTATTTAAATAAGTGAATTTAGAACTGCTTATGCATGGCTATATAGATCAAAAGATCATTTTCATACTGTATAATGAAGGTCTTGTCACAAAGATTCAGGAGCATAACGACGAATGGCGGATGATAAGAAGACCTACGACTCGAAGAATATTAAGGTTCTGAAGGGGCTGGATGCGGTTCGTAAACGACCTGGTATGTATATCGGTGATACTGATGATGGCACCGGCCTGCACCATATGGTTTTTGAAGTGGTGGATAACTCTATTGATGAAGCCTTGGCCGGGCACTGTAATCAGATTGATGTGATTATTCACTCCGATGGTTCCGTCACAGTGCGTGATAATGGTCGCGGTATTCCCACTGATATTCATGAAGAAGAAGGTATATCAGCTGCGGAAGTGATCATGACTGTGCTGCATGCCGGCGGCAAGTTTGATGATAACTCTTACAAGGTTTCAGGCGGTTTGCACGGTGTGGGTATTTCCGTGGTAAATGCGCTTTCTGAAGAGTTGCGTTTGTCGATTCGCCGTAACGGCAAACGCCATGAACAGAATTATAAGCTGGGTGATCCTCTGGGCCCGCTTGGGATTGTGGGTGAGACTGAAAAGTCAGGAACCGAAGTTCGTTTCAAGCCTAGCACTGAGATCTTTGCCGACACCTTATTTCATTATGAAATTCTGGCCAAACGCTTGCGCGAATTGTCTTTCTTGAATTCCGGTGTGTGCATTACTGTGCTGGATGAGCGTGATGGAAAGAGTGATAAATTTGAATATGAGGGTGGTATTAAGGCCTTTGTGGAACATTTGAATCGTAAAAAATCACCTTTGCATGATAATGTTATTTATGTAAATACCGAAAAAGATGATGTTGTGGTTGAAGTTGCCCTGCAATGGAATGATTCTTACCAGGAGAATGTTTTTTGTTTTACGAACAATATCCCACAGCGTGATGGCGGTTCCCATCTAGCCGGTTTTCGTGCTGCGTTAACGCGCACACTAAACAATTATATTGAGTCATCAGGCGTGGCGAAAAAGGCCAAAGTCAATGTTAGTGGTGATGATGCCCGTGAAGGTTTGACTGCTGTGTTATCTGTCAAAGTACCTGACCCAAAATTTTCCTCCCAGACCAAGGACAAGCTGGTTTCGTCTGAAGTGAAGGGGGTGGTGGAATCTGTTTTGAACGAAAAACTGAATGATTTTTTGATGGAAAATCCGGGAGAAGGCAAAGCTATCACATCAAAGATTGTCGATGCTGCCCGAGCCCGTGAAGCCGCCCGTAAGGCACGTGAAATGACTCGTCGTAAGGGTGCGCTGGATATCGCAGGTTTACCTGGAAAACTGGCTGATTGCCAGGAAAAAGATCCCGCCCTGTCCGAACTCTTTCTGGTGGAAGGGGACTCTGCTGGCGGTTCTGCCAAGCAAGGTCGTGATCGAAAATATCAGGCTATTTTACCTTTGAAAGGTAAAATCCTAAATGTTGAAAAGGCACGCTTTGACAAAATGTTGTCGTCCGTTGAAGTTGGTACCCTGATTACTGCTCTGGGTTGCGGCATTGGTCGAGAAGAATTTAATATTGCCAAACTGCGTTACCATCGCATTATTATCATGACCGATGCCGATGTCGATGGCTCACATATTCGTACACTGCTTTTAACGTTTTTTTATCGTCAAATGGCCGTGCTGATCGAAAATGGTTATGTTTATATCGCCCAACCCCCTTTGTATAAGCTCAAAAAGGGTAAACAGGAACGCTATCTGAAAGATGATGCTGAACTGACAAGACATTTGTTGAGTACAGCCCTTGATGGTGCTGAATTACATGTTAATGCCAATGCACCGCCTCTGAGTGGTTTGGCACTGGAAACCCTGGCTAAGCAACACATGCAGGTCATGGAAACCATTCGTCGCATCTCACGTCGCATGCCCAACGATGTGCTGGAAAAAATGATTACCATGCCAGGTATTGATGTGGACAACACGCGCGATAGCCAAAAAATGGTAGGTTGGTTTAGCGAACTCAATGCTCGTTTGCAAAATGATACTACTGGCCTGACAACGTATAACATTCATGTTGAACAGAGTGGTGATGACTGGACAGCCAAAGTTGATGCCCTGCGTCATGGCATTACCAAAACATTTGAAATTGATAGCGAGTTTTTTGAAAGTGGTGAATACAAATCTATTAAGTTGCTAGGTGAGGAACTCGATGGCCTGCTGGGTGATGATGCCTACATTCAGCGTGGTGATAAACAACAGACCGTGAAGTCCTTTAAGGAAAGTGTTAATTGGTTACTCGACGAAGCCAAGAAAGGACAACAGATCCAGCGTTATAAAGGTCTAGGTGAAATGAACCCTGAGCAACTTTGGGAAACCACCCTCGACGCCAGCCAACGTACACTGCTCCAGGTTCGCATTGAAGATGCCATTGCTGCCGATGAAATCTTCACTACCTTGATGGGGGATCAGGTTGAGCCTCGCCGAGAATTCATCGAGGCCAATGCATTGAATACGAGTAATCTGGATGTTTGATCTTTTAAGTTTTTAATAAAACTTCCCCCCATTGTGGGGGAGGTTAACAATAAACTGTTTACCACGAAGTTTCAATTTCACCTGTTTAAACTTTCAATTATGAGGTTTCTTCACGGGCTGTGCTTGCCTTGCCAGCCTTTTAGATTGAAGAAATAATTATGTTTGGTGAGAGAAAAGGGTGGTGATAAATTAAAATTGTTTGTGCCTGTTAACACTCCTTTTTCTCTTTACAAAAAGGTGTTTTATCTAAACAGACGCTTTTTTTTTGTTTTTACTAGCTAGATGAAGTGAATGCTTACATATCAGATGGATGCGTCCACGTGCCAGTCGGATGCAGCGTTTGTGCTCAAAGTCTTTCAGGATTCGACTAATCATTTCACGAGTGGTGCCAAGTTCATGGGCAATTTCACAATGGGTGATTTTGATTGGATGGGCGCAGGTACGTTCAAATTGTTGGATTAGCCATACGGCCACGCGCAGGTCAAGGCGATCAAAGGCAAACCCTGATACCAGGTTGGTTAATAGTGAGAGTCGCTCAGTGAGTGTGCGCAGGACGTAATTTCGAAAGCTGGGCGACATATCCAGTGCATTGTGAAAGGCCTGACGTGAAATGACCAGACCACGTATGAGACTTTCTGTTTTGGCGGTGAGTTGGGGGTTGACTCCCTCTACCAGATTGCTCAGATTATGGATGCATAGCTGGCCGGGTTCGACACGATACAGGGTGAGTTCACGCCCCTCATGTGAATGCCGAAATACTCGTACACACCCTTCAACGATGAGCATTAGATTCTTACATTCCATGCCTTGATAGAACAAGGTCGTATCAGCTTTAAAAGTTTGTAGTCTGGCGTTGGCCAGCATGTCCCAGCAGTGAGCGTCGGCATTTTCAGTCAAGGCGGGGTAGTCGGCCAACAGGGTCTTTAATTTACTGTGCTCATCAATAGTACTTCTGGACAAGGCGGCTGGTGCAAGCGTGCTCATTATATCTTAGCCTCTGTATCGGCGTATTCCACCACTAATAGTCTAGTTGATAGGTATATTGGTTGATACCTATCCAAAGGGGTAGTACTTAAAGATAGTAGTGATTTATTGCTTTTTTGCAACATTTTTGTGTGCGCAATAATGCTGACATGAAAGATATCTTCAGTTTTACAGTCTACTCAGTCTAAGATTGTTATATTAATGTTTAAAATCATAGAGTTGACTTAATTCGACTGGGCAGTGTCGGCTGAGGCCTAAAAAAGGGGTTCTGAAGAACCCCTGAATCCTGATGATTGAGATGGTGATATTATTAGCGGGTAACGAATACTTTGCTTAGAAATGGCTTGCATAGCCAAATTCAAAGAAGTTCTGTTCCATAGTCAGGTTCATGGTGCCGCCACCGAAGCTGTCAGAGAACGGGCCAGAAACGCTGTTTTCAAAACTCTTCACGTAGTTGAAGTTAATTTCACTGGTTTTATCCAGGGCCATGGTAAAGCCGAGTGTCAGGTGATCTTCAATAATGCCGGGTGCCAGGAAGTTGACCGAGACTTCACTTGACTCAACCGGGCTGTCGCCATGATTCCAACCGGCGCGTAATGTCCAGGTGGGATCCATGGCATATTCAGCACCGAGTTTGTAAACATTGATGCTCTTCCAGCCAAAACCAGGGCCACCTGCGTCACCAAAACAGACATCACCTGTGTCTGAGCCGCATGCAGTAGTATTGGTCTGGTTTTTATACAAGCTTGTGGAGTTTGCTATGCTATCGACTGACTCGTAATCAATATAGAGATAATCAAAGGCCAGAGTGAGTTGTTGATTCATGACCCAGGCCAGGCCGACGGAGTAGGTGGGCGCAATGTCCAGTGAACCTTGATTGGCAAATAGACCCTGATATTTACTAAATTTTTCCATCTCAACCTTGGACTGATAAGCCGCGCCTAAGGTCAGACCGCTACCCATCTTGGCCTGCACACCCAGTTTAAAACCGTAACCGGTCGAGGTATCTTCACCTCGGTTAGTCAGGTTAGTCGGATCACTTGAGGCCCCTAAAAATGCACCCAGTCCCTTTGCTTCAAATGTCTGATAGGCATAGATGGCGGTATAACCAAGTGACACGGTATCCGTGATCTTGTGAGCATAGGTACCGTTAAGAAATAGTTGTGCAAGGTTAATTCCGGTTGGGCCAGTTTGACCAACTCCGGCACCAAAATTGGTGGCATACTCGGTATTCATCCCACCATTAGCATTGACAACGAAGGCCCAGGAAGATTTGTCATCAATGGGTTTGACCATACCGAAAAAAGGAATCATGAATTTGTCGTCAGCACTTTCCTGGCTATTGTTGAAATCCTGACTACCTGGATTAGCTGACTGATCGATGCCACCGGTCATGGTGTAACCACGCGGACTCGGGTCAAATAAGCCCAGAGCCACATCCCAGCGATCCCCGACATTGACAGCGGCGGCTGGATTGTTGGTGACAGATGCGGATTCATTGGCGAGCGCTATACCGGCTCCACCCATACCTCTATTTTTTACCCCAGTACCTTCCGGATTCATACCGTTGGTTGCAAATACTACGCTGGGTAAGCTGAGGCTCAGCCCCAATGTGATAGCAATATAATTGTGTGATAATATTTTCATCTTGTATCTCCCACCTTTCAGTTGAGTACGTTTCTAGATGTATAAGCAAATATCAGATTCTCCGGCAAACTCAAAAAAGGTTGCCGCACCGCCATATTCGACATTATCGATAAAATCATTTGTTGGCATGTCAAACAGGTCGACGGTCATTTGACAGGCGATCATTTTAACCTCAGCTTCCAGACACAGCTCACGCAGTTCGGGTAGGCTGGCGACGCCCTTTTTTTTCATTTTTGCCTTCATCATCATTGTCATGATGGATTGCATGCCGGGAATAGCCGTGCCCAGGACGGGGAACCATTTGTCCATACCCATTGGCATAGGCATGCCAGGGTTACCTAATGGACTGACTTCGAGTTTCATTTCTTTCTTGAGTAGTTGTAATCCATAGAAGGTAAAAAATATTTGTACATCGTAGTCGAGTGCGGCGGCAGTGGAGGCCAGAATAAAGGGAGGGTAGCCCCAATCGAGTGTTCCTTTGGTGGCAATAATGGCCAAGCTTTTATTACTCATAACAAATCCTTAAATTGTCAGACTATATGTCAATAATTTTAGAACGGTATGGCTTAAAGGTCTGTATGTTTGGATACACAGCGGCAAAAAGTTGTGTGTGTAACAGCACACAAAAACGGGAGGATTTTTATTAAATGATCAATTTTTAATGATTCAACTCTTATGTGTTTGCAGGCCCAGTTTCAACAGGCGTTCGATTAGACCTTCATATGTGTAACCGGCTTTTTTGGCCGAGAGGGCCAGTTCATCATCGTGTGTGATGGCGGCATTGGGGTTAGCCTCTAACACATAGATGTCGCCTACGGCATCCATACGTAGATCCAGGCGGGCATACCCACTAAGTAATAATTTTTGGTAGATACGTTTGGTGAGTTTTTCTATTTTTGTTTTAGAACCATTTTGTCTTAAGCATCCCCTCATATCAGACAGCCGAAAAAACAACTGATAGTGCACGATGCTCCTGAATTTTCCCAATAAATGCGCTCATAATCTTGGTTAACCACTCTTCCTTCATACGAGGAAGCAGCTCATAAACCATCTGTC
>JAFLJQ010000140.1 GCA_022712915.1 Gammaproteobacteria bacterium | reverse complement strand
AGGGCTTACTTGTACAAAGAAAGTTTCCAGGCCTTTTGGGAATATCAGTCACCTTATTGGGCAAACTGGTTTTTAAGAAAATGGTGCGGTAAAGCGATGCGTTCTCAACTTGTTCCGATTAAGAAGTTTGTTAGAACAGTGCGCAATCATCAGAAACTCATGATGAACTGGTTTAAAGCAAAAAAACGGTATTCTTCCGGTACAGTTGAGGGTTTGAATCGTAAAGTAAATTTGGTCACCAGAAAGGCGTATGGGTTTAGGCACTATGAAACGCTGGAAATAGCACTATTTCATACGATGGGGAAGCTTCCTGAGCCAGAATCAACCCACAGATTTTTCTGAAGAGCCTATTTTAATAAAGCTTTGCTGTAAAAACACCCAAAACAAAGGCATATAAATTACGCTCCTTATAGTAAGCTATGAACATAAAGCGCTACGCAATCTAAGTATTCCATCAGGTTCAAAAACCATTTATTCTGGCAAAGAAGGGAAATATGAGAGATAGTTTAAAACAAAAAATAATCGCCGTTTGCAACAGCAAGATCGAAAAAAAAGGCACTAATGTTGGCTTATCCTTTTATGCCTTTTTCGCCAACAAAAATGATAATCCTGCGCTGTTAATGGAAGTCGCAGAATGGTGGATCATGACACATAAATTAGACCACTTTGAAAAAGCGGTAAAGATCAAAAAAATGATCGGCGCTATACCATAGTAAATCAGTAAGGTATAAATCAAACATTATCTTATAGAATAAAACAGCCCTGTAAATAAAGCGCAAAACCCATTAACAACCGATAGAGAAACATGACGGAGAACTTATGCCAAGAGTTGAAGGAAAAATAGCACTCATCACCGGCGCCGCAAGAGGAATCGGGCAAGCCATTGCCGAATTGCTTGCGAAAGAAGGGGCGACCGTGATTTTGAGTGACATCAATGATGTCCTAGGTCATGAAGTCGAAAAAAAAATCGCAGGCAAGGCCGAATATCTTCACCTCGATGTCGCCCGTGAAGAAGAATGGAAGACCGTCTCAGAGCATATAGAAAACAAATACGGTCGCCTGGATATTGTGATCAACAATGCCGGTATCACCGGTTTTTTGGAAACAGCGGGGCCACATGATCCCGAGATGCTGGACATGGCCAGTTGGCATAAAGTTCACGCAACCAATTTAGATGGCGTCGCCCTCGGCTGCAAATACGGCATAAGATTAATGAAAAATGCACCGCGCGCGAGTATCGTCAACATTTCATCCCGCTCAGGTCTGGTGGGCATTCCTGCGGCAGCGGCCTATGCCGCCAGCAAAGCCGCCGTGCGTAATCACTCCAAATCAGTGGCCTTATATTGTGCCGAAAAAGGCTACCCCATACGGTGTAACTCAATACACCCCGGCGCAATATTAACGCCCATGTGGGATGCCATGCTCGGCGAAGGCGCGCAAAGAGAGGCCGCGATAAAGACAATCTCAGCGGACGTTCCCTTGAAAGTGATGGGGCAGGCAGAAGACGTGGCCTATGCGGCATTATACTTGGCCTCGGACGAGTCGAAATATGTCACCGGCATTGAATTGAATGTTGATGGCGGTATTTTGGCGGGTAGTGTTGCCTCGCCATCGAGATAAAAATAAAACAAACCACTATTTATATAGGTGTTCAAAAAAACAACTTATTGCAAATATCCGTTATGCTGAAGAAGCGGATATTCAAATATCACACTTAAAATGTGTATCTAGTAACGCTCGATATACATATTTATCACCAAATACTGCACTCCACCTACAATAATTGTGTGACTGACTTATACGTTAAATAATTGTCAGAATTAAATCTAACAAACATGCTTACATTACACCCTGTGTCGGAGTTATTTACAATTTCTATATTATGCAAAACCAGATCCCTTTTGTATCAATGTGTTATGTTATTGGTGCAATAATTGCCTGTAGACCAATACCCACTACTAATAAAAAAAATGGAGAATTTTTATGCACTACAAACAAATATTCCTAAACACAACAACAGCACTGTGCCTGTTTTTTGCCACTCAAGCCAACGCCGTTATCATTGACACGACATACGATTTGAGTAACGGACTCGCTGGTATATCAATGCTTGATAATGGTGTTGTCACCATAGCAAATAACGACCATGTGGAGCTAAATGTTTCATTTGCCAATAATCAGGCGCTGACAATTGGTGACGGGGGGGAATCTTTTATTGGTTGGCTTGGCGTTGCTGGCAACACGAACACCCCTTATCTGATTAATAATGCCACTATCGAGTTCCTTGGGTTCTCAGGGGTTGGCGGGGCATCTTCACTGCACAATACAGGTACAAAGAGTGACGGAAAGTTCCATGTTGGGACTGAGATAAGCGATTTCCTGACAGCCGGTCAAAGTGTGACATTTTCTGGATACCGGGTTACGTTTGATGTCGTGACTGTTGGTAATGGTCTTGGCATTTACGACACGTTATGGTTTGAAGCAAAAGGAGGCAACCTTGCCGTAAGTTCGGTTCCTGAACCGAGCACCCTTGTCCTTTTATTACTTGGGCTGGCATTTGTCTTTTTCATGCAGCAGAGAAAAAAAGTCAGATAACGACAAGATGATTGAAAATAAAAAGCCAGGGCAATGCTCTGGCTTTTTTATTGGCTGGTTCACGGGTTAGACGTGCCCTATAGAATGTTTTAGTTAGAATGAATATCCTGATAAGATTAAAACATCCCCAACCTGCCGGTGATGGACACCGTTATGTATCAATTAGGAGTCATACGATATGCTTAAGAAACTGAAACTATCCTGCATGGCCATGCTATTTGCGTTAAATTTTACGGGTGGCACACTAGCCTATTCTAGCAATCCTGCCATGGCAGACGAAATTGAGAGTGCCGTGATCATAGGCAGTGCCGAGTATCCCGATCCCGTTGCAGAGCGGGTTAAAGAGCTGGTGAAAAAAGGCATCCTTAAAGATGTCATCGTCATGGAGTCCTTTCCACCGCAAATAAGAGTAACGGGGCCAAAAAGCATTATCAAAGAACTTCAGGCCATGCCGAGAAAAATATCCCCAAGCTTTAAATGATCATGATATAACAAGGATGTCCAACAAAGATAATTTGCTGCACTGGTCAATGGCCCGTTCATCGTGATGTGGCACATGGGGGAAAATAAAAATGCGAATTACACCGCTCGGTAAAAACATTTGGATCTATGAAGGCAGCACGGTCAATTTTTACGGCTTTGATTTTCCAACCAGAATGACCGTTATCAAATTAAACGACAATAGTCTTTGGATCCATTCCCCTGAAAAGCTCAATAATGAACTTAAAAACGAATTGGAAAAATTAGGTGAAATAAAACACATAATTTCACCCAACAAACTGCATCATTTGTTTTTGCCTGAATGGATTGAAGCCTATCCAAAAGCAATACAATACGCGGCCCCCGGCCTTGCAAAGAAAAGAAAAGATATAAAATTTGACATTGAATTATCAGACAACTCAAAAAACGACTGGGAAATAGAAATAGACCAAATTGTCTTTCAGGGCAGCCCCGCCATGGAAGAAGTTGTTTTCTATCACAAATCATCAAAGACACTCATATTGACAGACTTAATTGAAAACTTTGATCCCAACACATTGAATTGGTGGCAAAGAGGCATCGCCAAACTCACGGGCATCTTAGCCCCAAATGGAAAGACCCCCATTGATTGGCGCATAAGCTTTGCCTTTGGCAGCAAACACAAAGCTCGGCTGGCCCTGAACATCATCATGAACTGGGATACCGAAAATATCGTGCTGTCGCATGGAAAGTGCATCCTCGGACAGGGCAATGAATTTGTCGAAAAGTCCTTTAAATGGTTAATAAAGTAACACATAACAAAATGGCAACACTCGAACCAATAAAAGCATTGTTTCGTTTGTCGGTGATGTGGGACACTCTGTGTCAATACGGTTAATTCGTCATATCGAATCATTTGAATAGGATGTTTGAAATGAATAAAAGTTTATTGGAAGTCTATGGTTTGTCCGTGTGTTTCGTATCCATGGGGTGCCTGTGTATCTTTAGCGGGATATTATTATATAGTCTGGTGGAACTCGCCTTCCCCTCCATGATGAATCGTCCTGGAATGCATTATCCCCCGCAGTTTTCCAGCCATGGCGTGGTGGCGATACGTCCCGATATTCCCCCCATGGCAGGTCGACCACTGCCCGCCTTGTCTGAGCGAGAACGTATCAAAAATAACGATGAAACCAACAGACGGCTTGAACAAGAGCAGAAACGTAATTCAGAACGGGCCGTGAAATATATGCGTGCAGAATCCACCATGAGCATGGTGAGATCAGTCATCATCCTCCTCATCGCCTCCATCGTGTTTGCCTTCCATTGGCGAATCGCAAAGCAGGCACGCAATGGTTAGGCTGCATAACAAAACACCTTAATCAGGGCTGGATTTCTCGGGCGAACCGGTTTTATGGGTTTGCCTGAGCAAGTGTTTTGCTTTCCATTTTTCCGTGGCCTCTTTATCGACCTGCTTTAAAGCCTTCAACAGGGCCTCATCGATCAACCATCGTCCATAAATCATATTACTATTCATGGACGTGGTGCCCTCCTGCAACCTCATGCATGACAAATATTCCATCATGCAAATAATGCGATGAATCGCCCCGTCAGCACCTTCTTCCAGCAAGGGGTTGAGGGTGTAATCCTCCTCATGTGCTTGATTATTAGCCATCATGATTACCGGTTTATTATTTTTAATTGCTCCTGTGTTGATGGCGTCTGTAAACGATCAACAAACGCCGCCAGAATCACGCGGATATTGTCTTGTTTCGTATCAAGAACATGCTGCATTTCTTCAAGCGTCGCAGCATCAAGCCTGATCTTGTCCGCATGACATATCTCTAGCAGCGCCAGCATATTGAAGATGGTATTTGCGTTGGCTTTGATTTTTTGTCGTGCTTCGGTGTAGTGGAGGGGGTTTGGGTTTGATTGGGGCATGGTGGGTCTCGGTTATATTATTCTTAGTTCTTTCATATGGCTTGGTGTAAAGGCTATGTGGGGAATGCTATCGGAGTTCAGCTGTGGAATTAACGAAGTTAAACTTCGGGTTGGGTTGGTTTTTAGGTGATTTTATAAATAAGATAGCGGTATTAAACTGATTCTTAATGGGTATATTTAAAGTGTGTTTACTGATGAGGTTGGATGATTGGAATGGGGAGTCTGGGCCGTTCTACTTTTCTCTGGTTGAAATTGAGCCATAACTCATTTTAATTGCTTGAATTAATGAATGAAAAAGCGCACTTTAAGGATGTTTTTGAAATGAAATAGGCTGATTCCGTCTAAGACCGTAATATACGGAATCTGTCTAATACACTGTTAGCGCAAAATAAAGGAATATTTATGAACAACCCACAAATATTAAATGATAGAGATAAACGTAAGCAAAGCATTATAGATAACACGCCTGCAATATTTGAAATAAAAGATAACCCCGCAGCAGTATCAAAAGCACCATTCTATGAGTGGAGAGAACAAAGTGAAGTGAGCAAATGGTGTGGGCTAATTTTGAGCATTGCAGCAAAACACAAAGTAGACCCTGCTCTAGTTATGTCCATAATGTATATGGAAACAACTCACGGTTGGTATGACTCGATTAACCCATTTAGAAAAACAATAAGACCAATGAATATACATTATGACTATTGGCGTGGCCTTGGTGTAACAAAAGAGAAACTAGGTTGTCCTTATTATAATATTGAATATGGTGTAATCTTAATATCCAGAATACGGGACCGTATAAAAAATCCTAATGTTGCAAAAATTGCAACTATTTATAATTTTATTGGCGCCGAGAAAATTAGTGAGTATGGTGCTCGTGTACAATCTATTTACACGAAAAAACCTTGGGTCAAAAAAAGGTGTGCAGCATGAAAAAATATCTTCTAATTTCAGCCATAATATCATTTATCATTGCCAGTATTATTATATATATCGCAATTGATCACAATCCAATGGAAACATACTGCAAAAATCAAACTAATGGAGAATGTATACCGAATTTAAAAAATATAACCGGTTTATGGCTATCATGGTTTATTCCAAGTTTTGCCATTATAGCAATAATTATTTTGGTTATTTCAAAAGCAATTAATATGCTGAAAACTAAAGCGCTAATCGGGTAACCGGGGGTTTCGGATGACTCGGGAACCTCAGGTGTCGTACTCCAAAAACACCCTTTTTTTGGGACCCCCATTTTTTCTAACCCCCTGAAAAAAACTCGACCCTGACTTTTTTGACGGCCGGGTGGACGCGGAAAATTGGGCGCCGTGTGCTGGCGAGATGCGCGAATGGGCCGCAACCCACCTATTCTCTGTAGTGGCAGCGCGCGTGTTCAAAATTATCTCGCGCAGCCCCCGCCTTTGGCGGGGCCCGCGCGAGA
>JAFLJQ010000146.1 GCA_022712915.1 Gammaproteobacteria bacterium | reverse complement strand
TAAGGCAGCGGTTCTGCGTGCATTAGAATACTTGTCAACGAATGCAAAACGCGCTCACCCTGAACGTGATAGGTTGTCAGGTCGCGCTAAGCTTGGATTGACGCCTGTTTTTTGTACAGCTTAAGAACTAACGTATGAAGGCGGATTAGCGATAGCGTACTTGGCCGCATGTACACAGGACAACAATATTAAAGGACTAACTTATCATGCCAAACTATCGACGCCACAGAATTAAAGGCGGTTGTTATTTTTTTACTATTAATTTTCTTGAACGCCACCAAAATCAATTTTTCGTGCAGAATGTTGATGTATTGCGTGATGCGGTAAAGCAGGTTCGATTAAAGCACCCTTTTCATACTGATGCCTGGGTGGTGTTACCGGAATACATGCATTACATCTGGACTTTATCCCAAGGGTGATGATGACTATACCCTACGTATACGATTAGTCAAATCCATTTTTTCAAAAAAATGCCAAAAACCGAACGACGCTCAGCTGTCAGGCAACGTAAAGGTGAACGAGGGATATGGCAACGCCTCTTTTGGGAACATACCATCATTATGCTCCATTATAACCCAGTTAAACATGGATACGTTGACAAGGTGATGGAATGATCTTACTCAACATTCAAGCGTCATATACAGAGGGGGGGGTTATCCAGTTGATTGGGGCGTAATTGATATTGATATTTGTGCCGGTGAATCGGGTTGAGGCGTGCCATGCGGCCAAGTATGCTTCGCTAATCTGCCCTACGTACTGGAGCCTTGGCGCTTGTTTTAAAATTGAATGTTTCGTGTCTTCGCGCCTTCATGGTGAATATTTTTTAAATAATATACCCTGATGCTAAAAAATTAACTCAGTTCTCAACGGTTAATTTATATTTTGCCACGTAGTTTGACTGGCTATCAGCCAGGTAAAGTTTTACACGCCAGTCTTTTCGGCCGGTAATACAAACAGGTAATATTGCCATACCCTGCCAAACATTTTTTTTATCGGTTTGTTTTAAAGCAAAGCGATTGATGCCCATTTTCATGTCCACCATGTTGAAGTCTATACTCATTTTTTCAATCGAGAATGCTTTAAAACCATTTGTGACCACCTCAACATCAAAGCGAGTGAGGTATTTGACTACTTGCTTGAAATGGAGTTTAACCGACAGCGCATCGATACTTGCGCTACAGGCCTGTTCATTAAGATCACATGCCGGGTCAGACTTAAGTACGACCATGGCATTTTGTTGAGGAGAAAGATCCTGCTGTAGTAACTTGTCAAGAAAAAAACCCGCAAACAACAATGCTACCACGACGACCACCCCCACCAGGAGGTTAATTTTTTTTAATAGCGTCATGATTTTTTCCAGAAGGCTGTGATGGCGGCAATGCCTTGTGCGCCGGTCTGCCTGGCCATAGCACGGTGTTCTTCTGTCATGCCCCCCAGGGCATATACGGGCATAGATGACTGTCTGACCAGATGAGAAAATTCCTCCCAACCTAACGTTGGTGCACTAGGATGACTGTCTGTTGGCAATACAGGTGAGATCACCACGAAGTCCACACCGAGTATGTTGGCCTGCTGTAGTTCCGTTTCGTTATGCACAGAAGCACAAAGCCATTGATCATTCGCAATCGGGCGTTGTTCACAGTTCATTAAATCCTGACTGTTTAAATGAAGCCCCACATTCAGTTTCTTTGCCAGTTCCACCGAGGTATTAAGCAACAGTTGCGCCTGATATTGCTTGCACAAGACTTTTGCCTTTTCCACCAGACTAAGTCGCTCAGATTCTGATCGTTGCCTGTCGCGTATTTGAACCAGCTTAACGCCTTGTTTCAAGCTATGATGCAAGCGTAACAAAAAATCTTTTTCATCATCATAACGACCGGTAATCATATAAGCATCCGGTAACTTCAAAGCACTAATGATGGCCTTATTGGCATCGGGGAATGAAAACTCACTGAGTTGATTGGGTGAAACCCATTGCATGGCCTGCCCTTCCAGGCCACTCGCCACCCCGGAAAAGGCAGTAACACGGAAAACATCGAGCAGTACAGATTTATCAGGATAATGAAAAGGAATCTGGATCAAAAGTTCGGTCGATTCGATGGTGATGCCAACTTCTTCCTTAAACTCTCTTTGTAAGGCGTGCAAAACATCTTCGCCTTGCTCAACTTTACCCCCTGGAAATTCCCACAAGCCACCTTGGTGGAGATGCTCAGGACGTTGGGTGATCAGTATTTCCACATGGGCATTTTGCACCACGCCGACAGCCACATGAATATGGCTGCCGTGGAGTTCGGCTTTATCAGGTACGGTACTCGGCATTGATCTTGACGTAGTCATAAGAGAAGTCACAAGTCCAAAGCCGGGCCTCAGCATGGCCCCGGTTTAAAATAACGCGAACGGTAATCTCATTTTTATCCATAACTTGCTGGCCTTGCTGTTCAGTATAACCCACATCTCGCCCACCCTTACTAACGATGCAAAGCTCATCCAGATATATCTCTAGTGTATTGATATCCAGATCCGATAAACCTGCGCGACCCACGGCAGCAAGGATTCGCCCCCAATTGGGATCGCAGGCAAAAAAGGCAGTCTTGACCAACGGGGAATGAGCAATCGTATAAGCCACTTGCAAGCATTCCGCCTCATCTCTTCCCTGCTCGATATCAAGGGTAATCAGCTTGGTGGCTCCTTCACCATCACGTACCATTGCCTTGGCCAGTTCTTCACAAATTTCTCTAACAAGCTCGGCAAACTGTTGATAAACCTCACTCTCGGCATTATCGATACTCACACCACTTTTACCTGTCGCCATCAGGATGCAAGCATCATTAGTCGAGGTATCACCATCAACGCTTATTCGATTGAAGGAATATTTAACGGCATGTTGCAAACACTGTTGTAACAACTTTTGCGGCAGTCTCACATCGGTGGCGATATAGGCCAGCATGGTCGCCATATCGGGACGAATCATGCCGGAGCCCTTGGCAATTCCTGTGATGGTGATGGTTTGACCATCCAGTTGCATTTGTTTTGACAGACCTTTGGGCACAATGTCTGTTGTCATGATCCCATTGGCCGCATCTTGCCAGCCCTGTTCTGTTAATTTAGCAACGGCATCGGGAATGGAATTTTGAAATTTTTCAATCTGTAATAATTCACCAATGACACCGGTTGAAAAAGGCAACACTTGCTGTTCAGTACAGCCTGTTTCTGTGGCCAGAAGCTGACAACAGCGCAGACTATCCTGCAAGCCCTGTTCCCCTGTCCCGGCATTGGCATTGCCGGTATTGATTAGCAAATAACGCGGGGCTCTTGTTTGAATATGTTTTTTGGCCAACACAACGGGCGCGGCACAAAATGCATTTTGAGTGAATACCGCAGCCGTATTTGTCCCTTCTGCTAGTTCAATAACGAGCAAATCGCGCCTGTCTGGCTTTTTAAAGCCGGCACAACTCGTACCTGTGCGGATACCTGCTACAGGTAATAACAATGTCACATCCAGGGAATTGCTCATTAAATCAGAACCGCAACGATTAGCTCAAACGACCGTGGCATTGTTTATATTTTTTACCTGAACCACAGGGACAAGGCTCATTACGTCCGACCTTGCGACCTTCTCGTACGAAGGTCTTGCCCTCTTCCTGCTCAGGTTGTTGCAAAACACCCGCTTTGGCATGTTGATATTCCATCGTGCCTTCAGAACGGCGGCGCTGCGATTCAATGGCTTCAACATCTTCCTCACCACGGATCTGTACATGGCTAAGAATAGTCATGACCTCATTTTTAATCCGATTCAACATATCAGAAAACAGCTCAAATGATTCACGCTTATATTCCTGTTTAGGATTCTTCTGCGCATAGCCACGCAAATGAATACCCTGGCGCAGGTGATCCATGGTGGCAAGGTGATCTTTCCACTGGTTATCCAGCACCTGCAACATGATCTGTTTTTCAACCAGTCGCATGACTTCACTTCCTACGGCATCTTCCCTCGCTTTGTGACGGGCATTCATTTCAGCTTGAATTTTTTCCCGCAAGCTTTCCTCATGCAAACTAGCATCGTCGTCCAGCCATTGACGTAGAGGAAGTTTCAGACCAAGTTCCCCTTCCAGTGTCTCTTCTAGCCCAGGGATATCCCACTGCTCCTCGATACTAGCCAATGGAATAAAACTACGGATGATATCGTGTACGACATCGTCACGAATGGCTTGAATTGTTTCAGAAATATCTTCTTCCGCCATTAACTCGTTGCGTTGACTGTATATGACTTTACGCTGGTCATTAGCAACATCGTCATATTCAAGAAGTTGTTTACGAATATCGAAGTTATGCCCTTCAACCTTGCGCTGGGCATTTTCAATGGCTTTGCTAACCCACGGGTGTTCTATGGCTTCACCTTCCTCCATACCCAGCTTGGTCATAATGGCTGCAATACGCTCTGAGGCAAAGATACGCATCAGGTTGTCTTCCATGGCAATATAAAATCGACTGGAACCGGGATCACCTTGCCGACCAGCACGACCGCGTAACTGGTTATCAATGCGGCGTGATTCGTGCCGTTCTGTACCAATAATATGCAAACCACCAGCAGCCAGAACGGTTGCATGACGTTTTTTCCAGTCTTCTCTCAAGTGCTCAATAGTCTTGTCATCAGGGGCCTTCAGCTTGGCAATTTCTGATTCCAGATTACCGCCCAACACAATATCCGTACCACGCCCGGCCATGTTAGTAGCGATGGTTACCGCACCAGGACTACCCGCCTGAGCGACGATATCTGCCTCACGCTCGTGTTGTTTTGCATTCAACACTTCATGTTTGATTTTTTGTTTTTTCAGAAAATTAGACAGATACTCGGATACCTCAATCGAGGTTGTTCCCACTAACACCGGTTGTTGTCGTTGTTGACAGTCAATAATGTCCTCTAACAGGGCATTGTACTTTTCACCTTGTGTCAAATAGACCAGATCAACTTTATCATCACGAACCATGGGACGATGGGTCGGTATGACAACCACTTCAAGGGAATAGATCTGCTGAAATTCATAAGCTTCCGTATCCGCTGTACCGGTCATACCTGACAGTTTGTCATACATGCGGAAATAATTCTGAAAGGTAATCGAAGCCAGGGTCTGGTTTTCCTGCTGAATGGGTACCCCTTCCTTAGCTTCCACAGCCTGGTGCAAACCATCTGACCAACGCCGCCCAGGCATGGAACGGCCAGTAAATTCATCAACAATAATGATTTCGTTGTCTTTGACGATGTAATCCACATCCTTGGTAAATAACACGTGGGCACGCAAAGCCGCATTGATATGGTGCATCATGCCAATATTGGCTGCGTCATACAGGCTCTCACCTTCAGCCAGTAAACCGGCCTTGCCAAGCTGTTCTTCAACGTGCTGGTGACCATCTTCAGTCAAAAAGATCTGTTTGTTCTTTTCTTCAACAGAATAGTCACCCGGTCCATCTTCCACTTCCTGTTTTATCAGTTCAGGTATCAGCTCATTGATCTGGGTATAGAGCCCAGAGCTATCATCCGAAGGGCCTGAAATAATCAGCGGCGTCCTGGCCTCATCAATCAGGATGGAATCTACCTCATCGATAACCGCAAAATGCAATTCGCGCTGCACCTTGTCTTCCTGGCTAAAGGCCATGTTATCTCGCAGGTAATCAAAACCAAATTCATTATTTGTGCCGTAGGTAATGTCGGCCTTGTAGGCCTCCTTTCTGGCAGTCGGATCCATGTCGGCGACCACCACACCCACGCTCATGCCAAGAAAATTGTATATCTTGCCCATCCACTCAGAGTCACGTTTAGCCAGATAATCATTAACGGTAATGACATGCACACCCTTGCCGGTCAGCGCATTGAGGTAAACGGGCAAAGTTGCCACCAGTGTTTTACCCTCACCAGTACGCATTTCAGTAATATTGCCGCGATTCAGAACCATGCCACCAATGTGCTGGACATCAAAGTGGCGCATGTTCATGACTCGTTTACCCGCCTCACGCACAACCGCAAAGGCTTCTGGCAGCAATCCATCCAGTGTTTCCCCCTTGCTGTAGCGTGCACGGAACTCATCGGTTTTGGCCTGTAACTCACTATCCGACAACGCCGATAGGGCCGGCTCAAGATCATTGATCTGCGCAACCGCCTTGTTGAATTGTTTGACCTGGCGCTCATTACGGCTACCGAAAACTTTCTTTAAAACTGTGCTAAACATGAACAAAAGGAACCACCCTGTATGCTTGCTATTAATTTCAACGACCGAGAAACTTAAAGGTCGTTATTCTACAGCTACCCTACTCATTTGTCCGCTATATGATGGGCCTGTTTTTGGTCTATACGAATATTTCCGACAGAGTCGAGCATTAATTGCGTATCTGGAAAATCCTCATGGGTCAGCTGCCGAATCAGACGAGCAACAGCATGATTCTCGTCTAGCACAGGACCTTCTGGACGCTGCTGGCGCGCGGAGATAATCTTCCCATCCAAAAAGGACCCATCAGGCCTTAAATTAGCCACCAAAATCGGGGCCAGGCCCTTTTCCTCTGCCACACTGATGCCCCAATAAGTACAAAAATTCCCCAAACTATAAGCCACCAGCCGCCCCTTATACAGCTCTAGTGCCCGCGGCACATGAGGGCCGTGCCCCACAACCAAATCAGCACCCGCATCAATCACAGCACGGGCAAATTTAACCGCATCACCCCTATTCTCTCCATGATAAAACTCCGTATCAAACGGAATATGCATCGCCTCCAGACCCTCTGCTCCAGCATGCATAGAAACCATCACAATCGCATGATCTTGCGCTAAAGAAACCACCTGTTCCACGGCCTTCTCAATATCAAGCATATCGTGAGAATTTCCAAATGGTGCAAAGGCGATCATTGCGACCCTGATGCCGTTAACCTGCCAACTAGCCACATCACCAATACGACCTGAATGATAAATACCCGCTTCTGACAGGGCCTGCATTGAGCTATCACGACCCTCTTCACCAAAATCACGGGCATGGTTGTTTGCCAGACTCATGACATCAAAACCAGCATCTTTCAGATTTTTTGCAAATCGGGTTGGGGTACGGAACAAATAACAAGCGGAGGGGTTCTTGCACTTCTTAATAGGCTCACCACCATCAAGCAATACCCCTTCGAGATTACCGAATGTGATGTCGGCCTGTCGCAAAACCGGTGCAACATGGCCCAAGATGTTCAGATCATCCGGTGGTAACGTATCTTTTGGAAAGTCTGTTCCCAGCATGACATCACCAACAGCCGCTATCTGAATGACAGATTTATCATCCATAGGCGAATCATAATGAACCGGTCCGGAACAGGCCATTATAAATAAAGATATGATAAGACCCAATAATCTGACGCATTCAGATATTTGGATAACGGGCTGATGACACAGCAATTTTACAGTCCCCTACACAAAAAAACAGCCGACAAATGCCGGCTGATTTATTTCATTCGATAATGAATGAGTATTTTTTAACGAGACGCGTGGATATAACGTTTTGGATCCACGTGGCGACCATTACGCATGACCTCGAAATGAACATGAGGGCCCGTTGAACGACCAGTCGTCCCCATCTTGGCAATAAGCTGCCCTTTCTTAATAGTTTGACCCACATGCACCAAATTTTCCTTACAATGCCCATAGCGCGTTACATAACCATTACCATGGTTAACTTCAACAAGATTACCGTAACCTGAGCGTTTGCCTGAGAAAGTCACCACGCCCGCTGCAACCGAGACAATATCTGAGTCCATTTTGCCCGCAAAGTCGATACCAGAATGGTGCACACGACGACCCGTAAAGGGATCGGTACGCAGACCAAAATAGGATGATAGCCAGCCACGAGTAATAGGACGCCCAGTTGGCATTACTTCTGCCTGCAGATTACGGGTCATAATCATGGTTTCTAACACATTCATTTGTTGTGCACGGTCTTCCAGTTGAGCGGTCAATTCCTGTAATGACTTAACAAAATCAGGCACAGACATGGCCGAAGCATTGGCATCATTAGCACCTACAGGGCCACCCTGTGCTGGAGGGCGATCAAAATTAAATTCCCCCCTATCAAGTTTCGCCATTTTTGTCAGACGAGAACCCAGGGCATCTATTCGTATCACATGTGATTGCAGCTGCCCCAGTTTCAATGCCAGAGCATTCATGTTCTCTTCTGCTGTACGTGTAACTTCAGAAATTTGCAGACGTTGCACATCGAGCTCAGACTGCATAGCCACAGCTAATTCATCAGGATTGGCTCGCATATGGGAAATCCCCACTGAATAACCCGCATACAGTAGCGCCCCCGGGAGGATGACAAAAACACCTAATATTAGCGCAAGTAACTTTTTCTTACACAGCGTTACAAGCCCCGAGTAACCCTTGCTTCTTGTCATCAATACAATATTCATGCGTATTATCGCCTAATTTGTTTTAAAATTCTTAATCGTTGTATCGGCTATGATTTGTTGTGGTTTAATTTTTTTTCTGAATTTCCACGGACTTAGCAGATTTTCTTATATAATAGTTGCAGTCATAGTGCAAATAACGATACAACAAGTAAAAGTATGGATTCTGCCAAACCAATATACAAGTATCTAAAGAAACAAAACAGCCAAGTTGTGGATTTAATCACACATGGGCAAAATTTATACAGATTAAGCTGTGCACTGAAACCAATTATAAATCAATGCATTGCAGATAACTGGCAACTCGGCAAATTCTCCACTCAAGAGATCACACTACTTGTTAACTCTGCGGAATTGGCGAACCGATTACGCTATCAATCGGTAAACATACTACAAGAAATAAGAAAATTAGAATCCTGTAAAAAGCTTAACAAAATCAATATCAAAGTCGGGCCGCTGACGGAAAATAAGGTTCACGAGAAAGAACTAGACAAAAAATCAGCCTTAATACCATCCAAAATAGGCAAGCAGCACCTGAAATTACTCGCTGAAATGATAGAAGATCCGGCCCTTAAAGCATCCTTGCAACGACTGGCAAACAGGGTATATCCCTGAAACATCGCTTAACTTGCTTGTACCGGTTGTATAAATGAAATCGGTGATTCTTTTGCATCCTCAAAAGTGACTAATTCCCAGGCATCTTCCTGAGCGAGCAATACCCGCAACAGCTTATTATTCAGTGCATGACCCGATTTATAACCACTAAATGCACCAATCAAGCTACGCCCCAGAAGATAGAGGTCACCAATAGAATCGAGGATTTTATGTTTCACAAATTCGTCAACATACCGTAAACCATCTTCATTAAGAATTCGATAATCATCAACCACAATAGCGTTATCCAAACTACCACCCAGAGCCAGGTTATTCGCGCGTAGGGTTTCAATCTGGCTCATAAAACCAAAAGTACGGGCACGGCTAACTTCTTTAACAAAGGACGTGGTAGAGAAATCAACTTCGGCCATCTGGTGGCGCTCTTTAAAGGCTGGATGCTCGAAATCAATGGTAAAAGAGACCTTGAATCCTTCATAGGGAACAAATTGCACCCATTTGTCTCCATGGTCGACCTTGACCGGTTTTTTGATCCGAATGAACCTTTTAGGGGCATTTTGTTCCTGAATGCCCGCAGACTGAATAAGAAACACGAAGGGGCCGGCACTGCCATCCATGATCGGAACTTCTGAGGCATTCAGATCAATATACGCATTATCAATACCCAGACCAGCTAAAGCTGAAAGCAGATGCTCAATAGTGGCAACGCGAACACCATCTTTAACCAGCGTGGTCGAAAGGGTCGTTTCACCAACATTTTCAGGAATCGCGGGAATCTCAACGGGGGTATCCAGGTCAACGCGACGAAACACGATGCCCGTATCAGGCACAGCAGGTCGTAATGTTAAATAGACTTTTTCCCCAGTGTGTAAACCGACTCCCGTCGCGCGGATTACATTTTTCAGCGTGCGTTGTTTAATCACCCGTGTTCCTTAAAATTATTCATTAGTCTTGTTGGTCATCGTTTAAAGCAAGTTAAGAGTAAGTCTCGCAATTTGTTCACTAATCATCCCTTTCCACCATCAAAGAATAGTAGAACAGCATACCCAAATTATCAACTTGCTTCCCATTAGCGACGTATACTGGAAAAACTTTAATACCCCGACTGTGACTCAGGTCTCACCCAAAATTTCACATAAAACAGCCAATCATTTTACCATACTAGTCGGCCTGTCGTCTCAGGAAAGCAGGAATATCCAGGTAATCCATACTTGCGCTCGATTCACTATTATATTGGTCCGATGCCACTTTGTTGCGAATTACCGTGGGCCGATCAAGTTGCCCATAATCAACCTCACCGCTGCTATTCTTGGTAACCGCCAGTTTGACGGGCTTGTCACCAGCCAAACTCACCTGTCCAAGCCCTGTTGCAACCACGGTTACACGCAGTTCATCAACTAGATTCGGGTCAATAACCGTCCCAACAACCACAGTGGCATTTTCTGAGGCAAAGCCCTTTATGATATTGCCAACCTCTTCAAATTCACCGATAGCCATATCCATCCCGGCAGTGACATTAACCAGGATCCCCCTTGCTCCAGCCAAATTCACATCCTCAAGTAAAGGACTGGCAACAGCGGCTTCAGCTGCTTCTTTGGCCCGATTTTCACCACTGGCACGGCCTGAGCCCATCATGGCCATACCCATTTCAGACATGACTGTCCTCACATCAGCAAAATCAACATTGATCAGGCCTGGGCAAGTAATTAATTCAGCAATACCCTGCACCGCACCCAACAAAACGTCATTTGCCGCCTTAAAGGCATCAAGCAGGCTGATCTGTTTACCCAAAACACTGAGCAATTTCTCATTTGGAATAGTGACAAGCGAATCAACATAGATTTTCAGCTCTTCAATCCCCTGCATAGCGACATCCATACGTTTTTTGCCTTCAAACGGAAAGGGTTTGGTCACAACGGCGACGGTCAGAATCCCCATCTCCTTGGCAATTTGGGCCACAATTGGGGCGCCACCCGTGCCAGTACCTCCACCCATGCCAGCCGTGATAAAGACCAAATCCGCACCCTGCAATACTTCCTGGATACGCTCACGATCTTCCATCGCAGCCTGTCTACCAATTTCTGGATTAGCACCCGCGCCCAACCCCTTGGTAATATTACTACCAAGGTGTAACAATGTTTTAGCCGAAGCATTCCTCATTGCCTGAGCATCGGTATTGGCACAAATAAAATCGACGCCTTCGATATTCTGAGACACCATATGTTCAACGGCATTACCGCCACCGCCGCCCACACCCACGACCTTGATTACTGCATTTTGACTATAATTATCCATTAGTTCGAACATCACCTTACCCTCCTCACGGACATCCTCATTAAAATTAAAAACTAGAAATTTCCTTGAAACCAACTCTTCATCCGACGCATTACACCACGCATCCCGCCGGTTAGATGTAAATCAGATTCACGCATGGCCCGATTTTGATAACCGAATAACAACAAACCAACACCAGTTGAATAAATCGGATTTCGTACCACATCCACCAAACCAGTAACATATTGCGGGCTACCCTGACGTACCGGCATATGAAATATCTCTTCTGCCAACTCAACCGCCCCTTCCATTTTTGAGCTACCACCCGTTAACACAATCCCGGCCGCGCACAGGTCTTCAAAACCACTACGACGCAATTCCGTTTGAATCAGGATAAACAGCTCCTCATATCGAGGCATAACCACTTCAGCCAATGTTTGTCTAGCCAATCGACGCGTAGGACGCTCACCCACACTGGGAACCTCAATGGTTTCATCAGGGCTGGCCAGTTGTGTCAGAGCACAGGCGTACTTGATCTTTATTTCTTCGGCATATTGCGTAGGTGTACGCAATGCAACAGCAATATCATTTGTCACCTGATCCCCTGCAATAGGTATCACGGCCGTATGCCGAATCGCACCCTCTGTAAACACCGCCAGGTCGGTTGTACCGCCACCAATATCGACGAGGCAGACACCCAGTTCCTTTTCATCTTCAGTCAACACAGCATGGCTGGAAGCCAGTTGTTCAAGAATAATGTCATCAACTTCCAAGCCACAGCGACGCACACACTTAACAATATTTTGTGCCGCGCTAACGGCACCCGTCACCATATGCACCTTGGCTTCCAATCGAACACCGGACATACCGATGGGCTCACGAATCCCTTCCTGGGTATCAATGACAAACTCCTGCGGTAGAATATGCAGGATTTTTTGATCTGCTGGAATAGCAACCGCCCGAGCAGCATCAATGACGCGGTCAACATCCGGACTGGTAACCTCCTTATCACGAATGGCCACGATACCATGTGAATTCAGGCTGCGAATATGACTCCCTGCGATACCGGCATAGACAGAATGGATCTGACAACCAGACATCAATTCGGCCTCTTCAACGGCACGCTGAATGGATTGCACGGTAGATTCAATATTGACAACCACACCTTTTTTCAGGCCCCGTGATGGATGTGAACCGAGGCCAATAATTTCAACTTCATTATCAGGCGTAATCACCCCGACTATCGCCACCACTTTCGAGGTGCCGATATCAAGACCAACAATCATATTTTTCTCTGTTTTCTTAGACATAATTTATCTCCCAGGCATCCTGCCCAGATTACGGCCTCCTCATAATGGAAAAGCCATTGGTATAACGCATATCAATCTGCTGAATATTATTTATTTCAGTCCTCAAAATCTTTTCGTATATTCGTACAAATTTCTCAACACGTAAAAAATATGAATCTCGGCCTAACAAAATTTTCAAACCATTATTAAACTGAATAATCATCGAACGTCGCGCATCCATGTCAAGTTGCTGTATAACCAAGCCTGTCTTACCCAACATCGGACGTATGGCTCGATAGTGCTCAAGCAGCGACTGATGGCTTCCAGGCGGACCGCTCAACTGTGGCAAGCTGGCTGGAAAAGTTTTTTCCTCAGGATAAAACAGCTCACCACGCTGATTAATCAATCCCTTGCCTTGCCATAAAGCAGCAACATTTTGTTCTGTGACACCAATCATCAAAGTGTCTGGCCACATTTTTCTGACATAGGCATGATCTACCCAAGCCAGTGATTCAATATTTTTCTGTACGGCTCTCACATCAACATTGAAGTAACCCCCATTGATGTCACCGGCGCGAGTTAATAACATAGCTTCCGTCAAATTAATAAAAGCACCCTGGGCACGAACCTTTTCAACAGGCAGAAATTGAGGATCATTTAATTTCATCAAGCCCAGACCCAGTACTCCAGCCACCGATATAGCAAATAATAATTTTGAAACGCCGGCAAAAACACGTCGCAAGTCATGTTGGCTACCGGGCATAACAGCCTGCTTTGCAACACGCGCAACCATCAGTGACGACCTCCTTTTTGCACCAGCGTTTGCATCAATATACGAACCACCAGTTCATCAAACTCAATATGCTTTGCCTTGGCAGCCATAGGCACCAGAGAATGATCCGTCATTCCCGGCAAGGTATTCAATTCAATGATCCAGGGATGATCTTCCTTATCAATAAACAAATCGACGCGCCCCCAGCCTTCGGCACCCAAGGCCTGAAATGTACCCAACGCCAATCGTTGCAACTGTATTTCTTGATCCCTGGTCAGCCCACAAGGACAAATGTAACGGGTATCATTAGATTGATACTTGGCTTCATAGTCATAAAATGTCCTCGGTGTCTCCAGCAAAATAGCCGGAAGAACATCATCGCCCAGAATAGCCACGGTATATTCCTTACCTTCAATCCACTGTTCGGCAATGACAGCTCCATCAAACTGGGCTGCGGCCTGCCAGGCACTATGCAATTCTTCACTTTGTTCAACCTTGCTCATACCGAGGCTGGAACCTTGCTGAGCCGGTTTAACCATAATGGGCAAGCCAAGGTTCGCAACGACATAGGCATAATCTGTTTCTTCATCCAGCACCATATACATTGGTGTTGGCAGCCCTATACCATCGAGTAATTGTTTGGTACGCAATTTGTCCATTGCCAGAGCCGAGGCCATAACCCCACTGCCTGTATAGGGGATATTGAGTGTTTCTAACACCCCCTGAATCACGCCATCTTCGCCACCCGGCCCGTGTAAAATATTAAAAACCCGGTCATAAGCACCTTGCTTGAGTTCTTCAATCACAGTGTCACGTTGCACATCTATGCTGTGAGCATCAATGCCACGTTGTAACATGGCGGATAAAACCGCAGCACCACTTTTCAGCGATACCTCACGCTCAGCTGACCAACCACCCATTAATACTGCAACCTTGCCAAATATTTTTGGATCGATAGCAGTCATGTTATTTTCCCTCAAAGCTCGGTTGCTCAAGCGATTCACCCACAATACACACTTCGGGTATCAGCTCGACATTACAAACCTGTTTAACAGTATTGGCTACGTTTACCATCAAGGCCTCAATATCACTTGCATTCGCCATCCCCGTATTGACGATAAAATTGGCATGCTTGTCTGACACACAAGCACCACCAACACATGTCCCTTTCAATCCTGCCTTTTCAATCAAACGTGCTGCATAATCCCCTTCTGGATTACGAAATACGGAACCGGCATTAGGTTGTTGTGTCGGTTGCGAAGCACCCCGTCTTGCCAATAATTGTTTGTTCTTTTCCAATAACGTATTGGCATCACCCAACTCTAATTGCAAAACGGCGGACACAAACCATTCACCGACAACACCCCGAACATGACGATAAGCAATCTCAAACTCATCTGCCGCACGTTGCCTGAGCACACCCCGTTTATCAATGGTCGTAACGCTTTTTACTATCTGCCAGGTTTCACCACCAAAGGCCCCTGCATTCATCGCCAGTGCACCACCCATGGTGCCCGGTATACCGGAAAGGAACTCTGCATTTTTGAGGCCTTGTTTGGCACACTGTTTAGCGACCTTGGGACAGGCCACGCCCGCTTCGACTTCAAGCTGTTCGTTACTCAAAAAACGTAAACCACTCAACACACCACTAGTGCAAATAATGCTGCCCTTAAAACCACCATCACGTACCAATAAATTACTACCCAGTCCTAGCCAGTAAATTTCTTCATCTGCCGGCAACTGAGAAAGAAACAACACCAAATCATCGATATCTTCAGGCTGAAAATAACAGGCCGCCGGGCCGCCCACCCGCCATGAAGTATGATGAGACAGAGGCTCATCGTACTTAATAGCACCGCGCAGGTTTGTCTGACTTACAGGCATAACATGGCTCACTTCCAACATTTTCCTTTTCTATTTATTAGCATTGGTTTGCTAACAACATGTTTCGTTCTCATTGCCAACATGGTTACAGGTTTTCTGAAACTATCCGGCAAGTGACTTTGTAATGTTTCACCGCAACCCATATGTAAACGTCTTGTCATAACCATTATCTTCAATGCCTCTCTAATTCTTTTCCAGCAATCCAGCCAAACGACTGGCCATAGCACCAATGCTGCCTGCCCCCAAAGTCAAGAGCAAGTCACCATCATGTAACACGCCGGACAAGGTCTCCGGCAATTGTTCAATACTTTCAACAAATACCGGTTCCACCTGACCGCGCAAACGAATGGCGCGAGACAGACTTCGACCATCAGCACCCGCAATGGGTTCCTCACCGGCTGGATAAACTTCCAGCAACACCAACACATCAACTTCGGATAACACCATGGCAAAATCTTCAAACAAATCTCGGGTACGACTATAACGATGAGGCTGAAAAGCCAGTACCAAACGTCGATCAGGCCAGCCCGCACGAACGGCCTTAATAGTCGGGGCCACCTCACGAGGGTGATGACCATAATCATCAATATGCAAAACCTTGCCATTAGCTGTTTCAATTTCACCATAGCTCTGAAAACGTCGGCCAATACCCTGAAAATTTTTCAAGGCCGACATGATAGAGGCATCATCCACGCCCACTTCATGAGCGACAGCAATACCGGCCATGGCATTTAATACATTGTGTTCCCCTGGCATATTCAAAGTAATCTCTAGCCAGTCAAAACAGTCCTTGCGGGAGACCTTAAACTGTGTTGAAAATGCGGTCTGCCTGATATCACTGGCCCAAATATCTGCTTCATCACTCAGACCATAAGTCACAATAGGCCGGATCACTTCAGAGATGATTTTTTTAACCTCGGCATCTTCTATACAAACCACCGCAAGCCCGTAGAACGGTAAGTGATGTAAAAACTCGACAAAGGTTTGTTTCAATTTCTGAAAATCACCTCCATAAGTTTCCATATGATCAGCATCAATGTTGGTTACCACGGCCATCATCGGTTGCAGATGCATAAATGAGGCATCACTTTCATCCGCCTCAGCCACCAGATATTTGCCTTCACCAAGACGAGCATTAGAACCAGCACTATTCAATTTACCGCCAATAACAAAAGTAGGATCAAGCCCCCCTTCAGCTAACAGACTGGCAATCAAACTGGTCGTCGTGGTCTTTCCATGAGTTCCAGCAATAGCAATACCAAAACGAAAACGCATTAATTCAGCCAACATTTCGGCACGAGGCACAACTGGTATACGATGTTCTCGTGCTTCAATGACTTCAGGATTGTCAGACTGCACCGCACTGGAAATCACCACCACATCACTACCCATAACATGTTCTGCGGCATGACCCAGTTTGATCTTTGCACCACAACTGGCGAGTCGTTGAGTAGTGATATTTTCAGCAATGTCTGACCCCGACACCTCATAACCCAGATTCAACAAAACCTCAGCAATACCGCTCATTCCCACACCACCAATACCAACAAAGTGGATACGTTTGATGCTACCCATACCGGGTTCACCACGCCCTGGACTGGGTGATGTCACTTTATTCATTTTAATCATGAGCCGCCTCCAGACAGAGTTCAGCAACCTGCTTGCTTGCATTTGGCATAGACAACTGACGAGCAGCCTGTGCCATCTTAATAATACGTTCGCGTCCTTTTTCAACCATATCCCGCAATACCACAGACAATCTTTCCGCAGTCAATTCTGATTGAGGGATCAACATAGCAGCACCGGCCTTAACCAGTTGATGGGCATTATATGTTTGGTGATCATCGACCGCATAAGGGAAGGGCACT
The DNA here is from genome assembly GCA_022712915.1 of Gammaproteobacteria bacterium. GTDB lineage: Bacteria > Pseudomonadota > Gammaproteobacteria > UBA6429 > Thiohalophilaceae > JAHEDB01. Next base: position 17,471 of record JAFLJQ010000146.1, on the reverse strand, counting down.
AAAATGGACCCCAAACCTGCGGCACACAATTCGGCCAGGGTCAGAGCGCCCGCTCGACAGATAACCATATCTGCCCAGCCATAGGCCTCGGCCATATCACCGACAAACGGGGTAAGCTTCGCATCGACTTGTAATGATTCGTACAATGCTTTGGTCTCTTCAAACTTGTTAGCACCGGTCTGATGCCAAACCATCGGCCGATCTTTTTCTGATAACATCGACAAAGCTTTGGGCAGAAACTCATTCAGGGCCTGCGCGCCAAGACTACCACCGATTAATAAAATACGTAACGGCCCCTGATGTTGCTCAATCCTTGTTGCCGGTTCCGTCAGTGCGGCAATATCATCTCGAACAGGATTACCGGTATGGATAGCGCGAGTGGTCTGCGGAAAACTACCCTGAAAGGCTTCCAGCACAGTCTTCGCCATGTGCGATAATATACGGTTGGTCAGACCGGGGATGGCATTTTGCTCATGCACCACCAATGGCTTACGCATTAGCCATGCCGCAAAGCCACCTGGGCCGGTGACAAAACCACCAAAGCCCACGACAACATCTGGTTTCACTGAAAAATAAATACCCAGTACCTGCATAACGGCATAACTTATTTTAAAGGGCGCCAAGGCCCAGCCAAACATCCCTTTACCACGCAAACCGGAAACAGTGACATATTGAATCGGGAAACCAGCCTCCGTTACAACATGTGCTTCCATACCACTTTTTGTTCCCAACCAGATCACCGCCACACCTTGCTCACGCAATGTACGTGCAATGGCCAGAGCAGGAAAAATATGCCCACCCGTGCCCCCGGCCATAATAATGATTCGGATTTGAACAGACGTCATCTTGCTTGCCTGCCACGTTTCTGACCCACACGATCATCTTGATGGGTTTCATAATCAATGCGTAACAACATCGCAATGGCGATCATCATCACCACCAGACTGCTGCCACCGTAACTCATAAAGGGCAAGGTCAATCCCTTGGTCGGCAAGATACCCATGTTCACACCAAGATTGATCACGACTTGCAAGCCAATCCATAAACCAATGCCATAAGCAAGATAGGCCCCAAAGGGGCGATCCCGTAACTCTGCCTGCCGAGCAATATACAAAATCCGAAAAATCAGAAATGTGAACATGGAGATCACCATCAACACACCAAACAGACCCAACTCTTCAGCCAGCACGGCAAACACAAAATCGGTATGCGCCTCGGGCAAATAAAAGAGTTTTTGCACACTTTCACCGAGACCGGTACCAAACCACTCACCACGACCAAAAGCAATCAAGGCCTGAGTCAACTGGAAACCACTATCAAAAGGATCAGCCCAGGGATTAATAAAAGTCGTCAGGCGTTCCATACGGTAAGGCGAAATATAGGCCAGCAACGCCAGTACAGATGCGGCAACACCGAGCAACAGAAAAAACTGTAAAAAACGTACACCGGCAAGCCACATCAACCCCATAGCCGTCATTAATAAAATAGCCGCGGCACCATAATCAGGCTCCAGTAATAACAAGGCCACCAGCACAGACATCAATAACAGGGGCCGAAAAAAGCCACCGATTGTGGTTTTCACCATTTCATGGTGTCTAACCAGATAGCCCGCCAGATAAACCAGAGTAAACAATTTTACAAGCTCTGATGGCTGTAGGTTAAAACCAACAAGATTTAACCATCGGGTACTGCCGTTGACGGTACGGCCCAAACCAGGAATAAATACCAATACCAGCAATAACATGCTAAGCAGAATCAAACCGGGACCCAGTTCTTCCCAGATACGCATGGGGATTTTTAAAACAATCAATGCCGCGACAAAACCCACTAACATATAGATAACTTGTCGCCACAAATAATGGAATGGTGCAGCATACTGCTGTTCGGCAATCGACACAGATGATGAACCCACCATGACCAGACCAAGCCCCAACAAGACAAGCGTCGTCATCAACAGGGGGTAATCCAGCGGCCAACGCTGTTGCCCTTTCTTGTCAATTCTCGTGGAATGATATGTCATAAAGGGTGCATTCATACACACACCTCCCTGACCGTACTCATATAAACATCGCCGCGCTGTTCATAATTTTTGAACATATCAAAACTGGCACAGGCAGGGGATAACAAGACGACATCACCTTGATGGGCATGACTGACAGCCAACTTGACGGCTTCGTCCATATCTTCTGCATAACTAATCGTAACGGACTCGGGGATGCTCTTAGCCAATAATGATGCATCCTCTCCCATCAACACCACGGCCTTAACACGTTTGTGCAATGCATCTTTAATTGGCGTAAAGTCTTGCCCCTTGCCCTGACCACCAGCAATCAAAATCACACTCGCACCGGGTACACCTTCTATCGCGGCCACGGTCGCGCCAACATTGGTGGCCTTGGAATCATTAAACCAGTTCACGCCCTTAAACTCGGTCACCCACTGCATACGATGTGGTAAACCCGTGTAAGTCTGCAATGCCGCTAACATGGCATCCATTGGCAAGTCGATAGCATCGCCCAGGGCCAAAGCCACCAGGGCATTGGCCATGTTGTGTGTACCTTTAATCGTGACTTTACTCACGGGCATTAACATCGATTGTCCTTTACACAGCCATGTTTCCCCTTCACGGGGACACAAGCCATAATGATCATCAACGGGCTGTTGCAAACTAAAACTTATTATCTTGCGTTGCAGGCCAAGCTGATTAACCACTTGCATAACGACGTCATCATCAAGGTTGGCTACAACGCAACCCTGCCCACTGAAAATCTTCGTCTTGGCATCCACATAGGCTTGTAGATCATCATAACGATCCATGTGATCTTCACTGACATTAAGAATAACCGAAACTACCGCATCAAGACTCTCAGTGGTTTCCAACTGAAAACTGGACAGTTCCAACACATAAAGTTCAACAACATCATCCAGCAGTTCCAGTGCAGGCACTCCCAGATTTCCACCAACACGCACTTCCCTGTTAGCTTGTCGTACCATTTCGGCAAACAGGGTCGTCACGGTGCTCTTGCCATTGGAACCGGTGATCGCCACAATCGGTGCCTTTGCTGCACGAGCGAAGAGTTCTATGTCACCGATAATGCTGGCCCCTTGTTCACGGGCGGAGGCTATCAACGGTTGCTGTACCGAAACACCGGGACTCACAATCAATGTTCCAGCCGTTGCAAATATTTCTTTTTTAAACACACTGGTCACGATCTTTGCCGCAGGTAACATGGTCGTTAACTCATCCAGTCCTGGAGGGTGTTCCCGGCTATCAACAACCGTAAAGTCATCACCACGGGCCGCAAGAAACCGGGCACAAGACAAACCAGTCTTGCCCAGCCCCACGATCACCACCGGCTCAGCCAGTTGCAATCGCTCTTGTTGCGGATATTCCGATGTCATGATGTTATTTACTACCTGCATTTGTTTATCGAATCTTCAGAGATAACAAGCCAACCAGAACCAAAATAATGGTGATGATCCAAAAACGGACAATCACGCGTGGTTCTGGCCAACCTTTTAATTCAAAATGATGATGCAAGGGTGCCATACGGAAAATACGCTTGCCGGTTAGCTTGAATGAACCCACCTGCAAAATAACCGATACCGTTTCGATAACAAACACGCCGCCCATAATAAACAGGATCAACTCCTGGCGAACCAGAACAGCAATGACACCCAGAGCAGCCCCCAGTGCTAATGCCCCAATATCACCCATAAAGACCTGGGCAGGATAAGTGTTGAACCAGAGAAAACCCAAACCAGCACCAGCCAGAGCACCGCAGAAGACAACAATCTCACCGACACCCGCTACATAAGGAATGCCCAAATAAGTGGCAAAATAGGTATGTCCACTGAGATAGGCAAAAATACCCAGAGCACTACCCACCATGACAGTGGGCAATATGGCCAGACCATCCAGACCATCGGTCAGGTTAACCGCATTACTGGATCCAACAATCACAAAATAGGTCAACAAAACAAATGAGACCATCCCAAGTTGAATACTCCAGTCTTTAACGAATGGGACAATTAATGTTGTTTCAACTGGGCTGGCATACTTATATAGGTAAATGGCTGCAATCAGACCAAAAACAGATTGCCAGAAATATTTATAGCGGCTACGCAGACCTTCCGGATCTTGTTTGACCAATTTTTTATAATCATCAACCCAGCCAATAATGCCAAATGCCAAGGTCACCAACATCACCACCCAGACATAGCGGTTACCCAAATCAGACCAAAGTAAGGTGGCAATGGCAATGGCCACCAGAATGAGCGCCCCCCCCATAGTCGGTGTACCGGCCTTGGTCAGGTGGCTAATAGGTCCATCATCACGCACAGTCTGACCAATGTTATAAGAACTCAGTTTTTTGATCATAACCGGCCCCACCAACAAAGATATTGCCAGCGCCGTCAGCACACCCAGCATGGCGCGCAAGGTCAGGTAATTAAATACATTAAACCCACTATGATATTCCTGTAGTTGTTGTGCGAGATAATACAGCATGGTGTTTATACCTCTTTCTCGATTGTTAGTGCTTCAACAACACGCTCCATATGCATACGCCGCGAACCTTTTACCAGCAAGGTCGTGTCTTTATGTAAATCTTTAATCAGTGCCGCCACCAGAGAATCATGCGCTTTAAATGAATAAGCATGCTCACCAAATTCACTAGCTGCATGTTTTGCCAGTTCACCGAGGGTATACAAGCGATTAACACCTTGTTCCCTGGCATCTTGCCCCACCTGTCGGTGTAACGCCTCTTCACCACTGCCCAGTTCACTCATATCACCCAGAACCAAAAAGTGATCACCGCTAAAGCCCTGCAATACATCGATGGCAGCTTTTACAGAAGCGGGGTTGGCATTGTAGGTATCATCTATAATCCGACTTTCATGCAAACCTGGTTTAAGCTGCAATCTGCCGGGCACAGGCTGCATATTTTCTAGCCCTTGCTTGATAATATCCAGAGGAACATTGACGGCCAGTGCTGCCGCAGTGGCCGCGAGGGCATTCATCACATTGTGTCGACCCAACAATGGAAGACTAACCTTTATTTCACCCTCAGATGTTTTAATGAGGGTTTCATTATTATAAACACCGGGCTTAAATTCGGCACACACATCACACACAGCGTTAAGACCAAACTCAATCTTTTTCTGTGAGTTGATCAACTCCCGCCATAGAGAAACAAATCTATCGTCGGCATTCACAATAGCAATACCATCGGTTGACAGACCGGCATAGATTTCACCCTTGGCCCTGGCGACACCTTCCAGTGATCCAAAACCTTCCAGATGGGCGGATGCGGCATTGGTAATCATCGCCACATCCGGTTTGGCAATACCAACCAAACAGGCAATCTCACCCGCATGATTTGCCCCCATTTCGATCACCGCACTCATATGTTGCTCACCCAGTTTGAACAAGGTCAGAGGTACACCAATATCATTGTTCAGATTACCCTTGGTGGCATGTACTTCACCCAGGCCAGATAAAATGCTGGCCAGCATTTCCTTAACTGTGGTCTTACCATTGCTACCGGTCACTGCCAATACAGGGATGGTAAACTTTTCACGCCATACTCTGGCCAGTTGCCCCATGGCAAGCCGAGTATCATCGACAATCAATTGAGGTATAGCCAAATCGATTTCATGATCCACCATCATTGCCGCCACACCCTTATCTATAGCCTGAGCAGAAAACTGATGGCCATCAAAATTCGGCCCACGTAAAGCAATAAATAATTCACCACCGGACAGGCTACGGGTGTCAGTACTAACGCCATTAAGCAAAACATCATCACCGATATAATTTGCAGACAATGCCTGACTGGCTTCACTTAGCGGCATGTTGAATTGTGTCACTTTGTTCATATGACCAATCCCAACTGTTTACGCACTTCGGCAATATCGCTGAATGACAAACGCCTATCACCGATTAACTGATAGTCCTCATGACCCTTGCCCGCGATCAACACCATGTCACCTACATGCGCACTGTTGATTGCATCAGAAATAGCGGTAGCCCGGTCTTCAATAATGTGGCATTCACTCAGGCCAGTCAGCCCGGTCTGAATATCATTTAAAATTTCCTGTGGTGATTCACTACGGGGATTGTCATTGGTAAGCACAAGCACATCCGCCAGTCGATCGGCTATCTCACCCATCAAGGGTCGTTTACCCTTGTCGCGATCACCACCACAACCGAACACACACCAAAGTTGCCCGGTGCAATGTTCACGCAAAGCAGATAAAACCTGTTCCAGCGCATCAGGGGTATGGGCATAATCAATCACAACTACCGGTTTGTCTTGCTGATACAAACATTCCATGCGGCCATCCACGGCCTTCACATGAGAAAGCTTTTGCAATGCCTCATCCAGTGCCATGCCATGTACCAGTAAAACACTTAGCACCGCCAACAGATTGCTGACATTAAACTGGCCCATGAGGTTTGCAGTCACCTCGCCCTCCCCCCATGGGGTAACAACATGAAACTGTACACCTTCCAAATTCAGCTTCAAGTCACTGGCAAAAATATCTGGCTGACCCTGTTCAACCGAGAGACCGTAACGAATCAAACGAACAGGTGATGAAATTTGCCTTACCAGTTCACGACCATACTCATCATCAGTATTGATAATAGCAAACTTCAAATCAGAAAAATCAAATAGCCGGCGCTTAGCCTCCGCATAGGCTTGCATGTCACCATGATAATCAAGATGATCACGACTCAAATTAGTGAACACGGCACAATCAAATTGCACGGCATTAACCCGGCCCTGTTGCAAGGCATGGGATGACACTTCCATCACTACCTCTCTAACATCAAACTCCAGCATCTCAGCCATAAAAGCATGGCAAGTCAATGCATCGGGGGTGGTGTGTGTCGTACGATTAAGCTTGCCATACAAACCATTACCCAAGGTACCGATAACTCCGCACAAATATTCTTCAGACAACACCTGCGCCAAAAATTGACTACAGGATGTTTTACCGTTTGTGCCTGTAATGCCGGTAACAAACATGTTGTGTGAAGGCTGCCCATAGAAGCGGTCGGCAATAATGCCGACCTGTGTAGATAAGTGAGCTATGGCAATGACGGGAATCTGTCGTCCCTGCGGTGAAGTTCGCCAGCTAAAGGGCAAAGTTTCAATATCGAGGTTAGCTTCCCACAATACGGCACTAACTTCAGCTTCAATGGCCTTGTCAATATATTCAAAGCCATGCACCGTATGACCGGCACAGGCAATAAACAGCGCACCCTGCTCAAGCGCACGACTATCAAGGCAAGGTTTGTTAATATCTCGATCCATTTCGACAGGAAGCTCAACAATACCTTGCAAGAGCTCACTAAGTTTCAATTGTGGTTTCAGTTCCATGGAGGCCATCATAGATGTTCCCCCAATGCCGCCATCCGAACCGAATGCTCATCAACTTTATCCGGTGCAATGCCCATTAGACGCAAAGCACCCGCCATAACTTTACCAAATACCGGTGCGGCCACTTCTCCACCATAATAAACTTTGGCACGTGGTTCATTGATCATCACCACCATCACTAATCTTGGATTGCTGGCAGGTGCCATACCCGCAAATACCGAGATATAACGATCATCAGCATAACCACCATCTGAATTGGTCTTTTTACTAGTACCTGTCTTGCCCGCGACACGATAACCTGCAATACGGGCCTTAAAACCAGTCCCTTCTGCAGAGACCACCGCCTCCAACATGGTGCGAACTTGTTTAACCGTCTTTGATTTCAATACACGCTCACCACTAACTGCCGCAGTGCGTTTTAAAAATGTTACCGGTAACAACACACCGTCATTGGCCAACACGGCATAGGCACGCGCCAATTGCAACGGTGTGACCGACATGCCATAACCAAAGGCCAGCGTAGCTTGATCGATCCGTCGCCATTCAGACGAATGTGTCAACACACCTTCAACTTCACCAGGGTAACCGCTGCCAGTGGTCATCCCAAAACCGACACCACTGTGTACACGCCACAGATTTTTACCCGGAATCGCCAGGGCGATCTTGGTGGCACCCACATTACTCGATTTCTGGATTATCCTGGCAAGGTTGATTTGTCCATAGTTGCGAAAATCACGAATGGTATTATGACCAACACGAAAAACCCCTGGTGCGGTATCGATCTGACTGGCCGTTGAAAACTTACCACTTTCTAGCGCTGCCGCCACGGTAAACGGCTTGATAGAAGAACCAGGTTCAAAAGTATCGGTAGCGGCACGATTACGATAACGTGACCCTTTGAGGTTTAAACGGTTATTCGGGTTATAAGACGGCTGATTAACCATAGCCAGAATTTCACCCGTTGTTGAATCCAGAATAATGGCCGAACCGGACTTGGCTCGTTGCATAAAAACAGCCTGTTTGAGTTCACGATAAGCCAGGTACTGCAAACGACGATCCAAACTCAGCGTCAAAGGCTTACCGGGACTCACCTCTTTAATCAACTCAACATGATTAATCACCCGGCCGAGGCGATCCTTGATAACTCGCTGCAACCCGCTGGTACCCTGCAACCCGTTGTTATAAGCCAGTTCCAGACCCTCCTGACCGATATCATCTACATTGTTAAAACCAAGGACATGCGCACCCACTTCACCCATGGGATAATAACGGCGGTATTCCCGCTGCAAGGAGACGCCAGGAATTTCCAGCTTCATAACCTGTTGGGCCAGCTCTGGGTTAATACGGCGTTTGATATAAACAAACTCTTTACCCTGACGTAACCGAATCTTTTTATTCAGTTTCCGCACATCCAGTTTCAGTAGTTTTGCCAACCGAGACAAATCATGTTTATCTCGTGAATAGGTTTGCGGGTGTATCCACACCGAATCCACAGGGGTACTTATAGCCACGGGTTCACCATGACGATCGGTTATCATGCCACGGTGAGCGGCAATGGGTTCAACCCGCAAAGCACGGGCATCACCCTGGTTTTGTAAAAAGGCTTTATTAAACACATGCAAATCAATCGCCCGCCATACCAGCACGGCACAGGCCAGCACCACCAGGAAAATAATCGTTCCCAGTCGAAAAGGGGTAGTGGGTTGATGAACACTATCCTTCATGGTTTAACCATTATCACCTTGTCATAATCAACATTACGCATACCCAAACGCTGGCGTGCAATCTTTTCAATACGGCCATGGGTCGCCCAGGTACTTTGCTCAAGCTGCAAGCGCCCCCATTCCACGTCCATGGCATCACGTTGTTTTTGTAACACCGTTAATTCGGCATATAACTTTCGATTCTGGTGCTTGGTGAACACGACACCCAAGGCAGAAACCAGCACCAATATAGTCATCACAGCCAAGAATCCTTTGCTGTTCATGGCAACTTCTCTGCAATACGCAAAACAGCACTCCTTGCACGAGGGTTGGCCTCGATCTCAGCCTTGCTCGATTTGATAGCCTTGCCGATAGTCTTCATACGTACATGTAATTGCACGTAGGGAATAGGTAAATCAGGTGGATATGGATCACCACGAGACTCTTCACGTATAAAGCGCTTAACAATCCGATCTTCAAGCGAATGGAAGCTGATCACCACTAGTCGCCCACCTGGTGCCAATATCTCTAGCACATCATCAAGACAGCGTTGCAGATCATCCAGTTCCTGATTAATAAAAATGCGTATCGCCTGAAAACTGCGTGTCGCAGGATCCCTGCCTGGCTCCCACTTAGGGTTGGCCGCTGCCACAATCGCCGCCAGACGTTTAGTGGTATCAATAGGTGCTTCCTGCCGTGCATTGATAATCGCCCTGGCAATGCGTTTGGCAAAACGCTCTTCACCATATTCCTTTAATACACCAGCTATCTCCTGATCATCAGCCACAGCCAGCCACGCTGCTGCACTTTGTCCACTGGTCGGATCCATGCGCATATCCAGTGGGCCATCCTTCTTAAAGCTAAACCCTCGTTCAGCTTCATCCAGTTGGGGGGATGAAACACCAAGATCAAGCAAAATACCATCAACCATGCCCTGACAATTGATTTGCCGTACAAGCGTCTTCAAATTCGCAAAAGAGCCATTTTGAATACTGAAACGGGTATCCGTTTCCATCAGCTTTTGGCCTGAACTAATGGCGGCAGGATCCTTGTCCACTGCAATCAATCGCCCTTGTTGCAACTTCGCTAAAATGGCACAGCTATGCCCACCACGCCCAAAAGTACCGTCGATATAAATACCATTTGGCTTAAGAGCCAATCCCGTCAATGCCTCCTCCAGCATGACCGGTTGATGTTCAATTAAAACGGTCATGATCTCTACAGCGAGAGGGATTCCAGTTCTGTCGGTAAATCTTCATCGCCATCTGCCTCATTTAGCCATTGATCCCGTCGTTCAGTCCAAAGGAGCTCATTCCATATTTCAAATTTATTACCCTGCCCGATCACCACGATGTGCTTATCCAGCTCAGCAAACTCACGTAAAGGTAACGGCAACAATATTCGCCCATTACTGTCCAGTTCCATCTCGGTCGCATGACCTATCAACAAGCGTTGCAGTCGACGGGCCTGTTTATTCAGGCTGGGCAAACGCACCAGCTTGCGCTCAAGTTCTTCCCATTCAGGCAAGGGATACAACAGCAGACAGTGATCCCTGTCGACAGTGACCACTAACTCACCATCACAATGCGACATAAGCCGATCCCGATAACGGGTTGGCATGGCCATGCGGCCTTTCGCATCCAGCGTGATCGTATTGACCCCTCGAAACAAACTTTTCTCCATTGGTAATAAGTGATTTTTCCATTAAAACCCACTTTTACCCACATTTACACACTATAGGTACCATTCAGGCATACTGTCAAGCATACCTGCCCACAAACTGAGCAATTCTTTCTTGCATAACAGTAACTTAGCGAAGGATTTTGAACCGGGATATGAGGATATTGTCGTGATTTTTAAGCGATATGACTCTATAAAAATCAAGGGGTTAAATAATACTGCTAATGTAGATTATTAAGAGTGGAGTTGGCCGATAAGCCGGGTTCTGTCGTGGGTAATCATTCCTCTGGGATACACGTCACCGTATACCTCAAGCGACCTACCCGGGAACCGCACGGGCCGCACGATTGTTCCCCTATTTGGTCTTGCTCCGGGTGGGGTTTACCCTGCCACTGATGTTGCCACCAGCGCGGTGCGCTCTTACCGCACCATTTCAACCTTACCTGTGCCCCACCAAAGTGACGGGGTCATCGGCGGTATATTTTCTGTGGCACTGGCCATCGGCTTGCACCGTCCAGGCGTTACCTGGCACCCTGCCCTGTGGAGCCCGGACTTTCCTCCAGAAAATGACAAGCATTTTCCAGCGATTACCTAGCCAACTCCTCGCCTAGTGTCAGGTTTTCAACCTTGAATTTCAAGCCTTTAAGACAATTTAATTATCGGCTCCCAATTTCAGGGCAGCTTCATAAAGCCGATTTTTCTTCTCACCGGTAATTTCTGCAGTGATAGTAGCGGCCTGTTTAACGGGCAAATGACTCAGCAACACAGTCAAAACATGCCGCACATCTGCTGACAGTTCCTGCTTAACCTGCGGTCGCCCCCCAGCCACCACCAGCACAATCTCACCACGTTGTTGATTCAAATCCTCGGCCACCCATTCAACCAGACGGGCCAATTTATCCCTCCGGATAGTTTCGTAGGTCTTGGTCAGTTCCCGGGCCAAAACCGCCTCCCGCTCAGCGCCAAAAACCTCGACCATATCTTGCAGGCAAGCCAGAATACGATGCGGGGCCTCATAGAAAACCAGTGTGCCGGTTTCTTTTTTCAAGCTGGCCAGATATTTACACCGTGCCACAGTTTTATTGGGTAAAAAACCTTCAAAAACAAAGCGATCTGTCGGCAAACCAGCTGCGACCAGAGCTGCCAACAAGGCACTCGCTCCGGGGACGGGGACAACCGGGATGTCATGTTCATGTGCCGCTCTGACCAAATAATAACCCGGGTCACTCAGTAAGGGAGTACCTGCATCGGAGATCAGGGCAATAGATTCCCCCCTTTGCAGTTTATTGATCAGATTGCCCGTCCTGGCCCGTTCATTGTGCTCATGAAAGGCCATACAGGGTGTATCAATAGCAAAGTGCTGTAGCAATTTGCTGCTATGGCGGGTATCTTCAGTGGCGATCAGACTTACCGCTTGCAGGGTAGATATGGCGCGTTGTGACATATCCTCCAGATTGCCAATAGGCGTTGCGACAATATATAAGGAACCGTTTTGATTTGACACTGCTCTGTCCTGACCAGATACTTGTGCAATAATTACTACTCCCTTAATAATTTAATTGACACGCTTATGATATTTCGCAGATTTCTGCTCTTATTTCTCATCCTTGCGCTAACCGCCTGTGCCAGCGTGCCGCGTCTGAGTAAACGAGCCCTTAACGAAGCAGAACAACAGTTTCTGCACAGCAACTATACCGAAGCCGCTCGCCACTTCACAGCCCTCTCGGCCCAGGCCAGTTCCAACATGCGCACCGAGTTACGGCTAAGGGCAGCTGCCTCCATGGCCAAGGCCAACCTGATTCCTCAGGCACGTGAAACCCTGAGCGATGTCGAAATTCAGAAAGATAACCACCATCAAATATTTCTCTATCACCTGAGTGAGGCTCACCTGGCACTAGCTGAACGACGTCCCGATGATGTTTTTACCTACCTGAAACAACCTCCACCACGAAAAACAAAAAAACTCTATCGCGCGGAATACCACAAACTCCGAGCCGATGCCTTCACTATGCAGGGCAACCGGCTAGAAACCGCACGAGAACTGGTCTTGCGTGAAAAATACCTAACTGATCACGACACCATCACACATAACCAGCGAGCAATCTGGGATGCCCTCGCCACCATGTCGACCCGAGCCTTGCAACAGCTGCGCACTGCGCGCCCCCCTAATACCCTAAGTGGCTGGATGCACTTGGTACAAATTGCCAAATCTTTTCAGCTTGATCCCGTTAAACTAAAAAAAGAACTGCAACGTTGGAAAAAATATTATCCTAAACACCCGGTAAGTAATGAAATCCTCACGGGTCTGTCTACCCGCAGCATGGATGATGTCAGCCACCCCAGCCACATCGCCTTGTTACTGCCACTTACCAGCAAGTTCGCCTCAGCCGCAGAAGCTGTGCGAGATGGGTTTCTGGCGGCATATTATTCAACAGGTGGACATGAAGTTGAATCTATTAAAATTTATGATGTAGGTGATGATCCCTATTCCGTTATTGATGTCTACGATCAGGCCATCAGTGATGGTGCACAATTTGTAGTAGGCCCTCTGGATAAAGAAGCCGTATCAAGGTTAATGGACGAGGAGCCCTTGCCGATCCCGACACTGGCACTAAATTATGCAGTTGAAGATAACGAATCTCCTAACAACCTTTATCAGTTTGGCTTATCACCAGAAGAAGAAGCCCGCCAGGTTGCAGAACGTACCTGGTTGGACGGTTATGTCAACGCTGCGGTCATTGTCCCTGCCGGGCCTTGGGGGGAGCGTGTCTACCAAGCCTTCAAGCAGCGTTGGGAATTGATGGGCGGACAAATTGTAACAACACAAGACTATGATCCCACCAAGAGTGATTTTTCAGTTACCCTGCGCAACTTACTGGACATTGATGATAGCCAGAGGCGCTATCGGAAGGTATCAGCAACATTAAAGGTGCAGGTAAAATATACGCCTCGGCGTCGTAAAGACATCGATTTTATTTTTCTCGCCGCCTTCCCCAAGCAAGCAAGAGCCATTCGTCCCCAGCTAAAATTCTTCCATGCCGCAGATGTCCCTGTCTATGCAACGTCACATATTTTTACGGGCAACCTTAATCAGGAAAAGGATCGCGATATGGACGACATGATATTTGGCGACATGCCCTGGGTTCTGGCAGAAACCACAGCACATCGAAGCCTGCGTACCGATATTGAGAAAGATATATCCAATGCTGGCAACAGCTTTCAACGACTCTATGCCCTGGGCATTGATGCCTTTAGCATTCTCGGTGCCTTACGACCATTACGCAGCTATTCGTATGAACGCTATGACGGTGAAACCGGTAGCCTGAGTCTCGATGCCCAACAACGGGTTCATCGCCAACTAACCTGGGTTAAATTCCGCAGCGGTCAGCCTACCTCACTGGATCGCCAATAAATCCAACCATGCTTCAGACAACCATTAAAACAGGACAACAAGCCGAAGAAATGGCCTGCCACTACCTATGCGGACAGGGCTTAAAGACGCTCTGCCGGAACTTTCATAGTCAACGAGGTGAGCTGGATGTCATAATGGAGGATGGTGACATCATCGTCTTTGTCGAGGTGAGATACCGCAAAAATACCCGCTTCGGCAGTGGTGCAGAAAGTATCACCCATGCGAAACAAGCTAAGCTTATTGCCACCGCATTGTATTATTTACAAAAACACCCCAAATATCATAATCGACCCACCCGCTTTGATGTCATCTCCATCACAAACCAAATACAGCAAAACGGGATAGACTGGATTAAAGACGCCTTTCAGAGTTAATCAATGACTATACAAGACAATATAAAAACCATATTCAGCGCCAGTATCGAGACAAAGCAACAATCAATAGAAACGTTGGCGAACCCAATTAGCCAGGCCATTGAGTTAATGGTAACAAGACTAAAAGCTGGCCATAAAATTCTTACCTGTGGCAACGGTGGTTCTGCGGCCGATGCACAGCACCTGTCCGCAGAATTACTCTGTCGTTTTGAAATAGAGCGTCCCAGCTTGCCAGCGATTGCCCTGACGACCGATAGTTCAACCCTGACGGCCATCAGCAATGACTACCATTATGACCAGATATTTGCCAAGCAACTTTCATCTCTTGGTAACAAAGGCGATATTCTGGTTGCGATTTCCACCAGCGGCAACTCCGGCAATGTTATCGAGGCCATTAAAATGGCCCATCAACGTGACGTCGCCGTTATTGCCCTAACAGGTCGTGACGGGGGTAACATGGCCCCATTATTAAAAGATAATGATATCGAGATCCGTGTCCCCTCCAATGTTACCGCCCGCATTCAGGAAGTTCACCTGTTAACCATTCACTGTCTATGTGATCAGATTGACCAAGAAATGTTTGCTTAATATGTCCAGCAACACACCCCTGCCTGCTGACATTATCAAGCAACTAGAGAAAATTTTAGACAACAAACATTCTCTCCTGACAGAGGAATCAGAACGTCTAGCCTATGGTTATGATAATAGTCGTCGCCAGGCCTTGCCCGATGCCGTAGTCTTTCCAACAGACCATCAACAGATCATGGATATCGTTGCCTTATGCAACAACTATAAGCTGCCACTCATTGCACGCGGTCGTGGCACGGGGACAACCGGCGCAACCGTCCCCACTCAGGGGGGGGTCGTACTCTCCCTGGAACGAATGAACCGCATCATCCAGGTCGATGCAGCCAATCGCTACATGGTGGTCGAACCCGGAGCCATTAATCAAACAGTGCAGGAAAGCGCCGCTGAGCATGGTTTTTTCTGGCCCCCCGATCCCAGTAGCGGTGCCTTTTGTACGATCGGTGGCAATCTAGCTTACAACTCCGCTGGGCCCAGAGCCGTTAAATATGGTACACCCCGCGAGAATACGCTGGGACTCAAGGCCGTCACCGGGGATGGAAAAGAGATACGCACGGGTACGTTCACCACTAAAGGTGTTGTCGGCTATGACCTGACTCGGCTACTGATCGGCTCGGAAGGCACTCTGGCGATTATTACTGAAGCCACCTTGAAACTCACCCCACTGGCTGAATGTAAACGGACCATGCAAGCCATTTACAAAGATATTGAGTCCGCCACCGAAGCAGTGGCCGCCATCATGGCCCAACCAGTGATCCCCTGTGCGCTGGAGTTTATAGATGGTAAGGCAATCGAAATGATCCGCAACTATTCCAATGCAGATCTACCAATCAACGCAGGTGCCATGTTAATGATCGAGGTAGATGGTTCCGAAACCTGTATTGATAAATCCATGGCAGACATTGCTGCGACCGCCAAAAATAATGGTCTGATCAATTTAACCGTGGCCAAAACTGAGACCGAGGTGAATGACCTTTGGGCAACACGCAAAGCGCTATCACCCGCATTAAGAACCGTTGCACCCAAAAAAATAAACGAAGATATTGTTGTCCCGGTGTCTAACATCCCCGCGCTTATCCGCGAGTTGGACAAATTATCAAAGCAATACGAATTAACAATTATTAACTTCGGTCACGCAGGCAATGGTAACTTGCATACTAATATCCTCTATGACCCGGCAGATAAAAAACAGAATGACAATGCCGCCCTCTGCCTGGATAAAATATTTACCACCGTACTGGCCCTGAATGGAACCTTATCAGGGGAACATGGCGTTGGCCTTGAAAAAATGAATTTTATCGGTCGAGAAATCGACCCAGTGACTCTTGAACTTATGCGCAAAATCAAAACACAATTTGATCCAAACGATATATTAAACCCAGGCAAGATGTTACCCATTAGTCCCTAACCATTTATTAACGGTACAATTAGACATTTAACAAAATTTTATAACACTGCGCATCATCCTGGCTAAAACAACAAGCAATAATACTGTCAAATTGTTGTTCAAATTCGTGCATCACCCTGACAGAAATTTTCGCAGCCTGAGCTTTTGGAAAACCATACACCCCAGTACTGATGCAAGGAAATACAATCCCCCTGGCATCGTTTTCGAGCGCGACTTCAAAACAGCGACGATAACAACTTTCCAGTAATCCCGCTTCTCCTTTCGTCCCTCCAGCCCAGATTAGCCCAACAGTATGGATCACATAACAAACAGACAATTTATAACCCAGAGTTATTTTTGCATCGCCCGTTTCACACCCCTTCAATGCTCGGCAGGCTTCAAGAAATTCCGGCCCGGCCGCTCGATGAATAGCGCCATCAACACCACCACCTCCCAACAAGCAATTATTGGCCGCATTGACTATCACATCAATATGTAATTGAGTTATGTCACCACAATGGACTTGAATCATTGGCAGATCTTATTATAGAAAAAGACACGCATAATAAATTATATAAACACTGATTAACTCAGCCTGATTTTATTCAAAAGCGACCGACAATGGTAAATTTGAAAAGAGGAAGAATCAAAACATATGGAAAGTTTGAAAAACATTGTAAAAAATTACGAACATCAAAAAAAATAAATCCGCACTTTGTCTAATATATTTAATATTATGGCTCTTCAGGAAAATCTGTGGGTAAATAATTGATGATTTAATAAGAATTGATTCACATTGAGCTTCGATCCATGATGGTAGTTACCAGACCACTATCAAAAAAAGAAGCCCAATGCGAATAAGAACATTACTTAACGATTGCCAGAAATTCAAGTCTTTTGTCTATAAAAGAGAATACATAGAAACAATTAGCGGTGAATTGG
>JAFLJQ010000179.1 GCA_022712915.1 Gammaproteobacteria bacterium | reverse complement strand
CAACATTTCTAATTTCCCATGATTTTTTCAGATGAGAAATCGCATTCTTTGCACAGTGCTTTAGCTCTCCTCTACAATCATCAAGTGCTTCGATAGTTAGTTTTTCGAAAGGTGAAAATTCCATTTCTTATCTGCCTAACGTTGCTTTAACTGGACCACAGCTAAGTAACTGCCCAACCTAGAATCTGCTATTATGGAATTTGAAACCACGACTATTTAACGTCCGGCAGTCCTGTGGATCCATGTTTAAAGCCTTGTTAGAGGCCTGCCATTACTACAGTGATTCGAGCAGATCATCTTTCTTTATCTCTTGAGTTAGCATTACCCATAAATAATCTGCGATTGGGTCTGCTCCAGTATCAGCGATTTCAGCCACTATCTCTGCCGCTCTGTTTCTTAATTGCTCTGGAAACGATGACTTACTATTTGCCAGCAATGGTAGATTGGTTTCCATGAGTTCAATTGCTTTATTTTTATCAACTTTGAAATGAGCTTGTTCCCAATCTCTACTTTTCAACCAGTCTTTTATTTCCTTTTGAGTGAATTTTACTGACCGTGTAATTAGGGAATCAACTGACTGCAAGTGATCCTCATCTGTGCTATTTTTCCCCTCGTGTATTTCACGAACAATCCTTTGAGCGGCTGCAAAATAAGATTTTTTTACAAAAGTTTCAGCGTTTGGGAGGTTCTTAAATGTTTCCCAATCAAAAGCAGGCACATCGTGCTTTATAGTTTGACCACCCAATTTTCCGCCCTTATTTCGAATAGTAAATCGTATTTGTTTTTTATCCATAGGTAATCTTCTTTTTGCCTTTGGTTTAATTTTACTCTAACAGTTATATCGATGACATGTCGCAATTTACCTTATTAGACGACATGTCGTCTAATCCCAGATTTAGCTGAAAATACGACGGTGAATGATAAACCCCTAATCCTTTCTGCCCCAACCGCCCCCCACAGGAAAAATGGACTCCTATTTTATATGTATACCCCCATACTAACCCCTATCCAACTGCCATATTTAACAAGCACCCCCTTCCCCTGCAATTGATGATTTAAACCATTCCCAAACCAGTTATAATGCGCGGCTTTTACGCCACAGGAGACGGCCCCTCAGCGGGGTGGCAGGTGAGAACATGAAAAAACCAGTAGTAGGTATCGTCATGGGCAGTAATAGTGACTGGAAGGTGATGAGTCAGGCTGTCGAGGTGTTGAAGGATTTTGGTGTGCCTCATGAAGCGAAGGTGGTGTCGGCTCATCGCACGCCGGATTTGCTATTTGAATATGCTGAGGCGGCGGCGGAGCGCGGCTTGAAGTGTATTATCGCCGGGGCCGGTGGCGCGGCTCATTTACCGGGTATGCTGGCATCCAAGACTATTGTGCCCATTCTGGGTGTGCCGGTGACGTCCCGCGCTTTGAAGGGGCTGGATTCGCTGCTCTCGATTGTGCAAATGCCCAAGGGTATTCCCGTTGCGACGTTTGCAATTGGTGAGCCGGGTGCAGCCAATGCCGGTCTGTTTGCGGTCTCGATGCTGGCGGCTTACGATGAGAAATATGCGCACAAACTTGAGACCTTCCGTAAGAAACAACGCACTAAGGTGCGTGCCATGAAGTTGCCCAAATGATGATCCTGCCCGGCAATACCCTCGGTATGCTCGGTGGTGGCCAACTGGGACGTATGTTTACCATCGCGGCACGCAATATGGGTTATGAGGTGATGGTGCTGGATCCAGACACCAGTAGCCCGGCGGGTGAGCTGGCCAGCCAGCATATCTGTGCTGAATACACGGATCAGGCTGCCCTTGATACGTTGAGCCAACACTGCGCAGCCATCACCACCGAATTTGAAAATATCCCCGCCTCGATTCTGGAACAACTGACCGGCCATTGTCCGGTACGCCCTGGCGCACGGGCAGTGACCATTACCCAGGATCGCATTCACGAAAAAACCTTCCTGCAAGACAAGGGGTTTCCAACGGCCCCTTTTGCGGTGATCCGCTCTGAGGCCGATCTGAGCACAGGTTTGCAAGCACTCACTAGCCCAACAATCCTTAAGGTATCGCGCTTTGGTTATGACGGCAAAGGTCAGGTCGCGGTAACATCAGAGGCCGATCTACAAGCCGCCTGGCAGTCCCTCGATGGTAATGAATGTGTACTGGAACAACGCATGCCTCTGGATGTGGAGATCTCGGTGGTGTTGGCCCGCAGCACCACGGGGGAGACTCGTCCCTTTCCGGTGGCTGAAAATAGTCATGTTAACGGTATTCTGGATGTGAGCATTGTCCCGGCCCGTGTTGATACGGCGCTGTGCGACAAGGCTATCAAGATGGCGATTGATATTGCCGAGGCGCTGGATTATGTCGGTGTGATGGCGGTGGAGTTTTTTGTCTCCAAGGGTGAATTACTGGTAAATGAGATTGCACCTCGACCGCATAACAGTGGCCATTACACCCTGGATGCCACGGTCACGTCACAATTTGAGCAGCAGGTGCGCGCGGTGTGCGGTCTGCCTCTGGGGGATACCCGTCTGTTATCGCCGGTAGTGATGGTCAATATGCTGGGGGATCTTTGGCATGGTGGCCAGCCACCACAATGGGACAAACTGTTGTCACATGACAATGTTAAATTGCACCTGTATGGCAAACATCAGGCGCGAGTTGGCCGCAAGATGGGCCATTTCAATGTGCTGGCCAGCGATGTAGCTGCCGCCCTGCAATTGGCAGAGGATATTCGACAATCTCTGCAAGCACCGTAAAGCATTTTCCATAAGCCCCCTTGTTTCCCGGTAGCTTGCCCCCATTATTCAAAATATTTAATTAAACAGGAATTTAATAGTGTGAACAATCCAACAGGCTCTAAGATACGCAATATCTCCCTTGGCATCATGGCTCAGACTATTTTCTGGAGTCGCTGGTTACAGGCCCCCCTGTATCTGGGCCTGATTGTCGCGCAAGGTGTGTATGTCTACCACTTTATGCTCGAATTGACCCATCTGGTGGCCGGTGCATCGAAGCTCACCGAAGCCGCAATCATGCTCATCGTGCTGGGGCTGATCGATGTAGTGATGATTGCCAACCTCTTAATCATGGTGATTATCGGCGGTTATGAGACATTTGTATCACGCCTGAACATTGCAGAGCACCCGGATCAACCCGAATGGCTGTCCCATGTGAATGCAGCCACCATGAAGATCAAGCTGGCCATGGCCTTAATCGGGATTTCGTCCGTCCACCTGCTGAAGACCTTTATCAATGCCGATCAGATGGCCGTTGATACCATCATGTGGCAAGTCGTCATTCACCTGACCTTTATCATTTCAGCCCTTGCCATGGCCTATACTGATCGCATTATGACCACAACATTATTAGAGGCACACGGCCGAGCGGAACACTAACAGAACACCAGGATCTAACTGTATGCCGTTGAGCGCGGGCTACCGCGCTCAACTTGCATCAGCTCAGCACCATATTGCTAATAATGGCTGACAGCAGAACAAGTGCATGCCATCCCGGCGGGAAGACCCGCCTACCGTTGAAAAACCCGCCATATCACCGTCAAGACAATGCATTGCAACCTGTTGCAGAGCAGCCTAAAACGCAGGGATCTGCCTGACAAGGCCGCTGTAACCTTGCCCCTGATGAGGAACACAAAATAATTTTCACCTTTAGCCCCTCCTCGCATCAATAATATTTAATTATTTCACAAATAAATTCAATAAGTTACCCCTAGAGCTGGCCGCAGCATAAGGTTTTACTTATCATTTCATGCAAATACTTTGATTGTTATTTATGAGTGAGGCTTTCTACAATCCTCCCCACTTGTAACGCTACGCATTTTCACATGACATCTTCTGATAATTAATTCAGGTGTTAGCAAAATAATTTCACAAGTGAATATGTAGTTCTTATGCAAACCACTGAGACAGTTTTAATAATTTGTAATCAGTTTAGGAGAGAATAAAATGGCTTTAGACCAAACTGCACGATATTCAGACTTGAGTCTGGACGAAGATAAATTAATGGCCGATGGCAAACACGTTCTGGTTGCTTACACCATGGAACCCGCTGCGGGTTATGGGTACCTTTCAACGGCGACTCACTTCGCCGCTGAATCTTCAACCGGTACTAACGTCGAAGTTTCCACTACCGATGATTTCACCAAGGGCGTTGATGCCATTGTTTACGAAATCGACGAAGCCAAAGGCATCATGAAGATTGCCTATCCAAACGAATTATTTGACCGCAATGTAATCGATGGTCGCACGATGATCGTTTCATTCCTGACACTGGCCATTGGTAACAACCAGGGTATGGGTGACGTGGCTTGCGCACAAATGCAAGATGTCTATTTTCCACCTAAGATGCTGCAAGCATTTGATGGCCCATCGATGGATATCTCTGACATGTGGCGTATCCTTGGTCGTCCAATTGAAAACGGCGGTTACATCGCCGGGACTATCATTAAACCTAAATTGGGTCTGCGTCCTGAGCCATTTGCTCATGCGGCTTACCAGTTCTGGCTCGGTGGTGATTTCATCAAGAATGACGAACCCCAAGGTAATCAGGTTTTCTGCCCAATGAAGAAAGTTATTCCTCTGGTTGCAGATGCTATGTCACGTGCGCAGGACGAAACAGGTGAAGCCAAACTGTTCTCTGCCAATATCACGGCTGACGATTATCACGAAATGTGTGCCCGTGCTGACTTTATTCTGGAAACGTTTGGCGAATATGCTCCTCACGTTGCTTTCCTGGTTGACGGTTATGTCGGGGGCCCTGGCATGGTGACGACTGCACGTCGTCAATATCCTGGTCAGTACCTGCATTATCACCGCGCCGGTCATGGTGCAGTAACATCACCATCTTCCAAACGTGGTTACACCGCCTTCATTCTAGCCAAACTGTCACGTCTGATGGGTGCCTCCGGTATCCACGTGGGCACAATGGGCTACGGTAAAATGGAAGGTTCTCAAGATGACAAGAACATTGCTTACATGATTGAACGTGATGAGTGTCAGGGACCTTTCTTCTATCAAAAATGGTACGGTATGAAACCAACCACACCTATCATCTCTGGTGGCATGAACGCACTGCGTCTACCGGGCTTCTTCGAGAATCTGGGTCACGGTAATCTGATCAACACCTCTGGTGGTGGCTCTTACGGTCACATCGATTCACCAGCAGCCGGTGCTAAATCCTTATTCCAGGCTTATGATTGCTGGAAACAGGGTGCAGACCCTATCGAATACGCGAAAGAGCACAAAGAATTTGCTCGCGCATTCGAGTCATTCCCTAGCGATGCCGACCAAATCTTCCCTGGCTGGAGAGACAAACTAGGCGTTCACAAGTAAGCGAACCTTTTAGTATAAAAGAGCCCCTGTTTGCAGGGGCTTTTTTTTCAATAAAACAGGAACAACGATAAAACATTCAATCACAGAGGCCGCAAAGATACGCAGAGATGTTCATTAATTAAATTTACCCTCTACGTACCCCACAACCTCTAGCGTAATAAAATTTATAACATGTTGTAATAATAAGTCAGCGCAAAGGACGCGGAGATACACTGAGAATGGAACTCAATAAAATTAGTGGCTGAATTATAGATTCAAAAACCGCCTAAGGAAGTTGTTTAAAACACGAATTAGTTAAAAAGCAGGTAAAGGTAATATAACAAGCAGCGCTTCTTATCACTTATGATAATGTGACAATGGATAATGGCTATAAACTGGGCTTGTTGGTAAAAGACTCCGTGGCAATCGAGTTAAACGCCATTGAATAGCTAAATTCAATACATGAGGCTCAGTTGCTATCATACTTGAAACTTGGTGATAAAAAACTTGGCTTATTAATTAGTGTTTATGTGCCTCAACTTAAGAATGGTATTAAACAATTGATAAACAATATATAACCGCTGCGAACTCTACGTTCTCTATGGTTAGAAACTGAAGGTAAATATCATGACAGATATAAACATCGAACAATACAATATCAAACAGGAACCGTATTACGAAATACAGAGCAATGAAGTAGTTTTGTACAAAGCCGCTTACAAAGCCCGTATGCCTGTCATGATTAAAGGCCCAACAGGTTGCGGCAAGTCTCGCTTTATTGAACACATGGCATGGAAACTTAAAAAGCCGCTCATCACTGTAGCCTGCAATGAAGATATGACCGCGTCTGATCTGGTAGGGCGTTATCTGTTGGATGCCAACGGCACACGCTGGTTAGATGGCCCTTTAACCACGGCAGCTCGCATTGGTGCCATTTGTTACCTGGATGAAATTGTTGAGGCCCGTCAGGATACCACCGTGGTGATTCACCCACTAACCGATCACCGTCGTCAGTTACCGTTAGATAAAAAAGGTGAACTGATTAATGCCCATCCTGATTTTCAACTGGTGATTTCTTATAATCCAGGTTACCAAAGTTTGATGAAAGATTTAAAACAATCCACCAAGCAACGCTTCACTGCAATGGACTTTGACTACCCTTCGGCCAAGGTTGAAGCCAGTATTGTTGAAAAGGAAACCGGCATCGATACCGCTACCGCGATTAAACTGGTCAAGATTGCAGAAACCGCTCGTAACCTCAAAGGTCATGGTCTTGATGAAGGCATCTCAACTCGCCTGTTAACCTATGCCGCAAGATTAATCATTAATGGCATTGATCCTACCGATGCCTGTCGTATGGCCCTGGTACGACCGATCACCGATGACGTGGATATTCGCAGTACTCTGGATCACGCGATTGATACTATTTTTGCTTAATTTTTGTAAACGCAAAGGACGCTAAAATGAAATTATTAATAATCTTTCTCTGCGAACCTCAACGCCCTCTGCGATAGAAAATATTATGAATGCTGATGAACTACAAGCCTATCGCGATGCCTTAAAATGCAATTTCAAGGGGCTGGATGCTGTCTTTGAAGACTGTATGAATGAAGCCCTGCTCCTGTTATCAGAACAAGGGATTAAGGACTATCTAAAAGGTGCATCACTGGTCTGTATGATCGGCCGGGGTTTTGAACCTGTATTAGTTTATCTGGAGAAAATGCCCCAGGTAGCCAAACAACTAGGCGAACCCACTTTGTCTCTGGTTTCACAGGCTGTCTGGGACTTGTCACGCAGCCCTAATGGCAACGCCATTCCACCCTTTTTGCAAACCATAGCAGAAGCTTCACGTCGCCTCGGTAGTGAAGAACAGTTACGCCTCTACGTCAAAATATTAATGGACATGATGGAGCGCACTACCGGTTCCATTCACGGTTTTCACACCACCATCCCCAGTCCTGGTTTACCCGAACTATTACAACAGGTACCCTATTTATTAAACAACCTGTCTCTGCATGGCTTCAAAAACTGGATCGATTACGGTGTTCGTAATTACCAAAATCACCCAGAACGCCAGAAAAATTATTTCTGTCTACAGTCTGCTGATAGTCGAGCCATTTTACAACGTGAACGTCATGGCACCCTGTTTATCGATAATGAACGCAAACTTGATTTGTACTTACGCAGCCTATGGCAGGATCCAGAGCACCTTGTGCCTTATTCATCGGGCCTTGATGAATTACGTAAGCCCATGCCTTATTACGATGCCTATGGGATTCGTGTGCCAGATGTTTATGATGATGTAAATGATGCCAATGGCAACGTAACCGGCATCGATCGCTATCGTGCATTACTGGCCCATATTGCCGCCCACCGTCGTTGGACCACCGCGATCATTGCCGACAACTTCAGCCCTTTTCAACGTATCGCCATTGAAACCCTGGAAGACTCGCGTGTTGAATCTCTTGCCATACAAGAATATCCAGGATTGCGACAACTATTCATCCGTTTGCATCCCAAACCAGATGAAAATGCCTGCAAATCTGCAGAGGAATCCTGCATCCGTCATCGTCTGACAATACTCTCTTATGCTATTTTAGACGCCCATCATCCTTATAAGAACGAAGTCATCCTCGAATACGTTGAGCGTTTCAATGAGATAATAAGCGATAAGACCAATGGCACAAAAGAAATAGCGGACCTTGCCATCTCATTTGTGGCCAAGACTCGTCGTCAATCAGACCAGTTACCCAAAGTACATTTCACAGATACTGAAATAGATTACCGTGATGACAACCGTCACATGTGGCGCTTCATCGAAGAAGGCGATGAGGAGGAAATGTTCGAAGAGAAACGCAAACTGGAACCGGAAGAACATGAACCAGAAGGGCTGCCTCCTCGCCATTATCCTGAATGGGATTACAACACCAAGACCTATCGGCCCGACTGGGTCAGTTTATATGAAAGCCTGCACCCCGCCGGAAATGCCGCCGATATCGACAAGCTACTCGATAAACATGCCGGTTTGGCCAAACAGCTCAAACATATCCTGGATTTATTGAAACCTCAGCAATATGTGCGTGTTCGTTATCAGGAAGAGGGCAGTGAACTGGATCTGGATGTGGCAATTCGTTCCCTCATAGACTTCAAAAGTGGCGCACAACCCGACCCTCGCATTAACATGAGTCATAAGCACGATGGCAGGAACATTGCCGTCATGCTGTTATTGGATCTATCGGCGTCACTTGCAGACACACCAGATGGTTGTACGCAAACTATTCTTGAGCTTAGCCAGGAAGCCGTCGCATTATTGAGCTGGGCGATAGATCATCTGGGAGACAAGTTTGCCATCGCCGGATTTTCATCCAATACTCGTCATGAAGTCCGCTATCAGCACATCAAAGGTTATAGTGAGCAATGGTGTGATACGGTCAAGGCCCGCCTTGCAGCCATGGAAGCCGGTTACTCAACACGGATGGGGGCGGCCATGCGCCATGCAGCCCACTACCTTAGCGCACAAAAAGCCGATAAAAAACTGTTACTGGTACTGACCGATGGTGAACCTTCTGATATTGATGTTACAGACCAACAACTGCTTATTCAGGATGCACATAAAGCGGTACAGGAACTGGATCAAGACGGTATCTACACCTACTGTATTAATCTGGATGCCAATGTAAAACCCGGCGAAGATGATTATGTAACCAGAATTTTTGGCAATCACTATACCATAATCGACAAAATTGACCGACTACCGGAGAAACTACCTAAACTATTTATGTCTCTAACCGGATAAATACCACACAAGACGCTCTGCGAATCACTGCAACTTCTGCGGTTAAATTTTAATTATTTTACTATTATGGTAAAAATATATTTCATGAAAAACATTATTACAGCGACCATAGAATTTTATTTTAAAGGTGAAAAATATACACCATCAATCACAATTGAACTGGGTAATCACATGAGCGCCAATGCTTGCCTGCCGAATTTTCATGCCTTAATTGCCACAGAGAACAACATTGATTTATATTCTTACGAATATGAAATGATGCTATCAGAAAACATAAAAATCAGTCATCCTGAAGGGCTTATAGCCGAATTTATTGTTGATGGAATTCTCGACACTCATGCATTTAAATGTGCCTGGCTAGAACATAGAACACTCAAACAACTACAAGAGATTGCCAAGCAACATATGGAAATCAATGACCTTCAACAACATCCTGAACTGGAAAAAGCATTGCGTCAAGCCTTTCGCCTTGGGCAACATCATGCATCAAAAGACTAACATCATTATTTATTTTTAAAAATACACCGGCAATTATTAAAACTCACATCACATCTACTCAATTAACAATCCGGCCAAATTTTAAAGCCTTATTAGTTAATAACACTAGCCGCCTAATTATTTGTCAACGATAACCATGAAATTGCAAAAAAAATCCTGTGGCGCATAAGCCTAACTAACCGCATAAGTTTTTTTATCTTCTAATTCATGAATAAGCTTATCTGAAGGTTTGCCAATATAATAACCCTGAGCATAATCTATCTGGTATTCTTTCAATAGCTCCATTGTCATCTCATTTTCAACAAATTCAGCTATGGTTTTTTTACCAAAACCTCGTGCCATCTCACTTAAGGCCTTCACAAACACCTGATCATCCCGGCAAGTATGTAGATCTTTGATGAAAGAACCGTCAATTTTAACATAATCAAGGGGTAATTTTTTGATGTAATAAAATGATGAATAACCAACGCCAAAATCGTCCAACGCTAACTGACAACCAATTGATTTCAAGCTTTCAATCAATTCTAGTGCCTGCTCAAAATTAGAAACGGCCACTGTTTCTGTCACTTCAAAAATTATTTTTGATGGGTCAATGGCCGTCTCCTTAAGAAGTTGTTGTACCATAGGTAAAAACTGGTCATCATTAATTGCCTTACCTGAAATATTGATCGAGAACGTAATATCGTACCCATCCTGATGAACCTCAGCCAATTTGAGAATGGCATGTTTCACCACCCATCGGTCAATGGCATATATCAACTCACTGCGTTCTGCAACTGGGATAAATTTTATTGGCGAAATCAACCTGGCCATAGGAGAAATCATACGAATCAAAACTTCATAATGTGAAACCAGATTACTGGCAACATTCACAATTGGCTGATAGTGAAGTGAAAACCTGTCCTGCATAATTGCATCATGAATTTCTTCCTTCCAGAATATTCTATCGTAAGCAATTTTCTTACCCTGATCACGTTCAGAATACATATGTATTCCACCACGGCCATTCTGCTTTGCCTGATACATGGCAATATCTGCATTTGATAACAATTCAGTGCTATTTTCACCGTGATTCGGATATAGAGCGATACCAATACAGCAGCCTACATGGTGGCCATTTCCTTCGATGGTGATTTTTTTTGATTGCAAATCACGTTCCAGCTTACGAGCCAATCTGACTGCCTTTTCCTCATCGACTTCCTTAAGCAATACACAAAACTCATCTCCACCAAGTCGTGCAACTATATCCGATCGACGTATAGATTTCTTGAGCAGTAGAGATATCGTTCTTAATACAATATCACCAGCATAATGCCCAACAGAGTCATTTATATCCTTGAAATTATCCAGGTCGATATAGAATAATGCGCCCATTCGCTGATAGCGCATGGCATCCGTCAAAACTGATTCCAGCTCTTGATTAAATCTTCTTCGATTAAACAAGCCGGTCAAATGATCATGATCGGCCATCCATGACAATTTTTTCTCAACTTCTTTGCGAGATGTGACATCTGACCCTACCGACAGAATACAGGCATCATTACCATCCATTTCAGGCAACAATGAGTGAACCCAGTCAATCGATTTACTTACACCATCCTCGAGAGAAATTACTGTTTCATTTTTAACAACGTCTGATTTACCTTCAACAAGTTCCAGCATCATAGAATCAAAATCACTACGGGCAGGGAAATTATCAGTAAATAATCCACCGACAAACATGTTTGCACTCATGCAGGTTATGTTTTCACCAAATTTATTGATTGACAAAACCTTTAAATCACTATCCATGGTTATGACAACCATCTGTGCATTATTCAACAGTTGAGATATAAAATCTTTTTGTTTTTCAAGGTTTTTAATGCCAATATAAAGCTCTTTATTTTTACTTTCCAAATTATCATGTAACCGTTTAAGCTTGTAAGATAGCTCGATAGTCGTTTCATCCAACACGTCAGTTTCATCACGACAAATATTTCTACCCAAGCCACTCAAGGAAATATCACGCACTTCATTATGTCTGCCGTGAGCCAACAGCGGTAAAGCCATTGCGGCTTTACTAATTCTTTTTAAGGGTTTCCAAAGAATCAACATAACAAACAGTTGTGACACAACAAGCCCAGACAGACCAACAGCAACAATATAATAAACCTTATCCTTTATCAGCTGTATTTTATTGGCAACATTGGACATCACCATTAACTTAGGTGAAGCAATCTCATCATCAAGTTGAATAAGGTCAACTCTGTAAACATAACTCTCATCTACTCGATAATTTATAGACTTACCGCCACTATCAATATTTTCATTCTTAGCCTGCATGGTTAACAGTAAGTCAGAAACTCTATCACTATTTGTCAGAGAGGTTACTCGATACCCCCATTTTTTTAGAACAATTTTTCCCAGTGAATGATCGGATGTGGTTGGCACCACAATACCAATCTCTGTATTTGTCGCATGACTCAGGGCCAACATCACATCAGACAGGCGCAAGGTTGTAACTAACGCACCATTAACAATCCCTTCAATCAATACGGGGTATGCAAGATACAGACTACATACAGAGGTACATTCAAAATAATATACAGGTTGTTCTGTCTTAACCGCGGCTTTAATTGCATTGATATTTTCAACATAATTTGAATTTATTGCCCCGTTCTCCGCATTACCCCAACGGCCTGTTCTTACAATATTATTTGAATACAATGCAATATTTTCGATGCCAGCTGTATTCTGGATAACACGCCAGTATTTAGATAATGCCGAATTTATTTTATTTTTATTTTGTCGCGCCACTGATGCTTTAACATCATCTGATGATAAAATTAAGTCTGAAACATCCAGAAGCTTATCTCTAGAATGCTTCATCACACTACTTACCTGCAATTTTAATGTCTCAATCTCTCGCTCTTCATGATTTTGATATAGGTAATCTGATATTGCCAACGTCACAAAAACACCTACAACTAAAAAAATAAAATTAAGCGCAAATATCACCTTCCATTGCAAACTAATAAATCTGGATTTAAACCCACACCATGAATAAACAAATCTTAACATCATCCCAACCACAGCCGAGCGTACGGAAAACTGTGTTTTATTTACAAATTTAATATCATCATCCATGGCAATCAACTTATTAAAAACAGATACAAAGCCTGAATAATAAATATATTCCGACATTTTGATGGGCAAGAATTTTTCTGTGGTGACAGGGGCATACTTTCATCGATAAAGTGATATTCAATACCAAATAGTATGTTTTGTGAGTAGTGACCAAAGGGTCCAAACATCTTGTATTTATCAAACTGGTCACAATAGCCGTTACTATAAATTACTTGATCTGACATCACAGGAGAAAAACCATTCAACCAGCTCTTATTGCACCTATATTTCATGTCGAGACCAATATTTTCAGTTGCCAGCACTATCAACACCACGTATTTACTCGGCAAAACAATGTCCTTGAGGGACATTTCATCAGGCCAGGTCAACAATTCCATACTATGGTTAGAGGCTAAAACATGTTTGTAAACTGTCTTATTTCGCACCTACTTATTTACCATAACATCCTGTGCATTCACTTCCTTTTCAGGTGAGACTATAGCGTGAACAATGGCTATTAACTCCAATATTGTTTTGTTCAAATTGCGGCAAAACATACCCCTTAAGGATTTCATATACTTAAATGGTGTCCTGACACATAAAGTATTTAATCAAAAACAATGCTTAATCGATGAACTCATAGCGGCAAGGCTGTGCCTAAATTGACTGTTGTTCGGTAAATATTTGTTACATTACACAGACATTAAGTCTCCTCAATCTGGCATTAAATCCGTGTCTCTATTGACTTGTCCCCAAGCAATGTCCTCCCTCTGCCCACTTACGGTTATAATGACGTAATGAGAAAAACCGTTATTGACTTGATCCGCCATGGGCAACCTTAGGGGGGCAGCATCTATCGTGGGCACCGTATTGATGATCCGCTAAGTGAACTTGGCTGGTCGCAAATGTGGAATGCCGTTGGGGAGAGCCCTCCCAGGCAACAAATCATTAGTTCACCTATGCAGCGTTGCCATGCCGTTGCGAAGCAATTAACAAGCAAACACCAACTCCCTGTAACCATTGATGAACGATTTACTGAAGCAGGGTTTGGCAGTTGGGAGGGTCGAAGCCGTTCACAGATCAAGCAGAATAACCTTAACGAATATAATGATTTTTACCGCGATCCAATCCATTGCCGTCCAACTGGCGCTGAACCCATTGATCAATTCATTTTGCGGGTCAGTACGGCCTATGATGAAATATCACAGCAGTTCAGCGGCCAACATAATCTCCTTATCACTCACGCAGGTGTCATTCGTGCAATAGTGGCACATGTCATCCATGCCTCGCCCATGGGCCTGTATCGCATTCAGGTCAAAAATGCAGGCATAAGCCGTATTTGTCACAACAAGTTTGGTGCAATGCTGGTATTTCATAATCAATGACCACAGCAATTCAGTACCTCATACTTCTCGTAAAAATTTAGTGGCAAAACAGTATTGCTATCTGCTTGCAGATTCACCAAAAACAAGGGCTCCCAGTAATAATAAAGTTTTGTGCTCTGCTTCCGATATCTATAGATAAAGCATCTCATTGCAATCAATTCACAGGCTTAATATTCAAATAGTCTATTCTATGAATTACTCAAAATATGGATTTACCTTGCACAATGAATATAACAATATACTCGGAATCAGCGAAACATAACAAAACCAGATCCGTTCACTATCGGCAAAATAAGTCGTGCGATGTATCTGCTTTAACTTTATTGAAATTGTATTTGTGACGGTGGATTAATCACCATACTGATAAGCTACCCCTGACATTATTAATTTTACCGTTACAAACGACAGTAATTATCTGCTCTATATATTGGCCTCTGTCAGTTTTAATTCTGAAAAGGTGGTACTGATGGATGAAGAAAAGTGAAACTACGACAACGTTTGTTGTTGTCCTTTATAGGTGTTGCTATAGTGGTAACCACCATCTTTGGCACTGTTGCTTATTACATTACGATTAATTATTCAAATGAAGAAAAAATACATTTATTGCAATTTATTGCACAAAAAAATGCTTCTGACTTGAGTGCGCTCACTAAAAACACCACAAACAAAAATTTAATCCATCCATTTTCAAACCATAACTTTAACGACATTTTCTCCTACGTGTTACTTAATGAGAATAACAAACCTTTAGCCAGAACATCTGCCACCAGCCTGTTAGATTTAAAACATCCATTATCACAACTAAACAAACTAAATTTTCAACATAACAATAGCGGCAATCTTGAATTTGGTCATAACAAAATATATTGGGCTTTGGCAAAAATACCTGAGACCAAATATAAACTATTGCTAATTCACTCCATATATAAAAACACGGCTCTTATGCAAGTCGTTGGCAGTCGATTTGCCATTACGGCTGCAATTATTATCTGGCTAGCCATTTGGGGCGCACTTATATTGTCCGCCAGGTTCAGCAACCAACTGGACAAACAAAATGCCATTCTTGTTCACCAGGCTCTGCATGATCATTTAACTGATCTTCCTAACCGATACCTGCTCTATGACAGGCTGCAACAAGCCATTTATTACAACCACCATGAAAAAACGCCCATAACATTATTACTGATAGAAATTAATCGTTTCAAAGAAATCATTGACACACTGGGACATCGCAGCGGCGATACTCTACTGAAACAGATTTCTCAACGTCTAAAAAATATTGTTTTCGAACAAAACACGGTTGCCCGTCTTGACGGTGATCAATTTGCAATACTTCTAAACGACACACATGAAAAAAACATCGATATCGTTGTCAAGAGTATAATAAAAATATTGGAAGAACCTTTTCCAGTTGATGAGCTGATGCTTGAAACAGGCGTCACTATCGGCATTGCCACATTTCCAGACCATGGCAAAGATCCAGACTCCCTTATCCGTCACGCAGATGTAGCCTTGTACCAGGCTAATAAAGACGGCCGTAGTTTTATGGTATATTCATCTGAAGCTGATCCAAATAGCATCGATCAGTTAACACTAATGTCTGACCTTCATCGTGCTCTAAATAATGATGAGCTGGAACTTTATTATCAACCAAAAATAGACCTGAAATCACATAAAGTGATCGGGGTTGAAGCATTAATTCGATGGCAACACCCTGAACGCGGATTTATCACCCCAGACTATTTTATTCCCATGGCAGAGCAATCAGGATTAATCAAACCTATAACCGCATGGGTGATGGAACAGGCTCTGAAACAAAACCAGGAATGGGAAAAAATAGATATAAAGATTAAAATGGCGATTAATGTTTCACAGCGAAACTTATATGACCATCAACTAACAAGCCAGTTTAGAAATCTGATGCAACAAATGAATATCAGCACTCACCATCTTGAAATTGAGATTACAGAAACTGCCATCATGTCTGATCCATCGCATTCCCTGGCAACATTGCATGCTTTACATGAAATGGGAATCAAACTGTCTATTGATGACTTTGGAACTGGCTTCACCTCACTTTCTCACCTAAAAGATCTACCCATTGACGAATTAAAAATTGATAAGTCCTTTATTATGGGTATGCCTCACGATGACAAAGATTTGGCCATTGTAAGCACTATTATCGAGCTAGCCCACAACATGGGGTACTCAGTTGTTGCCGAGGGCGTTGAATCTCAGGAAATAATGGATATGCTAATCGATCTTAAATGTAATACCGTTCAGGGATACTACATATCAAGACCCTTGCCAGCCAAAATGTTTGAGCATTGGTTAATAACTTCTGGCTGGCATAAATAGTTATCGCAAAACAACAACTCGTGGTGTTCCCTGTAACTTATCGCTACAATAGCCTCATGCTAAGCAAAACTGAACTCAATAAATTGCGACAGGACATTATTGTCCAATCAGACATGCGTGAGATATATCTAAGTCTGCACAGTACCTGGGGGATTTTCTCACCAAGAGAGATAGATGAAGGCACTGAGCTGTTATTAAAATATATTGACATACAGAAAACAGATGATTGTCTTGATCTTGGCTGTGGTTATGGCCCAATCGGACTTACGCTAGCAAAACTCGCCCCACAAGGACACATTACTCTGATTGACAAGGACTTTGTCGCTATTCAATATTCACAAAAAAATATAAAACTCAATAACATTACTAATGCGGAAGCACTATTGAGTAATGGCTTTGATCAGATTCGTAACAGGCAATTTAATATCATAGTATCCAATATTCCTGCCAAGGTCGGTAATGAGATGCTGAGCCTGTTTTTACATGATGCCTCACAACAACTCAAAGCCGGGGGCAGGTTTTATATCGTGACTATCAACGGTCTGCGTGACTACATGAAACGTAATTTCAAGGAAGTTTTTGGCAATTATAAAAAGTGTAAACAGGGTAAAAATTATACCGTTGCAATGGCCTCGAAGGACTGATTTATACAAATTTTGAGTCTGTAATTTGCCTCCCTTTCTTCTCCATGCCCTTACTGCTGGTCTTGCATACCTTCATGTGATCGTCCCACATTCAACCGCTCAGCCAACATAAACAGACCAGAAATATTCACAAATAATTTTATAAACATGTTCACTACTGTCCATGACACTCAGGCAATGAGTCATACCATACCAGCCCAGCCCAGCCAACAAGTCCACAGTAGATTCATAAAAAATGATTAATTCAGCCTTGATTGCCAACAAATACACATTGTTATATTAAAACGTAAGGGTATAATATCATTCGATATCAAATGATTGATTATCCTAAACATGCAGCATCTGGAACTGCGGTTATGAAAGCTGACTTCACACTGAATAATAACCTTCCAGGCAAAAACACCATTGGCATCAAGCTGGTACTCATTTGTCTACTCGGCCTGATGAGCATTCAGACTTATGCCGAAACGGCCTCACGCGCGGGTGGTACCGGCATGAGCTGGATGCGCACGGCAGATACTCTCTCAAATGGAGAAATGGTTTTCTACGACCAGCTAGGGGTTGATAGCTATGTGATCCTTAACTCAAATCTTAATGACTATGATACCTTCAATACCCTGGGGTTAAATTATGGTTTGTTTAATCCACTTGAGCTGGGAATACAGACCACCTACCTGTCCAATGATCAACATAAAACCTCGGGAATACGCAGTTATAAAGGGATCGTAAAATTCCAGATACTTGGTAATAAAGATATAGACAAATATGCCATTGCCCTATCCACTTTTAAAACCACATCACCTGCTGATAAAAGCCAAAAATTAGGCTCAGGTGAAGTTGAAGATGGTGCTGAAATAAATACAAGTTATTATGGGGATGATATCAATTTACACCTGACATTAGGGTCCGCCACAAGCGATGCAAAATACTATAACCCTGATGTAGTGTACTATAGCGTTGAAAAACAATATGCCTATCTGGGTGCTGAGTTCAAGGTATCGAAGAAGTTTATCTTTGGTATTGAAACCCTGCAGGAACAATCGGAGAATATCAACTTTGACAAAAACCAACTATTTGCCTTTAGTCTGCAATATAAGCCAGGCAAACACTGGGACTTCGATTTTGGTGCATCCTTCGGGGTACCAGAGGATCGCTCAGAGCCAGCCAAAAGTTTTTATGTCGGTTTCAATTACCGACTCGACGACGATCCTACAAATAAAAGCCATAAAACCAAAAAGGCACAATCTTCAATATCTGTCCCACAGTCAAGACCCACACCACGTCCAAAGTTTAGCCAACAACCTAAACCCATAACCAAGAAGAAATCGGATAACAAACAGATCACGACCAGTTACAAATACCGGGTCATGATAAAAAATGCAACAGGCTCCAAGGACACTGCCAAGCGTGTGCGCAATTTTCTGCGGGAAAACGGCTATAGAGTGGTTTCGACTCAATCCATATCGCGCCGCAGCAAAACTGAGATTCGTTATTTAAATAAAAAGTCCAAACAGGCCCTTCGCCTGGCCCTTAAACTGCCGGGCAATCAGGATCTACGGGAAATGAACAAGCTGGGTAAAGGTGTCGACTTTGAACTGGTCATTGGCAGTGATTTAGTGAAAAACATCAGGTAAACCTAATTGGCAGGCCCAATATAGAATTGCCCACCTAGCCCCATCCAAGATGGCTTATTTTGTTCCTGTAAAAATAAAACTGTATTCGTTATCATTAATATCAACCCTGACCTTCGTATCCCAGGTCAGTTGCAGGCCTACACTGGCCTCATCTTGTATCAGCGTTTGTCTTTTGCCTTTATGACTATCTCTCCATGCGATCAGGCGTGGTGCCCTGACCGTCCCCAATATAGCCTGCTCAGCCAGACGTCGGGCCTGTTTAAAGTCCACCTTGCAGCTATTGGCGGTAATCCGAATATTATCAATATTTATTTCGGCCATTCCCCCCCCCATTCCAGCATCACGTCAGAATATTAACGCGTTATAATATTCACACAAAAAAAATATACCACATATAAAGAGGTTAAAACGAGTACTTGGTGCAAGAATATTGAATATTCATAGATCCATAAACCAAAATGTTTGAGTTAAATATGACAGACTGTTGATATTATGCGGTTGAAAATCTGTCAAAATCATATAACACAATTTGTTTATATTAATGGTAAAATCGTCTGAGCTGATATCTATCTATGCTCTACCTTGATTACATACTTATACACAAAATCAAGTCTATATTTAAATGTATGTTCGGATTTCCACATTAAATAACTTTGGGTATGTCCCAAATTCACTTTTTATGATGCGCCCCTCCGATGCTTTGCCATCCGG
This sequence comes from Gammaproteobacteria bacterium, assembly GCA_022712915.1. Lineage (GTDB taxonomy): Bacteria > Pseudomonadota > Gammaproteobacteria > UBA6429 > Thiohalophilaceae > JAHEDB01. Next base: position 1,576 of record JAFLJQ010000179.1, on the reverse strand, counting down.
AACACTTAGCGTTGCAGACACTTCACTTTCATTGCTCAACGAATAGACTGCATTTATATTATATAGACGCGACGCATCAACCTGATTTCGAAAAATACTAAATTGACATGATAACAAGGGCATAAATTCATAACTCAAGCCCAAAGCCTGATACGGCCGTGCCGGATAGGCCTGACTAAGATCATAAGCACTAACCTCGGCTGCACCGGGGCCATGGTAATACTGCTCTAATTGCAACATCTGCGCGAACATCCAATTTACCCTGTTGGTAAATTTTACTCACCGATTCCAGTCGGACAATATCTTGTACCTTTGGATCATTTATATGTGCTGGTGCTATCATATTGATTCCTGTTCATGTCTTTTCACCATGAAGTCATGAAAAAATATAATTCATTTTCTTCCGAGTCTTCGTGATGCAATTACTTGTCCCTTAATTTTCAAACGCATATTAAATTGTCCTCAAACTTTCAATCGGAGGGACACACCCGGCCCGCCAGGCTGGATAGATCCCGGACAACAGACTCAGACCAAATACCGTCGAGAGGATCGTGAGAATACTTTCTGTATACAGACGAATGCGGATAATCAGATTAATCAAAACACCCAATACAGTGTGATCTCCTTTGCCCATCATACTGCTTAAATCTATGCCATAGACATTCAGGTACCAGTACCAGGGAGCCGTGAGTAACTCACCCAGCACCAGCCCAAACAGGGTCAACCAGACCGACTCAAGTAGCACCAGCTGAAATAGTTGCCGTGACGACATACCGATGACCATCATTACGCCGAACTCTCGCCTGCGCTCCAGTACGCTCATCAGCAGGGTGTTCACCCGGCAGCTATCAGCTGGGGCACCAGAAACTGGCTGATGTAGTTGCTACTAGAATAGAGGATAATCATACTCGCCAAGTCAGCACCTCCCGTTCAGGGTCACCAAGGCTGCTTTCGAGTTGTTGTTTTTAGCTACCCGGCCTTGCGTTGATTCCAGAGCATCACCGCCAGCAGAGTTGCCTTATCTGGTCCATAGGCCAGGACCTTGCGCACACGATCTATGAGTAAAAGAACCAGGCAGGTATCAATTTCGGAGACACCTGTGGCAAATATGCTGCTAACTCGCGCCATTTCACTGACAACCTCCCCATTGACATCGGTTGTGGTGTAAACCAGCTTTTTACCGATATGCAGATTAAGCTTATCAGCCAGTTTGTGACCCACAACCACCCCATTACCGTCTTTATCAGGAAACAACCCTCCTTCATTCAAGGAATGTATCAACAGGTTGTAATCAGAAGGTTCCTGATATGGATCAATGGCCAAAAATATACCACCGACACTCTTTGTCGCACTGGCAAACATGGCCTGGCCGGTGATACGCAGCAGAGCTAATTTTACCTCCGGATCACTCAAGGCTTGCCGCTGAATGCGAGCCGAATCAACAACCACCCGCAGAGCGGGTGGTATGATGAAAGCCCCCAAAGGGGGCTATTAAAGTCCTTCTAGTCGCATCTGCTCCTGGCGTTTCTCTTCTACTTCCTGGTTCCGTATATACTTGCGAATCACTTCTTCATCA
>JAFLJQ010000102.1 GCA_022712915.1 Gammaproteobacteria bacterium | reverse complement strand
CCTCCATCAGAACCAACTAACCAATGTTTATTATTGTTAGGGTTAATCCACATGCAATGATTATCAACATGTTTATAATCTTCTCCAACTTTAGTAAATGTTTTTCCTCCATCATGACTAACAGACATCCAAGTATCCATTGAGTAAATTGTATTTTCTTCAATAGGGTCAGCAATTATTTCTTGATAATAATTCCCGCTAGTCTTATGACTACCTCTTTTTTTCCAACTAGCACCTCTGTTTGTAGATGCAAAAAAGCCACCTTTACCATCTGCAGCTTCTACAATTGCATAAATTATTTCAGGGTTCGCAGGTGAAATAGCTAAACCGATTCGTCCTAATTCAGTTGTCGGTAATCCAGTATTAATTTTTGTCCAAGTGGTTCCTCCATCTGTACTTTTGTGCATTCCAGATCCTGGACCACCACCTACATAGGTAAATACATGTCTTCTTCTTTGAAAAGTTGATGCATACAATACATCAGGATTTCTTGGGTCCATCTGTATATCATTAACTCCAGTATGCTCATCAACGGTTAAAACAGCTTCCCAAGTTTTACCACCGTCAGTTGTTTTATATAATCCTCTGTCACCTCCTTTGCTCCATAATGGACCAATAGCAGCAACATAAACGATGTTAGAATTTTTAGGATGAACTCAGCGCACTAGCTTTTTGCTTTATAGCGGTGGTACGCAAAGCAAATTGCGACACTGCCTAGTATACCAACGGGTAACTGGTTAACCACCATCTTTTTCTTGATAAGGATATCGATTATGGCCATACCAAATAATTAAGACCGTTATAGCAATAAGCAAAGTGGCTCCAGCAATAGCAAGCATTTTCCAGCTATCTAAGTTTTTCATATCGAGAATCATATAACGCGCAAGTGCAACCATTGCTATATATAGCGGCATCCGGACAGGCAATTTTCCTGAATTAAGATAAATTGCAATCATCGCAAACACTTCAAGATAGATAAATAACAGCAAAAGATCTGCCAACGTGACCGTCCTGGCAGCAACCATTGATGCTATCTCAAATCCCACGGCGATTATTGTAGAAATTGCAATAATCAGCAGGCCAACATCCTGCGTCAAAGTAAGCGCTCTATGTCCGATAACCCTAAAATTATTCACTAGTAGTAGCCTCTTGAATTTTTACAAAACAAACATCCATCCTGGGCCAGCAATAAACCGTAAACAAATTTTATGCACATTCAATCAATTGCGAAATTGAATACTGCCACGTTCAACTTTCAATCACTTTACTCTGCATAATCCCCCTGCCAAGACTAAACCTCGACCATACACATTGTCTCTACCCTTTTCACCCAGATCTTTACTCTTCTGAGAAATAACCTTCATCAGTGATGAATATGATTTGCTTTTTTTCTTTGCCAGCGCAGCAACTACCGTTACAAAGGGCGTGGCATAGGATGTGCCTGAAAAATATTGGAACTTACCGTTTTTAGCTAACAACCAGATATCAACTCCCGGCGCAGAAAAATCAATATACTTACCCTGATTTGCCTTATAATAAATCTTCTTCTGCGCATCAACAGCCGTAACGGCAATAACCCTCTTTTGTGCCGCAGGATAAACTGGTACAGCATTCGATCCATTGTTACCTGCTGCCGCAACAACTACGACACCGCTACGCATTGCTTGTTTTAGCGCCGCTTCAAGGATCAGATTACGCTGCCCACCCAGACTCATATTAATAACTGACACCTTTTGTCCAACCAACCAATCTACGGATTTAACCAGAAGTTCTGAGGTTGTGTCGATACTATCATCATCACGCACACGAAAAACACCGGCACTATAAAGTCTGGCCTTGGGTAACAGGCCTTGATAATGATCCTTACGACTTTTGCCCACAAGCAGTGATGCCAGTGCCGTACCATGTTCCCCAGGCGACTGTTTGACGCCATTCGGGACAAAAGACTTTGCCGTAATATCGGCCTCTTTAAAAACCCGGTGATCAATATCCACATGCGTATCTATCATACCAATTCGAATTTTCTCACCACAATTATTTCGTTTACTTGGCCACCCCATTAACTTAAATGAATAATCATTGCCTTTTTGTGCTGTGTTCCCATTCAAACCATAACGACCATTGGCATCCACCCATAATTTTGGATCAAGTTGTCGGATCGTTTTCAGTGCCTCCGACACCAACATACCGTCAGGGGTACGATAGGTACTGAGAACCAAACCAAGGTTTTTAAGCTTCTTTCTACGAATAACACTAAACTCTTCGCTCGACAACTTCGCCTGCACCTGTTTGGCCGCTGGCATGGAATCTGTCATAATCAAAATCTCACCAGGTTCAACTGACTCTTTTTCCTTTCTAATAACAGCAGGCACCACAGGTGCAGGTGGCAATTGATTCTTCAGCAAGCTACCATCTGACATTCTTTGTTGAGTACCAGCAGAACCGCCTTCTTCATAGTCATCATACTGCCACTCATCACCTTCATGCACATCAGGTGCATTAGATATTTGGCTAGACGTTTCAGACGGAATACTGGTTGATCGGCTTGTCGTCGTTTGTGTCGTAGTTCGACAAAACACCACGCCTTTAAAAAGATTACTCAACCAGGCACTACGATCAGTTTTTTGAACACCTATAAAATAGGAAACACCACTGGTAAATATACGTTTATTGACCAAGTTGACATCAATTTGTCGATCAGACCATGACTGAATACTGACAACAAAATGTGTACGCTTGTCAGTCAGGACAATCCTTTTACTGGATGTTTGTTTGCCAAAGTTCTTACCCAGAATACTCAACTTATCACCCGGCTGATAACAACCCTTAGGTGTCAATAACGTAATAGTCGATTTTAATGTACTCAAAGAAAGGTTTGTACGCAATGTGGGAGATGGAATGCTATTAGTCGACGTTTGTGGTGCAGATGCAGCCAAACTCATGAGCGGATTTAACAACATCATCGCAACCAGTAAAAGGCTGGCAACTCTAACGTATCGCAAAACTGGCATTAGGGTACGTCTACTTATAGAAGGACCCCTTATCCAGTAATCATTCGGAAACATATTTAACTCGATCAGAATAAGATGCCAGTATAGCCTGCGCACTCGCACGCTGTTTTTTGGCTTCACTCGGAGTAGCGGCGTCTGATAATTCAATTCGATAAATACCCAGTGCACCCGGTCCATCGACGAAACGTGCATTTACATCATTCAAAATTTTGCGTATCTGAGCTTCTGTGACCGTCGGATAAAAACTAATTTGTAGGCTGGCATCCGGCACACCCAGCATTTGATAACCATCCGTCACGGCTTCATGCTCGTAAACCAGAGCAGTCTGAATAGCCACTGCTAATACCGCCGCGGCTGCAACCGCCTGCCAAACTCGTTGTGGTTGCTGTTTTGTATGATGTTTTTCCTTGCGAATTTGTTTTTTCAGACGTTGCCAACCCAGTTCATCCGGTGCATTACCCATTACACCATTTTTCACTTCCTGGCGAATAGCCTGCAATGCCTGAACTTCCTGACGACATACATCACAAGCTCTCAGGTGTGATTCAACTTCCTGGCGCTCACTGCCTTGCAGGCTGCCATTAACAAAGAAGGGCAAATTTTTTGTCGGATGTTGTTCTGTATGAATCATAAAATCACCTTGTGTGTACGTTCAGATATATATGCAATCTGTACTTTTCTAGTTAATGCATACGTCGGCTAAGGCAGTCCATCAACTTTTGTTTGGCATGAAAAATCCGGGTCTTCACCGTCCCTTCAGGACAATCAATTAATTCAGAAACCTCTGGATAACTCAGATCCTCATAAAACACCAGATGCACAATCTGCGAATGGCGGTCAGATAATTTATCCAGACAAAAACGAACCAGCTTAGCATCATCAACGGCCATCAACACATCTTGCATTGGCAAATCATCATTCGGTAATGATTCTGTCATTTCCTCATCCAGTTCTTCTGCAAAATGCCGCTTGCGCTTGCGCAAACAATCAAGCACTTTGAAATTGGTAATACCAAGCAACCAGGTCTTTACCGTTGAACGCCCTTCAAATCTCTCCGCAGTCTTCCATACCTCCATCATGACTTCATTCGTGCATTCATTTGCATCGAACTCATTTCGTAAACGACTCACAGCAAAGGCATATACCGCCCCCTGAAGTTCTTTATAAAATTCCTGCATGGCATGCTCGTCACCCTGGACGATTTTATCCAGCAAAATATGGTGCTGATCTGTATTCATATTGTTAAACCGTATATTTTCACCGTTCATGGCATTATAATTTTTCTTAATTCACTTGTCGCAATACGATTGCCTTTGCCATCAATTGCAATAACATGCCAGTAGTAATGATAGCCCGAGTTAAAATGTCGCCGTGTTAAATCAGACAATATCTGATTGCGGTTTTTTCCCAGCACTAACACGCCAGCAGCACGTTTAAGCGCAGTTATATCAGGCTCTCTGTCTTCCAGTCCAGTCTGATCGAGGCTTATAAAAAATTCCAACTGATAGTATTTAGCCGATTCTATCCATTGCCAGGCAAATGCTGTATTTTTCTTTAAATACGCCTTATTGGCAGGTTCACGCAAATCAATTGGTAACAGCCTGACAGCTTCAGATGTACCGGAGGGACTCACCACATAACGTATCATCGGTACTGTACCCAGAGTGGGTGCCAGCAACCTGAAGCGAAGCAGGTATAAGCCATCCAAGTTAGTTGGCAGGCTCGGGCTTATCAATTGAAATGACTGTCCACCGGTAACATGTTTGCTAACCTGTTTAATGGGTCGAAAAAAGGGCGTGCCGCGGGTTGTAGCAGGCTCAGCCAGTTCCCAAACACCACGAACAATTCCGACACCATGCGTTTTTAATTCAACATGGGCATTTAGCGTACTATCTCGCGTGACTATCCTGGCCAATAACCTGTTTTCAAATGACAGCAAAAGGCGGCTCACAGATAATTCTGTTGTAGTACTGGATGTACTGATATTCAGATTAATCGATCCGGTTGCAGTGGCTGTAATGGATGTAGGTTTGCGTGAAAGATCATACAGAACGCCAACAAATACACGCTTAATGACCACTCGATTCGATCGATTTAGGCGTGCCTTACGAATCACTTCCTGTGGTACAACAATGGTCTCTGAAAATGTCGTCGTAACCCTGCTGGACTGCGGCAGCGGCACGGTTTCTAACCATTGCTTGGCCGTTACGGTACCAAGAGAATTACCAAAGCTATCTTCAAATACCAGAGACTGGCCTGATGATCTCAAGTCAAGACGGCCCTCCGTGGCATGTGAGCTGATAATACGCCAGGTCACAGGCAGGGTAACAAGCTGATTCGTCGAGACATCACGCGATGCCGGACTTGCAGACAGACGATCGAATATCGCTGCCTGCGATGTCGTTGCCATCATCAGACTAACAACCACCAAGCCTTTTCTGATGTAACTCATTACCATTTTGTGACTCTTCATGTCTTTCACCATTGTGCTTATCATCGTATGTTGTATTACTCTGGTTAGTATCGCGCAGGGAATGCCATGGACAGTCCAAGAAAGACCTGTGTTGAGTCGATCACCGTCGCTTGCAAACGATCTCTCTCACGATTACGGCTTCCCGTAAACTGTACATTAATACCTGCACGATTTTCCCTGGCCTCACGTACCACCCAACCTAAATTCGTCGCCATGGTTTCTGTCCTGCTACTTTGTGAGTCGTCTGATGCCACTATATCGTTCAAAGTATAATTCACAGAGGTATTCAGTATTGAGGGAATAAAATCCACGTTTAGCTCAATTGTTGCCATATCTTCAACAATTTCGTGACCGGTATCACACATATATATAACATTTCTTTGAAATTCCTGTATCACCGATACCTTTTCGCCTATCGGGAATATGACGTCCTGATTTAATGATCGGATGATGGTATCAGTATTTTGATCGGTAAAATCACGGTAATAACTGACGTTATAACCCAGATTCCAGCCCCAGTGGGGATAACTGAAGCTACCGGTGACGCCCGCTGAATCGGTTTCCTCATCAAGCGGGGCAGCGAATGAATCGAGCCCATCTTTAATTTTTTTACGTAGTTCCTTTGTGTAAGTCAAATTATATGACTGCTGACCTAATAACCCATAAATAGGCTCACCTCCTTTATTGTAAGCCAGCGAAGGCGAGTACGATGTCGTCAGGGAATAGACATTTTTGCGCACGGTTGACAGCTCGACCGCTTCATCGACATTATCATGCTCAGTTCCCAGAGAAGATTGTAAGGCAAAAACACCCCGATTTAACTCTCCAAATAAACGCCAGCTACGCCGATCAAATGGCATCGAAGGATTGGCAATACTCTGAAAATCGGTTCCGACTACACGGTGTTCCAGGCCAAGTTGCCATTGAGCAGGGGTTTCACTCTTGCCATCGCCTTCGCCCGAGTTCAATACCATAAATAGTGTGTGAGCTTTGTCACTACCAGAATAAGCTTCTGTCTCATATGAAAAATCGTCATAAGTGATCGTGGTGGCCTTTGAACTAATAGCAGTTCCGGCATATTCCATACCGAGTCTCAGACGTTTACTAAACAACTGGCTCTCGGCTTGAAAGGCCCAAGCCTTACCCTCTTGCGGTATATCTTCACTATATCCTGCATCACTGCCACTCAAATTTTCATCCTTGCCTTCAAGGTAGATCATCGATATATATAGTTTGCCCGGATCGCTCTTCATAGGGTGAGCTTTAACATACATACCATCAATGCTCGAATTCGAGGTGGCCACCCCCATTCCATCTTGAAAACCACTCACCGGATTTCGGTACATCGAAAAGGCTGAGGTGTTATACCGCGCATCATCAGAGGTATACTGAACAGAACCACCACGATTACCAAATTGATCCATAACCATACTTAAATGGTTAAGCTCATGGTGACCCAGTTGCCCGGTCATATTAGGCGTTTTTGCTGTAATCAGAAATTCGGCCAAATCGTATACCTCACCACTTTGCAATTGTGTCTTGTCTGAATTACCTATGATGCCAGCCGTCATGTTAGTTTGCCAGTTGCCATCTGCCAGATCCATATTCAATTCTATTGAGCCTTCGATCCTGTCACGGCTCTCTTCACTTTCTTTTGGCTTCAGGCGTCGGCTATGATTAAGATTGATATCCGCCTGCGTACTCGCTTCACGAAATAAACTTGTTTGACGAACCTCAAACTGCCAATAGGCCAGTTCTTCAATATCCCCTTCTTCAGTCATTTGCACGATACGCAAGATATGTTTTCCATAGGACAATGATTCAGGCAGCTCTAAAATCGCATAGTTTTTAACTCGTTGAAGTAAAGAGGTGACATCCACCCCGTCCATTTCTATCGCCAACTGACCAAGAAATTCATTGGAAAGATGTCTGGGCATATAAATTTTAAATGTCTCATCAGGCTTATGATAACCATCCTTTGGCTCTTGTAGCTTTGGTACCCATTTAACGGGTTTGGCAAACGAGGGGACAGCCAGACTACACAACAAGGTCAACAGAACCATCCGTGTAGCCACACCCAGGTTTAATTTTTTTGTAATAGCCGTGTTGATTGACATGGTGTTCACTCCAACACCCCATCAAGATTCATACGTGCAATGCCGCCTCGCACATAACCATTAAAATTGGTAAATGTGCCCCCCGTATAAATATGTTCATCAACCAAAATGGTTTGCACGGTATTATCCGGTGCCGGATCCAGAAAACCAGGCTGCCCCTCAGAATCAAGCACGGCAAAGTAGTTTTGTGCAACGCCCGCCACGCTAGTAAAGGTACCACTCACGTAAACATTCTCGCCACTGACAACAATGTCATAAACAAAACCATCAGCACCTGGATCCCAATCTAAATCCAGATTAGCGCTGGCGTCCAGATGGGCCAGACGTTCACGAGACACATCCCCCACGGCCGTAAAATCCCCACCAATATACCAACCACCAAGACCATCCGATGTGGCCACAAAAATACTGCCATCGACTTGTGGATATTCCATATTCAGAGGAAAGCCCAGGTATGTATCCACCAGCACACCCGTGCCTGAAACAAGCGACGCAGAGGTAAATGTCCCTCCAAGATAAACCGAACCATCCGAGCCTTTGGCAATGCTACTGACAGAGCCATCAGTGGTAACACGAAATGGCGTTGTTATTTTTTCAACAAACTGTTCAGTAACCATCGGAGCAGGACACTTACAACAAGCGATAAGTGATAACGCCAAACTAACTAGAACAACAACCCGAAAAATCCGTATGTACTGCATACCTGACTAGTCCCTAAAACCTACAATATTAAAAATTATCATTTAGTGTGTTAAACCTGATTATTTTGAATTTTTATTTTATAAATTACGCAACATAAGCCGCTAACGGATCTTGCACAGCCACAGCGTTAAATACCAACAGGCGACCAAAATACACACCAGAATTCATAATGGTGATTTCACTAACACACTCGTTATTAAATTATCCATATAGACAAAAAACCTTTCATCTGGCTTTGTCGTCGACAAGCTACTGAGAGTTCAAAAAATGATTAGCCATAAATCGAGCCTCATGGCAATGACATTATATATTTTATTAGTATTAGAATGTCTGAGGCAAAAAATTATAATCAACATACAACATTAGATAATTATTAAATTATAATATTCTACTTAATTAGGCCGCTACCAACACGGCGTCCCATCTGCTGGAAATTTATGGTATTTACCGGATGAACCCGCCCAATTAGCTCTCTTATCGCGGTTGTAGATAAAATTACGGAGCACAACCAGTTTATAATTGTCGACCAATGGCAGCGGCCAAATCCTGCTCATTACATATATTGGGAGCTTGCACTAATAGTACCCACTAAAATAATATGCTAATAATGGCTTGATACTTCACAATCTACATTTAAATTGCCATCAGAAAAGAGAACAATATCCTCAGATAATCAATCTAATTACGCTATGATCTTATGCACTCTGTTGTAAGCATCATTCTACTCAAACCCGTCTACAGCCCTGAGGGAAACTCAATTGTTAGCATAAATACGGGCGCAAAAAATAACGGCCCCACCAATTTATACTGACTTACTAACTATGAAGTCATGACCAAAACCTTCACGGCAAGCAATGACAGCAACAACTCATATCCACCTCACGAAATGGCCAATGAAAATCACTGCTGTCCCGTTAATAATCCAAAAAATAATGTATCTACCTGCTACTTAACAGTTTGAAGAGGTTAAAATAGGCATGAGATATGAAAGTTGTTTATAAAACACACTTTACGCAAAGGCCGCAAATAGGCGCAAAGAAAAAATAAATTCGGTCATTCATAAAAAATGAGCTTGAAGTCTTCGGATAAGCTCTAATTTTCCTCTAATGTAAAACAACATAACGTTGCATTCCTTTGTGCCCTTTGCGGTATAGATCTTTAAAATGGATTAAAGACTTAAGACTTAATGGGACAGCCATGATATGACATACATAAGGACAAGGTGCCGTCCAGGTGTTCGAGCGCGGTGCTGATGCCGCTATCGCGGATTTGTGTCCATTGGGTAAAAAGTACATTTATAGATCTGCCCAACAGTCATTGATCCATGCCATACAGAGCACCCTCAACCCAGCCAATAAGCCTAAAAAACCGTCAATTAAAGATATTCGCTAAACATGACACAAGCCGGTTCATCCTGGACGCCAATACCGTTAGAATGTGCGACTTTTCACAGCACAGTAGCCTCCATGACTGACAACGATCTAATTTCTCCCCTTGCTCCGGTTTACATTGAAAAACCCGGTTTTATCAACCACTGGGGCCATTTGTATGGCAGCAGCTTCGGCCTGGTCATTCGGCAGACGGCCGAGCAACACAAGGGCGTACTTGTTGTTGTCACGGAAAACAGTGCCAGTGCCCAGCGATTGGAAGATGAGATTCGCTTCTATATAAAAGGGGCAGATATCCCTCTACTGACCTTCCCGGACTGGGAAACTCTACCTTATGACATATTTTCCCCCCATCAGGATATTATCTCAGATCGACTATCAACCCTTTATCAGCTGCCAAGGTTAAAATGCGGCATTCTGGTGGTTTCGGCGCAAACCCTGATGCAGCGGGTCAGCCCACAGGCTTTTTTAGATCAGCATTGCCTGTTTCTTAATCTGGGCCAGCGACTCGATCTAGATCAGATGCGTCTGCGGCTGGATAACGGAGGCTACCGCCATGTCTCAACGGTAATGGAACACGGCGAATTCACCATCCGCGGTAGCCTGCTGGATCTGTTCCCAATGGGTAGCAGCCATCCCTACCGAATCGAATTGTTCGACGATGAGATCGAGACCATTCGTACCTTTAATCCCGAGACCCAACGCTCCCTGGATAAGACAGACCAGATCCGACTCTTGCCCGCGCGAGAATTTCCACTCAACAAAGAGGCCATTTCAAATTTCCGCCAAGCCTACCGTGCCCGGTTTGAAGGCGACCCGTCCCAGTCGAGTATTTATCGCGATATCTCTAACGGTAACGCCTCGCCCGGCATTGAATATTATATGCGACTCTTTTTTGATGAATTAGACAGCCTGTTTGACTACCTGCCACAAAACACCATACTAATGACCCTCAATGGAATTGAGGACGCAACGCAAAACTTCTGGCAAGAAATTGAATCACGTTATGAACAACACCGGCATGATATTAAACGGCCAATACTGCCCCCTATCGATAGTTTTTTGGGAGTGGAAGAAGTCTTTGCCCATTGCAAGAATTTTACCCGCATTGAACTACAACACTTCGCCCATGAAGATCAAAAACAGGCAAACAATTTTTCCAGCCTGGCACCACCACAACTAACCCTTGATGGCCGAGCCACTGAACCCGCCGCAACACTACTAGCATTTTTAGGTGACTTTAACGGACGTATTCTGTTTGTGGCCGAATCCACTGGCCGACGTGAAACCATGCTCGAACTGTTACGCGGCCATGAACTACACCCAGGCCAATTCGATAGCTGGCAGGCCTTTCTCAGCTCCGAGGCCAACATTGGCATCACCGTCGCCCCACTGGAATACGGCCTGCTGTTATCCGAACCCAAGATAGCCGTGATTGCCGAACCACAGATCTTTGGCCAACAAGTCCTGCAACGACGACGGCGGCAACGCACGCAACGGGATACGGACAGTATGGTTCGTAACCTGGCCGAACTGACCACCGGTGCCCCGGTAGTCCACGAAGAATATGGTGTGGGCCGTTACCTCGGTCTGCAAACATTACAGACCGGTGAACAACTAACTGAATTTCTGACCCTGGAATATGCCGGGGGTGACAAACTTTATGTGCCGGTAGCCTCCCTGCATCTAATCAGTCGCTATACCGGCACCACACCGGAATCTGCCCCCCTACACCGACTCGGCTCTGGCCAATGGGAAAAGGCCCGCCGCCGAGCCAGTGAAAAGGTAAGAGACGTGGCCGCTGAACTGCTAGATATCTATGCCCGCCGCGAGGCCCGTCAGGGTTTTGCGTACCCCTATGACGAGCTGCAATACCACGCCTTTGCGACCAATTTCCCCTTCGAAGAAACCCCGGATCAACAGGATGCCATCGATGCAGTGATAAACGACATGCGCTCTCCGCGCCCTATGGATCGGTTGATCTGTGGCGACGTGGGTTTCGGCAAGACCGAAGTGGCCATGCGTGCAGCCTTTATGGCCGTCATGTCAGGTAAGCAGGTCGCCGTGCTGGTTCCAACCACCCTGCTCACCCAGCAACACATGGAAAACTTCCGCGATCGCTTTGCCGACTGGCCGGTACAGGTTGATTCTTTATCCCGCTTCCGAACCAAAAAGGAACAGGATGCCAACCTGAAAAAACTGGCAGAAGGCAAAATCGATATCATCATCGGTACGCATAAATTATTGCAAGCAGATGTAAAATATAAAAACCTCGGACTGGTTGTCATCGATGAAGAACACCGATTTGGGGTTCGGCAAAAAGAGCGCTTCAAATCCCTGCGCTCTGAGATTGATATACTGACTCTCACCGCCACACCAATCCCCCGTACCCTTAACATGGCAATATCGGGCATCCGTGATCTTTCCATCATCGCCTCCCCACCCGCACGACGATTGGCTATCAAAACCTTCGTATCACAATGGCATGATGAGCAGATCAAAGAAGCCTGCCTGCGGGAAATCAAACGCGGCGGCCAGGTCTTTTATCTGCACAATGAAGTAGATAGCATAGAGCGGGAGGTCAAAAAGATCCAGGAATTAATCCCCGAGGCCGAGGTTCATTTTGCCCACGGTCAAATGCGAGAGCGGGAACTGGAGCAGATCATGTCTGACTTCTATCACCAGCGTTTCAATATCCTGGTTTGTACCACCATCATCGAAACCGGCATCGATATACCCACGGCGAACACCATTATAATCAACCGTGCCGATCGCTTTGGCCTTGCCCAACTTTACCAATTGCGTGGCCGAGTGGGTCGTTCTCATCACCGAGCCTATGCCTATCTGATTACACCACCACCAACCGCCATCACGGCAGATGCCAAAAAGCGTCTGGAGGCAATCGAATCTATCGAAACCCTCGGCACCGGCTTTACCCTGGCCACACACGATTTGGAAATTCGAGGTGCAGGTGAATTACTCGGTGATGACCAAAGCGGCCAGATGCAAGAGATAGGTTATACCCTGTATACCGAATTGCTGGAGCGCGCCGTTAAGGCCCTGAAGGAAGGTCGTGACCCGTCACTGGAAGAAAGTCGCTCACATTTCGCCGAGATCGACCTGCACATGCCTGCACTCATACCGGAAGATTATCTATATGATGTGCATGAACGCTTAATCATGTACAAGCGCATCGCCAGTGCCACAGATAAAGCCGCGCTACGCGAACTACAGGTCGAAATGATCGACCGCTTTGGTCTGTTGCCAGAGCCCACAAAATCACTATTCGCCATCACCGCTCTGCGACTCAAGGCCACGGCCTTGGGCATACGTAAAATCGATCTAGGAACCTCCGGAGGTCAGGTCGCCTTTACCGAGCAACCCAATGTCGATCCTATGTTGATCATTCAATTGATCCAACAGCAATCAAACATTTACAAACTGGATGGCACCAATAATAAATTACGCATATTGAAAAACCTAGAAGAACGACAAGATCGTTTAAACGAAGTAGAACAATTAATCGGTTATTTGCAAAATAAACATGCAGCCTGACTATTACGATACACACTAGCCCATTTTATTGGGCCAGATGTCCACCTATAACTGCTCCGGGTGCATAGATGTACATTAGGGCGCGTCTAGAAGGCATCAGCCCCTGGGCACCTGAGCCCCCCTAATCAGGGTGCTAAAATATTATCTAACTCTAAACGCAATTCCTTTTCATTGATGCCACCACCAAGGGCGGTCAGTCTTCTCCCATCTGGACCAAACACGACAAGAACAACAGAACCAACACGCTGTTGCTGGGAAAAAGCCTGCCCCTTACTGGAAGCCACATCAACGGATAAAAATTCAACCCTTCCCTTATAATCTGAACGTATATCATTGAGCAACGCCATTACTTCCATGCCTCTCACAGTATTCTTGTCATTCGTCAGCACCACAACAACTGAACCCTGACCTATTTTTGATAAATCATGGCTAAAGCCCTTTGGCAATAACATAACCGCAACAGCCAAAGAGAGACCAATAACAAGAATAACAACTAGACTGGTATATGTGGTAGAACCGGTTTGGGTGTAAGTCATAACTTATGTAAATCCTATAATGATTGAAATAAAAAAATAACCAAGGTCAGACGCTAGTGCCACTTATCTAAACGGCTCCTCAACAACTATGCCGCCAGCCACTCATTTAAAAACAGTTCAAGTTGTTATGCAACTAATGTTAACCAACTCTACATTTTAAGCTTAAGGACACGTCTAAAAATCCTCTGAAGCAGCACTAGCTGCGTTAAAACAAGCTCAAAATGCTCATTTACATAAAAATTATTCACTCCCGCCCATCCATGGGCTTCGCGAAATAAGTACATCCATGTACAAAACTGCGCTTTTTTGCTTATTTTCGCCTTGCCATCATCTGCCTAATTGAATTTTTAGAGATACCTTAAGTTAGTGCCATTTGAGTCAGAACCTGAGGCCCCTTCACAAAATCACGATCAAAAACAATACGTTAAGCATAAAAACCTTTGTGTAGACATGCATGCATGTGATTGTGACGTCTTGATTAATTGGTGAGATTAATAAAAAACCATCATACATGCTAGCCAAAGTACTGAATAACTAATTATATAGGGTGTGTCAAGCAATACAGCAAAAGTAACGAATTTCAGATTACGCTACTTTATTGAACTAAATATCCAGTTAACTGTCGTGGCATTTGTAAGTCCAACGCCACAATCACATCTAAAGTAACCGGCATACTCTAGAAGGCTACTTCTCATATCTCATACCCCCCCCAGACTGTAGTGGTCAAGTTTTATTGGAAAGAATTTAAGCCGCATTTTTCAATTCCATTTTTTTCTGGTTAGGTGTTAAATATCCAAGGGTAGAATGCAATCGCTTGTAATTATAAAAACGAATATATTTCTCTACAGCATCC
>JAFLJQ010000249.1 GCA_022712915.1 Gammaproteobacteria bacterium | reverse complement strand
TGAGTTTTCCGCCGAGAACGAAGGGCAACCAGAGGAAATCATTGACTTAAGCTTCTCAAAAATACTGGTCAACTACACAGACCATGATGCGACCAACAAGAGCGGCAGTCCGCTACGGGTCGGCTATGATTTGAAAACGGCTAAGCCGTTATAACCTGACTTAAGAGCTTGGTTTAGGGGGGTACTCATAAACGATGCCCCCATCTGTAATCAGCGACATGAATGCTACTTCAGCGGAAGAGCAAGGACAGTAGGATCCAGCAAGGTTTCGCAACGATCAGAGCGAAAAACGTAGTGGGTGGCTATTCAATTACTACGAACTTTGCGGAAAAAAGGTTTACTCTTTCCATACCACTCACATGCTAGTGAGTTATTTGACGTATCATTGCAATTTTGACCTTGATCTTAGGAAGCCACAAATGTATCGAAGATATGCCATATCGCATTACCTTGTGCTTTTATTACTGGCGGGTTTGTACGCTTGTAATAACAAATCAACAGATAGCTCTGCAAATGCACAAGTAGGCCCTAATGTTACTTTGTTTGTAGGCCAAATATATCCATCGCAACATGTGATATTACAGCCTATCTTAAATAATGCTGCCGAATTTAATGCATGGCCGGAGATTATAAATTTCTATCCTGTATTTTCTCCAATCAAAAATAATAGCCTAAAAATATTGCAAGCTAAGTTGGTGGATAAAATAAGCAACACCTATATACCGATGATGGAAAATATGCCTGGCATAGAATCAAGTAAATGCACACAGCAAGGTTACCGCCATATTAATAATCAATATTTACTGAACGAGGAAGCACTCATTCAGGATTATTTTGCTAGGGGTATGCCGGATAACTGTGCTAAAGAAGATGATGGTACGAGGTATAAGACAGATAGTAACGTGACAGCATCTTTCCCGGTTGTTGCGATTTCTGCTGATGATAACTTAACCGTGGATTATCAAAACGCTGGTAAGTTAAGACCTCTGTCGGTGGATGAGCAGAGGCAAGTAATACAATATATACAGGATTTTAAAACCGAATATAAGCAGGCATACGGGAGCGAGTACGACGAGAAGACGAATAATATTGGTGAAATACCCACGTTGGCTAGTGCTAAAATTTTATTGGAGGCACGGTATGGAAAGACTGACTACTCTATTCGAGTTTCAACCTGGGAGCGTATAACTGCGGCGTACCATATCTATCGAATCATTGAAGTAAGTCTATTGAAAAATGGCAAGATAATCCAATCGAGTGAGACAAGTCGATACCAGGGGGTATTGGGTTGATTATTCATACAAATAGTTAAAGGGAGTTATAGGATATGACCGTAAAAACAGACGTTCAAACGATGCTGAGTAAGTTTGAGAAAGACAATGCTGTGTATAAAGGAAAGGCATACCTAACTTCTGGTTCCCGTACCTGGAAAAACCAACTTGAAATTATAATTAACCCTAAACGCAAAAAAAACTATCTTAATATTAAGTCACGATTTAAAACGAAATTCAAGTTGGCGACGATACCTGCTCCTTCTTCAAAAATGACTTCCGCACAGCTTACATGGTGGCAGACAGAAATCGGTAAGCAAGCAGGGAAGTCACCAGGCTTTCCTCATGTAGGCGGAAAAGCGCAGGATATCTCCGTAAAAAACGTGGACTTAGTGGGCAAAAAATTATTAAAAACTGCAATAGAAGCTGTCGGGTTGGGCATATTAATGGAGAGAGTGACGGGAGCCACATCCAAATACGGCGTGAGTATTGAAAGGGCAAATGTCTTTCATGTTTATAAATAATAAATCACTTACACGTAATCCGCCGTTTTTGTTCTTACATAAACAAATTGGGTAAAGATTTATCAAGTGTCCGGCACATATCCGGTACCTCAATATCAATAATCTGTGCAGTTACCCATTTCTGATTTTTTTCACCCATCAATTTGGTTACATGATCGCCAAACAAACGACGCATTACAAAGCTAGCCCCATCTTCTTTGCTGTAGACACACTCAGAATACTCATCAAGCCGCGGGTTTAACAGGTCGATAAAGGCTTGCTTGTATTTACCAGGACCATTAACATCCCGATGATTGTCTTGCATATGCTTTGCTGATTTAAGTGATAATTCCTCCATAAAGCGTTGCCGCTCCTCTAGGGTAAAACGATCAATAGTCATGCGATCGATAATATGAATAGTGAATATCAGAAATTCACCGATGATGTCGAGTCGCTGAGACTGCGTTTCCGTAGCATAATCATGATTCTCCATATTCAGGACGGCATTACCGGCGATACGCCAGGCAATAAAGGCCAAAGCACCGCCAATGTCTTCAACCGAATGTGTCTTGTCTTTTTTACTCCATTTACTTCTTATTCGCACGGAAATAACCTCAATTGTCAGTAAGTTGATATCCTGAATTCAACTCATAAGTACAACTCACCGTGGTAAGCTACGCTACCCTCTCCGAGGGAGAGATGAGGCAGATGAACACTTCAAGCGACTGAATCAGGACATACGATGCCAGATTTATATGTTAAAGAAAATAGGCTATAGCCAAAAAGATGGTTACGACAAATCAATCACCAGCCTGACGTTGAAACATACCGCAGGGGATAAGGGGTATTGACATCAACAAGCCCATAATAAAGCCTTAAAAAAGCAAGCCAGTGCAAAAAACTCATAAAAATGACACTATACATGGCTCAGGGGAGAAGGGCGCAAGTCCAAGTAAGGCCGTGATAACGACTAAAGGACATTTGTGCCAATAGTGATTTTTTTGTGATAACACGGTGCTGATGCCGCTATCGCAGACTTGTGCTCCCTAAAGTTAATAAGGAGGAGAGTCTAGCCATACCAGGTATTTTTTCATATGATCAACCTACTAGAAAGTAGGTTAGAAAATAACGATATACTCATATTTGACCTGAATTTAGCTAACAAAACAATTTTTCTGGGTTTACCAAGTATGATTGACAATAAATTCTGTAGCTACATTAAAGAGATTAACGCAAATCAATTGACGGGTTTACTTACTTACCACCACTGCTGATTATTGATAATTGCACAACCGGTCAGGTTAGGTCAGGGTAGCCGTTGTGATGGTGCATAAATTTAAGGGAATGTGAAGCTATGATGGATGTTTATGTTATTACTTGATATGCGCGTATCGATCATTATGCCTGTTTTAAATGAGGCAGAGAATATTGAACTGTCTCTACAGGCATTACAATCCTATCGGCAACAGGGGCATGAACTTATTGTGATAGACGGTAATAGCCAGGATAATACCGTCGAACTAGCCAGTAACTTGTGTGACAAACTGATAAGCAGTTCAGTGGGTCGAGCCCGACAAATGAATGCAGGGGCTGAGCAGGCAAGTGGGAATATACTACTTTTTCTGCACGCGGATACTCATTTACCTGATAATGCGATGCATCATATTACAAACTCAATCATGAAGAAAAATAAAGTCTGGGGCCGCTTTGATGTCAAGTTATCGGGTTCTCATGCTTTATTAAGGCTTGTTGCAATAATGATAAATCTGCGTTCTCGCTTGACCGGAATTGCAACAGGTGATCAGTGCATGTTTGTACGACGTGATATATTCCACAAGATCAAAGGTTTTACTGAGATTCCCTTGATGGAAGATATCAGTCTTAGTCGAGCACTACTGGCGCAATCATCCCCTGTTTGTTTGCCGACCAAAGTGATGACCTCCAGTCGTCGTTGGGAACAAAAGGGTATTGTTTACACTATCCTGCTTATGTGGTACTTGCGACTGGCTTATTTTCTAGGTAAACCACCTGAAGTACTGGCACAAATCTATTCACGGTAATGGTTAACTATAAATACCCTCATGCCCGTTTAATCATCTTTGCCAAAGCACCGCTGGCTGGTTACTGTAAAACTAGATTAATTCCTGAACTTGGTGGACAAGGTGCGGCACAACTTCAGGAAGAATTGATCGACAACTGCCTTAGTCGATTATGCCATGAACCCCTCTGTCCTACAGAATTGTGGTGCAGTCCGGATACCCAGCATCCTTTTTTTGGAACCATGTCCAGGAAATTCCCCGTAAGTCTGTATCCACAAAAGGGAGCTGATCTGGGAGAAAAGATGTTCCATGCCATGTCATTTATCGATTCAACATATACCATTATCGTGGGCACAGACTGCCCTGAAATAAGTATCAAATATATTGAAACCAGTTTGATTCTATTATCTAAAAATAGGAATGCCGTTATTGGTCCGGCAGAAGATGGTGGTTATGTCTTATTAGGCTTACGGTGTATCGTCGAAGATTTGTTTCAGAACATATTATGGGGAACAGAGCATGTTTTTTCTCAAACCACACACAAACTTGATGCATCAAAGTACAACTGGCAAGCGCTTGATACACTGTGGGATCTTGATGATATTCAGGACATGGCACGTTATCAGCGGCTGAAAATGGTATAATTTAGAGCAGGCATATAACTTCCTTTAAAAACAATATGTTACACATAGACTAAGCATACAAAAATACAGTATAATATTGAGAATAGTTTAATAAGAAGGAACACAATGATTATTTATGACCTTGAATGTGATACCCAACATCGCTTCGAAGGCTGGTTTAAAAATGCCGATGAATTTGTTGAACAACAACAGACCGGGATGTTGATCTGCCCGATGTGTGGTTCAGAAGAGATTCGGAAAATACCCAGTGCCAGCCACCTTACCAAAGGCCGTTCGGAAACAACAACACCTAGCCGGAACATTGACAAAGACAAGTCTCACAAGCACCCGGCCCTGCAATTAGTCCATGATTACATCAATAAAAATTTTGATAATGTCGGCAACAAGTTTGCAGTAGAGGCAAAAAAAATACATTTTGGTGAAACCGCAGAACGTAATATCCGTGGCACAGCAACGGCTGATGAAGTCAGAGAATTAAAAGAGGCAGGGGTATCGGCTGTGCAATTACCGCCGGTTCCTTATGATAAGGATAAATTAAATTAACTGAATGAAGTATGCCCAATTATTTTTATGACTAAAAAAAAGAAAAAAATTGGTTTTGCATTGGGCGGTGGCGCAGCAAGAGGTTGGGCTCACTTTGGCATTATCCGAGCACTCGAAGCACATGGTATTAAACCTGATATCATCTGCGGTACATCTATTGGTGCATTAGTTGGCGCCACTTATGCTACAAATTGCCACACCTATTTTGAACAATGGGTTTTATCTCTTCGTAAGAGAGACATTGCGAGCCTGCTTGATTTTACCCTTGGTGGTGGTCTAATCGAGGGCAACAAACTGATGAAGTTGATGCGTGAACAAATATCCGCTGATATCAAAATAGAGGATCTAGCTATCTCTTATGCGGCCGTGGCCACTGAGTTATCAACCGGCAATGAGGTGTGGTTTCAAAAAGGAGATTTATTTGATGCTGTGCGGGCATCAATCTCCTTGCCTGGTCTATTTACACCGGTTTATTTAAACCATGAATGGTTGGCTGATGGTGCTTTGGTCAATCCTGTGCCTGTATCAGTATGCCGTGCACTGGGTGCTGATCAAATTATAGCCGTGGACTTGAATTCACATGTTGTGGGCAAACCCTTCAGACAAGCCAAGCTTAAAAAAGAATTACAGGATAGCAAACCAGATAATAATATAAAGCGTTGGTTTAACGAGGCATCAAACAAACTATTTGATAATGAAAAAAATAACGAAGGTCCAGGAATATTTGATGTTCTTAATAGTGCCGTCACAATAATGCAAGATCGCATTACCCGTAGCCGTATGGCAGGGGACCCACCAGATGTTTTATTAAGGCCTAATCTTTCAAATATAGGCTTGATGGATTTTGATCGTGCTTCTGAGGCTATTGAGAGAGGTATGGCCTGTGTGGAGCGGCATTTACCTGCACTTGATGTTCTGCATTAATTCATGAATCTACATTATATGGGATCTGTGTTTACAGCATGAAAAAACACAGATCAAACTCGGTGAAAAATAATTATTAAACGTATTTCAACATAGCGTATAACCATCAAGCTACTGACATATTTTCAACTTTAGTTATACGAACACATCATTTCCAGTCTGCTTTCGATTTTCTCTATATTTCAGGTCATCTTCAATCATTTAAAAAGACTTATTAACATGATCATGTCATGTCTTACCCTGGAGTAGGTCGCCAAAAAACTACGCCATGAACTCATCGTTTAGCCTCCGGTTGACTTGTTTTGAACTATTCGTTTTCGGTTTTTTAAACATGTATCTTTGTTTGTCCGAAAATTTAACAACTTTGAATCAATAGTTAATACCATAAAAAATTGTTTCTAACTCACCTGACGAACACTTTGAATTAACAATTGTTTACATGGGCATTTTTATGGTCTTGCTTCATGCCAAAACATAAACAATTGTGTTG
Organism: Gammaproteobacteria bacterium; assembly: GCA_022712915.1. Classification (GTDB taxonomy): domain Bacteria; phylum Pseudomonadota; class Gammaproteobacteria; order UBA6429; family Thiohalophilaceae; genus JAHEDB01. The sequence goes on along the minus strand of JAFLJQ010000249.1, from coordinate 320 downwards.
TCGTCTAATGATTCAGGACACCTTGTTAAGAGTGTAAACTAGTCAGCACTTAAAAACAAAATAACTAGTTGATAACTAACGAATTATAGTAAATAAAAGCTGATTATTTCGACCGCAAATGTTAAGCTGTATAGCCAGTTTCTGGTTGAAATGGCGAAAAAAATGCTCACAAAAAACACTGAGTTTCATCAAACCAACCTGTTTGGCACCGATCTACTGATACAGCTTGATCCTAACGATCCATTGTTACAATTATCCTTGGTTATTCCCTGGAAAGATTTTGATGATGCCTTTGCCAAACACGACAGCAAAGATATTGG
>JAFLJQ010000161.1 GCA_022712915.1 Gammaproteobacteria bacterium | reverse complement strand
GTTTTCGGCAAGGGAGACTTCAATCGGCGTTTTAAACCCCGATAAGGGCAGTTGTTTATCACTGGTATAACGGATCATGGTGCACGCTTTTTGGTGGGGTAGTGAAAATTCTCGCGCACTTACCTTACCACTTAACCTCTTATCTTATTGTTTATTATGAACTATTTGTTTTTGAGGAGACTCTAATTATAGTGTGGTCATCACTGCAGACCATGGCAACTGTGAAGAACTGGTCAACCCCTTAACCGGTGAAGCCCACACCCAACATACCCTCTACCCGGTACCCTGTATCATCATCGACCAATCATCCTGGCAACTTTCCTGCTCTGGTGGCCTATCCAATATTGCACCAACCGTATTACAACTGATGGGACTAGCCAAACCAGCCGCAATGACAGCCGGTTCACTGCTACTCAAAGAGGTTACCAAAATGGAGCATGGCCAAAATGCAACCCAGTCCGGTATGGAACAAAAAATTGCTTGATAAACAAAACATATTTTTTATTATATAATCATTGTTTATTAAGCGTTATTAAAAGTAGAGGAACAGAAAAATGCAAATACAAGAAATTCGCAGCATAGCAAAATCATTGGGCGTAAAGACATCCCGTCTGAGCAAAGTTGATCTAATCCGGCAAATTCAAATAGCCGAAGGTAATTTTGAGTGTTTTGCCACCGCGCATGAAGGAAACTGTAATCGTCAGAATTGTGTCTGGCGTGATGACTGTTTTACTGCGGCAAAGAAGTTAATAAATTAGAACTAACACCTTTGTTACGGCAAAAGGCGATCCCGTAGGGCCAGCGTATAGAGTGCGACATATGCCTCGGCGCTGTTTGCCCAGGAAAAATTCGCCTGCATAGCACTACGTTGCAACACCTGCCAGACCGCTTGCTCCCGATATAGCTGTCTGGCTTGTTCGATCGTCTTTAACAAAGCCATGTCACTCACCTCCGGCATAACAAAACCCGTTGCGATTGACTCTTTTATATTCTGCTCACTGGCATCCATCACCGTATCGCTCAGCCCCCCGACCGGGGTCACGACAGGTAAGCTGCCATAGCGTTGACTGTACATCTGGTTCAAACCGCAAGGCTCAAAGCGCGAGGGCATTAAAAAGACATCAATACCCGCTTCGATAAGGTGAGCCAGTGATTCGTCATAACCAACGTGCACGCCTAGCTTACCTTGAAATTTTTCAGCCGCATCCTGCAGGGCTCGTTCGCTGTCTTTATCACCGCTGCCTAAAATAACAAGTTGTAGCGGCATATCCATGAGTTGCGGCAAGATATCAATTAATAGATCAATCCCTTTCTGCTCAGCCAACCGACTGACCACGCCCATAACAAACACATCATCCTGTTGATCTAATTTAAAGTGTTGTTGCAGTGCCTGTTTATTGACAAGCTTTTTCTTGATCTGCTGCCAGTTATAAGTCTGGGCAATCAGTTTATCCGTGCCCGGATTCCAGGTGCGTTCATCAATGCCATTAATGATGCCACTTAGGTACGCCGCACGACCTTGCAATATCCCCTGCATACCATGCCCGAAAGCCGGGGTCTGGATCTCCATCGCGTAGGTCGGACTAACGGTACTGATGCGATCAGCAAACACCAAACCACCTTTAATAAAGGAAAAACCACCATAATATTCAAGTCGGTCATGATGCCAGAGGTGTTCAGATAACTTGAGCTGTTCAAAGGTTGCTCGATCAAACACACCCTGATAGGCAAGATTATGAACGGTAAACACCGTGGCCGGAGCTTGCTCCTGCTCATTTAGCAGTGCAGGCACGAGACCCGTTTGCCAGTCATTGCAATGCACCACTTGTGGCTGCCAGTCCATGCCGCATTGATTATTGGCCAACTGCACGATCACCTGGCTAAACAAGGCAAAGCGTTGAGCATTATCCTCCCAAGGTACGCCTTGTTCATCATGGTAGGGATTACCGGGCCGATCAAATAGCGGAGGACAATCCACCAGCCACATCGGCACACGCGTCCCTGGTAAGGTGGTTTGTAAAATGGCCACAGGATAATCATTGACACGGGTTTGGTAACGAAGTGTAGGGCGAGTCTTTAAGCTCACCATAAGTGATTGATAAGCAGGCAACACTAGGCGCACATCGTGCTTTAACTTATGCAGGGCGTGCGGCAAACTACCCGCCACATCCGCCAGGCCACCGGTCTTGATCAGTGGATAGGCCTCACTGGCACAAAATAAAATACGGTAATTCGGCATACGACTGTCGGCCTAAATCAATTCCAGAACAATCCCGGCCAGCGGGGGAAGAGTTAAGGATATAGAACAGGGCCGGTTCATCCAGGCTATATCATCACTGGCAATTGAGCCATAGTTGCCCATATTGCTGCCATGATAATGAGTCGAATCGGAATTAAATATCTCCCGATACACGCCGCCCTGTGGCACGCCGACACGATAACCCTCGCGCGGCACCGGTGTGAAGTTAAGCACCACGATCACAAAACGGTCATCGCATTTGCGCAAATAACTGACCACCGATTGCTGCGCATCATTACAGTCGATCCATTCAAAGCCTTGTGGATCAAAGTCATACCGGTGTAGCGCCGTTTGTTGGCGATAAAGCTGGTTGAGGTCGCTCACCACTTTTTGTACACCCTGGTGATGTGGGTAATCCAGCGCATACCATTCCAGTTGTTCGTTAAAATTCCATTCTGATCCCTGGCCGAACTCACAGCCCATGAATAATAGTTTCTTGCCGGGATAGGTAAACATGTAGGTATACAACAAACGCAGGTTAGCGAAACGTTGCCATTCATCCCCCGGCATTCTGTGAAGCAGGGATGATTTACCGTGCACGACCTCATCATGGGAAAAGGGCAATACGAAGTTTTCACTAAATAAATACAATAAACCGAATGACAACTGGTTGTGGCTATAACTACGGTGCACCGGCTCGTGGGACAGATACTCCAGCGTGTCGTGCATCCAGCCCATATTCCACTTCATCGAAAAACCCAGCCCACCCAGTTCAGTGGGCCGTGTCACCTGAGGCCAGGCCGTGGACTCCTCGGCCATGATGATGGTACCGGGGTGTTCACGGTGAGTAACTACATTGAACTCGCGCAAAAACTGAATGGCTTCGAGATTCTCGTTACCGCCATGGATATTGGGCAACCAATCATGATCCTCTCGCGAGTAATCCAGATAGAGCATAGAGGCCACGGCATCGACGCGCAGGCCATCAATATGAAATTCCTTCAACCAAAAGATAGCGCTACTAAGAAGAAAATTGCGTACCTCATTACGGCCGAAGTTGTAGATCAAGGTACCCCAATCGGGATGAGCACCAAGACGGGGATCAGCATGCTCATACAGGGCACTGCCATCAAATTGTGCCAGGGCAAATTCATCCCGTGGAAAATGGGCCGGCACCCAGTCAAGCAACACACCAATACCATGTTGATGACAGTAATCAACGAAGTAACGAAAATCATCGGCCTCACCAAAACGGCGGGTCGGTGCAAAATACCCGGTCGTCTGATAACCCCAGGAGGCATCCAGTGGATGCTCGGTCACTGGCATCAATTCAATATGGGTAAAACCAAGTTGTTTAATATAAACAACCAGCCGCTCGGCCAGCTCTTGATAAGACAGAAATTCGCCATGCTCGCCCCTCTGCCAGGAGCCAAGATGCAATTCATACACACTCATGGGTTGATGCAACCAGTCATGAGATTCCCGCTCAGTCATCCAGCTCTGATCCTGCCACTGATATTGAGAATGTGTGACCGCAGAGGCGGTACGTGGGCGCAATTCCATTTGTTGTGCATAGGGATCGGTCTTGGCCATCACCTGACCCGTACTGAGATTACGAATTTCAAACTTGTACAAGTCCCCCTTTGTCAGACCGGGAATAAATAACTCCCATACGCCACTACTACCACGTGAGCGCATCGGGTGACAGCGGCCATCCCATTGATTGAAATTACCCACCACGCTAACCCGTTCAGCACTGGGTGCCCAAGTGGCAAAACGAACCCCTGCGATCCCATCAACCTCATGCAGATGAGCACCCAGGATGTTATAGACGTGCAGATGTTTACCTTCATTAAAAAGGTGCAGGTCAAAATCATTGATGATGGGCGCAAAGACATACGGGTCATAAAACAAATGCACATGACCATGGCTGTCAGACCGTTCCAGTTCGTAATACGCGTCCAGTTCGGCATCACTGCCGCGCCACTCAAATAGGTCACTATCGGCAAGACGTTTAAAACTTGCGCCGGTTTTTTTTATGGTTAGACTTTTTGTATTAGGTGAGAACACCCGAATAACCGTCTTCCCGGCCTCGCTGTGACGGCCCAGCACACTAAAGGGGTCATGATGTCGAGCCTCACATATGGCGACCTGGGACTCATCAAGCCCGACCTGCTTTACTGGCTGCGATGATAACTGAGTATTGGTTGGTTGTTTTTTCATAGTTCCTTACCTGTTATGTGCATCATACGCCAAGCCACCCGGGAAGTTGACCCATTTTATCTATCAAATGCAAAACTGAGCTTTTCCCTCAGCTAATAAAATGCACCGTTCAACACAGATCTACCTGTGGGAAACACCTCACCCCATAAAAATAACAACGAATCACATCAACCCACTAAGAAAGTTAGCCATTAGGCTGAAATAACAAATCATATTCACAGTTATTATTTCCATGACCGATCATAATTACGAATCCATGACTTGCTGATCATTAAAGTAACATCAGCTCATACGTAGGATCTTTAAACTCATTGAAAAATAAGGGAACTTATTGAACCCCATCGGATCAGATCACACAATTCGACAAAAAACCGAGTGATCAGGGGTATCCGATGAAGAAAAAACAAGCTACCAAATTAGCGAGGC
>JAFLJQ010000178.1 GCA_022712915.1 Gammaproteobacteria bacterium | reverse complement strand
CCTCGCTAATTTGGTAGCTTGTTTTTTCTTCATCGGATACCCCTGATCACTCGGTTTTTTGTCGAATTGTGTGATCTGATCCGATGGGGTTCAATAAGTTCCCTTATTTTTCAATGAGTTTAAAGATCCTACGTATGAATAATGCATACATAGCTTCTATCGCATTAAATAATGACAAGTATCATGGTTTAATGCCTGCAGAAACTTCAGGCACCACGACAGTAAAAGACTCTGTGTTCTGGAGTAATGGTAATTATGGCTTTAGCGTTGCAGTTAACAGTGCCGGAATATTTGATGTTAATCATGTAACTTCTGGAGCCAATGGTACCATTGGCTTTCGTAGCAATTCAGATTACTCGTCAATTGTAAATGTCAATAATTCTGTCTCTGTCAATAATGGTAGTGATGCGTTTCGTTATATCAACTAGGTAGATACGGTTAACTTGTATAATAACGTTGGTCAGGGTTGCTATGGTTGTACGCTGACTAATTTAATTGCTACAGATCCATTTATAACTGCTGCTGGACACGTTGCGCCTGCACTAAATTATTTGATCCGTATTGAGGATGGTTCTAATCTTGATGGTGCTGCAAGTAACCTAGGGGATGTTGGCGCGACTATACTTAATCAACAACGCAACCATTGAGTTGTTTATACAAGAAAATAAAAACGTTGGTACGATTGTTTCGGATAGTAGTAGAAACTGGAGCGTAAACACGGGTCTTGGTTTGCAGACTATTGGTGAAGGCGCTGTTGCATTAACCGCAGTATCAAATTCAACGATATCATTATCTGTTGATGGGATTTATGATGCTACTCCACCCTCTATTCCTGTAGGCTTGAGAAGCAATAAATAATGGCAATAATGACTCCAGAAATAATAATAAGACCATTTTACGTCACATTGATCTTTCCCCAATTTTGTGAGATTGAATATAAAAGAACAACAAAACTGAACCACCAGAATGCCATGACACCAGGAAATATAATGTAAGGAGGGGAATGAAGCGATATAAATTGCACCTTACATATTTTAGAATTTACCTGGCGTTATTGGCATCTTGATAATTTGAATTCACTCAGGCCTCAATAATGACCTCAAACATCTCAATACCGCCGCCAGCATTGAAGGCCTCTTTGGGCATGGGGTTCTGGTGGGCCAGCTTGAAGTCTTCGCTTCCGACCCAATTCTCAAAGGCTGCCTTGTCCTGCCAGGTGGTCATCACGACATAGGGTGTCTCTTCATTTTCGGGTTTGAGAATGGCCATGCTGACAAAGCCATTCTGTTTTTCCACCTGTCCGGCACGCTTTCGAAAGCGTTCTTCAAACATTGCTTCATAGCCATTGGCGACGGGAACGCGATTGTTGACAATAAACATGATTATTCCTCTTAACGTTATATCATTGTTTTAAACAGGTTATCTGTAAGTTAGATACCTTTCCTTTATTCATTTTCGCAACGTACCGTAAAGACCGCAGATATGCAAAGAGTCTTATGTTTTAATTGAATGGTTGCTTTCCTTAATATCGTTGTCTTGTGACTTAATGGGATGGCTAATGTCCAATGTTTTTAAAAATAACTATAGTGTGGCAGATTATTTTGTTATTGCTTTATCATAGGCCGTTTATGGAAATGCTCATCAGACAGAGAAGCAACTCTGGCTGAATTAAGTTACGGGATAGGCGCGGTGGCATTCAACTCGAGACATGGGCGCATGCCACCCATGGTATTTTGCCGAGACTTTAGCCCCGATTTTTTATACTTAATATCGTCATTACTTTCCAGGCCTACTGGAAGAGAATGATTTGACTTCATATTACAACGTGCGATGTTCCAGAGCTTTACATTTTGTAGATTGTAATATTTTCAGAAAAAATAGAAGCAGAGCAAGCTTATCAAGCCCCTGTCCAAATTTCGGGTCTTGCCGGTTGGGTAGTATGGGAACAGGAACAAACAGAAAGCTACAGAGTCACCTATAATTTAGGCCTAATAGATCTTTAGCGTCAAATGCATGTTGTTTCAACGCCATTGGATATAAGTACTATTTTAATAGTTCAAAGCGTAGATTAAAATTTCTTTATTATATCGACCTGGACGCCGCAGATGATGGCTAAATAATCTGCATTTATGTTTATTTCCGCTTATTATCAATTATGATTATTTATCTCTAGAATTGATTGATGATTTGAATGGGTAGGTTGAGTAAAAAGCACCTAATTTTCAGATGTTCGAATTATTAATTATATTTTGTTGTCTCCATGTAAGATTTTTATTTAAGTCTGGCGTTCTTATTATTTGTGTAACGAAGCAGTAATAATTTTATACTTTTTTATTGTAAACGGGGGTAGAATTTATTTTAGCTAAATTTCAATCTCATTTTCAGGCACCATTCTTCAAATTTCACGCAACTCACATCAGAACAAATTGTTTTCATCTCTGGGACGCGCTCATTTGCCAGTGTTAACATTTGGGTGAAAAATCCACTCTGGTGGCTGGCCAGCCATTATCAACAAACGATCTCTCAATTGGCACACCTGCTCCACAACCAAGGTCGAACATATTTCCTGTCTTGGATTTTAATGTGCCATTTTTATAAGCTACTTCCCTATAGCTTACTTTTCGGGCCAGCTTATGCTGTTCAAATTTGTGGGAAGGTCGTTTTAAATCGCAAGCTCTATTGGATGAGGCCGCATTCATGACCTGCATGGCCTATGTCGATCTCAATCCCATTTGTGCGGCTATGGAAAAATCATCCGAAACCTCTAATCACACCAGTATCAAACAATGAATCACCAAAGTACAACAGACTACCTAGAAAATAATGCAAGACAACAACCCTCATCCTTTCTTCCTTTTGTGGGGTATCCTAGAAACAACATGCAACATATCGTTGAGGCTTACACTTTATTTGCTTATCACTTTTGGTCAATTCACCTCAGTGAATTTGAATTGTTGAGCAGAAATGAAGGTTCATTAACATAAAAATTTATCACATAAAGAAGAAAATAAAAAAGTATACCGCTTTTTAGGTTTTCTTAAAGTGGGTGTCTTATTTGCTGTTCTTAATAATTAGTTAGAGCACGTTCTTAGGGTGGGGGGCCAATTTGTTTCTGAAAACAAAGTGTAGGCAAAACGTCAACTGGACAAATTAGGTATGCATTAATTCCATACGAACTTAGAATACTATCGCTAAGACCTTACATCTATCTTTTATTGGCTTTTCTCTTTTTTATCATTGCGTTTTTCATTCATTGTTTTTTCAGGTTTCTTTCTTAATTGTTGTTTTTTGAATCCTGGCTTTTGGATATAAACTTCTTATTTTACTTTACGGATAAGATATTAAACGCCTACTAAGTAGACTGCATTTAAAACAGAACATTCGACTCAAGGGGCAGCGCGTTTTATTGCGCCGTCACCCGAACGACTTGTTATATGCCACTACTTGTAAATGTTGTGTTTAGCGCAATTAAACTGGAACAACATTGTTGGCGCAGGGTCCTTTCTGACCTTGGCCTATCTCATACTCTACTACTTGACCTTCATTAAGTGATTTATAGTCGCCGCTACCCTTAATTTCAGAATGATGCACAAAAAGATCTTTTCCTCCATCTTCTGGAGTTATAAAACCAAAACCTTTGCCTGCATCAAACCACTTTACTGTACCTTTACTCATTATCTTTACTCATGATTGTTGGTGAATAATAAAATTTATATCCGAATTCACCAGTTCGAATATAAAGCTAAATATTTCGATAAAGACACATAACAGTGATATATCCAGACATCTGTCTTTTACCTAATATCCAGATGTCTGTATATTACATTCTAAATCGTCTTCATATTTAGCCCTAATTCTACCAAGCTAAAGGATGGATTACGACTTTATTTAATATAAGGTTATAGCATAATACTCAAGCAATCTGTTATCCACTCTCAGGATAAATTTATTTAAATACAATTAGTAACAACATAAAAGCAACTGCTGAGTATTGGTATGTTTAGCCTGTCACAGGCTGGTTCAAGTTAATCTTCAAATGTATTTAAGTGGGTACTCCGATGGGGGGTTGACTAAATATTGAAAAGATAAAGGCAGAAGCACATACGTATAAAACATAATTAAGTCGCTTTTATTATATCTACGCACTTAGTCAGGCACCCAAACCAACAAATACTTAATAATCAATAAATAATAATTAGTTAGAGCATGTTCTTAGGGTGTTGTTTAGGATTATTTAGGTATTTTTCGAAACAACATCGTTCGTCTGGTTGAAACCCACGTGACCCTGTAAATAATTCTGTGTAACTGCCCGGTTGGTCAATGCTAGAAACCTCTCGGTAACCGGCCCTGATATTCAAGCATAAACCGATTCAGTGCAACATTCCAATGATGAAGTGGCATCGTCCATTTTTTTGATGCTG
>JAFLJQ010000236.1 GCA_022712915.1 Gammaproteobacteria bacterium | reverse complement strand
TTCTGTCTTTATGTTCTTGGCCAGTTGTCCTGCCAAGGCCCTCATCTCTTTCTCGTTCATCACTATGCTCATTATTAATTTTCCTGTAGGTTAGGGTATTAATTAATGAGCAGTTACACAATTTAATTTACAGGCTCAATTAGCCACTAAATGCGCCTGCTTTATACATTTTTTCAATGTTATGGGCTTCTCTAAGATCTTTTACTGTCCGATTGGCCAGAGATCTAATACCTTCTTCATTGATTAAAAAGTAGCAATCAGGACGGAGTAAATCATTAGTCATAATTGATGTGTTATGGGTAGTGATAATTACTTGGGCATTAATTTTTCTCAGCATTTTAACAATTAGTGCTGATAAAGAATGATGGTAAAAAGCGTCAAACTCGTCAACAAATAAGAATGTAACTGTCGAATTTTCTCTTAATCTTTGGTACCAATAATAAAACAATGCAAGAGACCTTGTCCCTTGGGAGGCAACATCATAAAATGGGATTAACTTGCCATTGAAGTCAAAAGCTATTATTTGTCTTTCGTTGCCTTCAATAGCTTTTAATTTACATTTGACTCCTGCGTTATTTAGAAATTTTTCAAAATTGTTGATATTTCCATTTTCGATAATATCAGCTCCAATTTGTCCTTTGCCTTGCTGTAGTCCTATGTAATTATTTTGTTCCAATGATCGAAAAAATAGCATGCTATTGACAAAACTTATAAATTGAAAGAAACAGTTGTTATCAGCGTTTTCTTCTAAAACAGAATTTTTCTTGATATAAGTAACTATTGATATTTTAGACTCACCTATATCTCTTTTAAGATTTTCAGCACCCTCTGCATTAATTGAAGCAATGGTATTAACCTGTCTATCAATTGAAGCGTATTCCTTATCATTTATATAAATTTTTTCATATACTAATGATTCTGAGTCTGTCTTTCCGTATTTATAGTACACTGTGTTTTCAGAAAATTTAAAAGTATATTCAAATTTTGCAATACTGCAGCCATTGGAAGCATTGAAATAATTACTATACTCGAATGAGCTGGAGTTTTTATCGGTCAAGTGCTTAATCAAATCGAATATTGCGAAACCTAAATTCGACTTTCCAATACCATTATGACCATAGATTAACGCTTTATTAACAATGCCCTTAGTTACACAATCTTTATTAAATTCATATGCATTAGTTTTAGTGAGGTCAAGGGTTAAAGGTTTGTCGAAATTCTTGAAGTTCGTAACTTCAAATTTTGCAAGCATGTGTCAAGCCTCCACTCAAGGCGATATAAAAGAACTTTATTTCAACTATAGCATATACAATGATCATGCCGTAGTTTTTTTACGGCACAATCTCGTTGTGTCTTAAATAGATAACAAACAAACAGGACACCCACCCTAAGAAAGCAAGTTAACTCATTGATTATTTTGAAGATTTCTTTTTTTTAAAGATGGGTGTCCGGCTTAGTATATAGAAACTGCCAGAATTGGCCTATCAATGGCTAAGCAAATTGTAGACCTTGAAAAAAGGGATGATGCTATAGTAAAGCTAACAATGAGGGTAAATACATTCAGCTAACAATACGTTCAATGGGACGCTTTGCAAGCGTGGTCTGCCGTGTGGCTTTACCACAAGCCATTGCAAAAGCCCCTTAACGCGGCGTTATACGGATCGCACGAGTGTGCGCTTTCGACCCTTAGCGTACACTGACGTTATATCGGGGTGCAGCTGTAGGCATCTTCTTTTAAATATTCATGGAGCGAACATTGAAGAAAATTGATCTCCACATACACACTGTACCTACAATTAGCGATGCACACTTTACATTTTCACTAGCCAAATTGAGTGAGTATGTTAGTTCAGCCGAACTCGACGCCATAGCTATAACAAACCATGACATGTTCGACCTCGGCCAATTTAACGAGATTGCTAAAGAATTAGACTGTGTCGTATTTCCAGGTATTGAAATAAACCTAGATAAAGGTCATGTCCTTGTCATCTCTGAAAATGAAAACTTAGATGAATTTCAACTCAAAACACAAGCCGTATCTGAGAAAATAACGGCTGTAGGCAATTCAATATCCGTAGATGAGTTGGTTTATATCTTTGGCGACCTCAATAATTATTTGCTCATCCCCCACTATCAAAAGAGGCCATCTATATCGGGATATACGCTTGATCAAATTGGGGGGGGTATCTCTGCGGGTGAGGTTGATAGTCCCAAGAAGTTTATTCGTATGGCAAAAGATGAGGCTGAAATAACACCAGTGATTTTCAGTGATGCACGAATTAGCGAGGGCATAAGCAAGTTTCCGACGAGACAAACATACATTGATTGCGGTGATCTTTCCCTAAATTCGTTGAAATTTAGTCTTCGTGATAAGAATAAAGTGGCTCTTTCTAAGTCAGAAGGCAACTCACTCTTTCAGGTTTTTGATGATGGTCAGAAGCTATCCACTGGGTTGAACATTGTTCTTGGGGCAAGATCTTCAGGGAAGACTGTAACTTTAACTCAGATAAGTAAAGACTGTGAAAATGTAAAATACATTCCTCAATTCTCTCTTGTTCAGAGGGATGATGCTAACTATGAAAAAGAATTCAATGCAGATGTCGCTCGCAAGAAGAGCATGTTCGCTGATAAACATTTGAGTCCTTTCAAGACTGTACTGGATGATGTGTTGAATGTTGACCTTGGGATTAATCGTCGGAGGGTAGAGGATTACCTGGCAACCCTTCTGAAATCTGCTGAAGAAGCCGAGAAGTTTGACGCGTTTTCTAAAGTAGCTCTATTTAATGAAACTCAATTTGAGGTTGGTGTAGATAAGGAACTTGGTGGCCTGATTGGTTCTGTCCGTCAGTTAATCGAGAATATTGAGTACAGAGAAGTCATTGATAAGCATGTTGATGTTAATAATTTGAAGGCGTTGGCGTGTGAGCTAATAGAACTTCTATGGTCTAAGGCATATGAAAGGAAGAAGAGGAGTTTAGTCAATAATGTCGTGCGGGATATTAAAAGCAAACTTCATTTAAGATCATCAGCAACTCAAGTTAAAGACGTCGATTTATACAAGGTAATGATTGAGCACAAGAAGGTCTCAAAATTTAACCAAATTGCAAAACTATTGCAAACTCAAAAGGTGATAATTGAGGAGAATATTCAGGGATTTAAGGTCGTTTGCAAGCAGCGAGCTTTTGAAGGTGCTGGTGAGATTTTGAAAATCAGCGGTCAGAAGGTCGGTTTTCGTGACGCGTACCAGGAGTATGCTTCTCCTTATAAGTACCTTGTTGCGTTAAAGGAGAATGAAGCTCTGACTCCATCCGAGTTCTACAAGTATTTTGCATGCATTGAATATGAAATACTAAACAAAGACGGGTTTAAAATTTCCGGTGGCGAAAGGTCTGAGTTTCGGTTGCTACATGAAATTAAAGATGCTCAAAATTTCGATTATCTATTGATGGATGAGCCGGAGTCTTCATTTGATAACCTTTTCTTGAAAGGCGAGGTTAACCAGATTTTGAAGGAAATCTCTAAAACTATGCCCGTGGTTGTTGTCACGCATAACAGTACAGTTGGAGCCTCAATTAATGCAGATTTCATAGTGTATACATCCAAAGAGATTGAAGGAGAGGATGTAGTATATAGACGGTATTCTGGGCACCCATCTGATAATGAGCTGTGTTCGATTGATGGTAAAAAAATAAATAATTTCCATGTGACAATGAATTCATTGGAAGCAGGTGAAGATGCTTACGTCGACAGGAGAAGCGGGTATGAAAGCATTAAAAATTGAAAATTATCACGGGCATTTTCTGACGAAAGAAGACAACTACGAAACTGTCGACAAAATAGATAAAGCCATTTTGCTGAGGTTGGTTAACTTGGCTCTGGAAGATGACTTTGAAATCGATTCATACGATGAAGGAAAACTGAGGAACCAAGCCCACCAAATTATCTATAAGAGTATCAGTGAAAAGCTCAATGATTTACACCAGAAGCGAAACCAGTTCCGTGACGAGTCTGAGCGCTTGTATTTAGATGAGTACGAGAAGTACAAGGCTTGATATTTCCAAGTTATCCCTCTTACATAACAAATAAGACACCCACTTTAAGAAAACCTAAAAATAGGCATACTTTTTTGTTTTCTTCTTTATGAGATGAATGTTACAGGGCTAGCCGGACACCCACCTTAATAAATTCTTGATAGTGTATAAATAATAAGGTGTTATTATATTTTCTTGGAATGGGTGATTTAATTTGTCGAAAAGAAAACAATCGAGTAGGCCGAGAGGGTTTGGGATACCGTGTAGCTGAGTCATCAAAAACAGGTTAAAAAATGTACAAAATAGAAGGTTAATGACATTATAATTGTGGCTAAAGAACACTATCACAGGCTAATAGTCGCTTCAGTACCAACGAATTCACTTAGACAGACCTCCCCGTTTTCAATACAATCCTCATAGAGCGTGCACAGTGCGGTATAGTCCAACAAACATTTATACACCATGTTGCGCACGGCGTATAAATGCTTAACCGTTAGCCCATTAAAAACAAGGAGGGGATAATGCTACCAAAGAATTTTATATTGCACCCGAAGAATTATTTAGGCTTGGAAATTCCACGAGCCCTAAACTTTCTCACGTTCGTCAAAGAGATGTAAATACAATTGATATTAATGGCATAAAAGTAATTGTAGCAAACGGAAAAGGAATTAGTGTTTTTGATAAAGAAGGCATCAATGAGTCTCCAATAACCGGGTGGGTTTGGAGATTTAAACCAAATACGAATTTACCTATAGGCTTAAAGCTTATAAAAGATAAATCCCATCATTATTGTATAACCCCTGTTTATAACATGCCCGTTGATAAGTATAAAGGCTTATTAGAAGAAATGGCGTTAATGGCTACTAGAGTATTTAAAAAAGAAGGTAAAGCCGTATGAGCAGTTTAGTGTTAAATCTAGTAGAGTCAGAGGCGAAAATAATTCTAGAGTCTCTAATAGAAAAAGAGCAAGCGATGGCAGAAGTATGTGATACATCAACAGATGAAAACTTAATCGCAGAAATTGGAAATGACCTAATTGAGTTGCGATTAATACTTAACGTGGTAAAAGAAAAAGCTACGGCTCAATTTGGTGAGTCAGTTTTAGAGTTTGGCTCAGAATTATTATAACAACAAATTAACAAATTGAACAAATAAGACACCCAATTTAAGAAAACCTAAAAATAGGCATGCTTTTTTGTTTTCTTCTTTATGAGATGAATTTTATGTTAATGAGCATGCATTATTGCTCAAAAACTCGAATTCACTGAGGTGAATTGAATTAAAACGAAAAGTAAATCAAGCGCAGGCCTCAACAATACGTTGAATGTTTTTAGTGTTGAGGTGAAGAGAAATTAGTGACTATGGAAAGTAGGTCTCACAACTTCGAATCCCCGGTGTTCGTTGGTAACCAGGTTTCTGACAGGCTTGTTTGAGATTATAGGCTGAACCCACCAGACCTTTAAACGGACTTTCAAAATGATTGGCAAGATAAAGCCAGTGTTTGGTGTTCATGTTAAGCCGTTCCAGAATGGGTAGCAGGTTATCAGCAATAGCACCTCGTTTATCATCTCGCAAAATACGTCCTGTCCAGTCCATCAATTCCAGGTAGTCGGTTAGACGAAAGGGTAGGCCTTTTGGCATGTTGGTTCTAGGATACCCTGCAAAGGGAAGAAGGGAGGAGGGTTGTTGTTTTGAATGATTAGCTTGTGCGACCTGGCTAGCCTTGATTATTCGTTGCTTGATGCTGGTGTGATCAGACGTTTCAGGTGTTTTTGCCATAACGGCCCGAATAGGATTGAGATCGACATAGGCCATACAAGCCATGAGCGCGGCCTCATCTAGCAGGGCCTGGGATTTAAATCGACCCTCCTACAAATTTGAAGGGATCAAATTTGAACAGCGTAAGCTGGCCCGAAGGGTAAGCTACAGGGATGTAGCTTATAAAATCGGCCCGTGCAGTTGTCCTCGGTATTGGCTTGTCTGGCAATTCCTTCATTTAACACCCGCATGAACCAACTGATATCCATCAGGCGTTGCCGCCATGTGGTGACATTCTTATCAAGAGCCTTTAATTCAGCCTCACCCAGTGATTCACCACTCATATAGTGTTGCGAGAGTGCATTTCCTGTGAACAGCTGGTGCCAGTGTTCAATGATTTGATTTTTATCCCAGCGTTCTGTTTGTGATTTGTCGATGTGTAACACTAAATGATAGTGATTCGACATGATGGCATAGGCCGCGACATCAATGGCGAAGATACCCGCCAATTCCAGCAGTTTATCTTCAATCCAGCCTCGGCGATGTTCATATGTTTGGCCAGAGACGTTATCCGTGCCACACAAAAATGCACGGCGAACACAACGAGATACGCAGTGATAGTAGGGGGTGGCGTCTAACGAGACTTGAGCATAGCGGGGTTTGGGCATGGTTAACTCCTTTAACCTGTATACTTCCTAGCACGAAAGTTACGCTTGATCTGTTTGGGTGTCAATATTAGGATGGGTGTCCGGGTTGGTGTTTTAAAAACGGAGCAATGATGCATCCAGAAATCATGGAAAATTTTCAAGAAAAGCTAAGGCTTGTCGAATCTGATCTCATTAGAACTCTTAACGATGATATTGCTGCAATGTTAGCTAAGCACGCGGCCGAAGGGCGGCTAGGTTCGGGCGACACCATAAAACGTACAATGGACTTCATCAGTGAAGGAAATGCGAAGTTATTCCAGACCGCCCTCAATCATATTCACACTATGGATATCAC
Organism: Gammaproteobacteria bacterium; assembly: GCA_022712915.1. GTDB lineage: Bacteria > Pseudomonadota > Gammaproteobacteria > UBA6429 > Thiohalophilaceae > JAHEDB01. Next base: position 17,466 of record JAFLJQ010000236.1, on the reverse strand, counting down.
CTACTATTAAGAATATTGAGATCGACATTCAGACATTAGCAACATCTGCCCAAGAATCTTATAAGTCTGAAGCTCTTCCCCGTTTCAAGAAAGCCACAGAGCAAGCAAATATCTCCAGATTATATGAGCGCATGCTTCCCGAAGTGGAGTCGGGCATGGATACGGATCTTGCAAATTTTCAAAACTCACTGAACGCGGAAGTGGTCAAGCTGAAACTCAGTACCGGTAAATCACTCTTGGAAAAATGGCTTTGGGGTTTTGAGGCAATATTATTGCTTATTTCTATGTTAATAGTTGGCATGTGGCTCAAAGATCCAGACGGCAACTACGAGCCAGTATTGGTTGGCTTGAGCATAATAGTTGCGCTGTTACCATTGGGCATTAAACTCAGTGGAAGTAAAGCAACTTAACAAGTGGTTGGTGTCGCGACAGTTCACTCGCGCACTCGTTCACTGTCGCACAACTGAGCGTTATATTACTTAGATTATGAAAACAGAAGTTATTAATACTTTATCAGACTTCCAAGAAATGACGTATTCTTACTTTAGCACGCACCCTGTTTATCGGGGGGTTAAGGACGAAGAATATAAATTGATTTCTAGGTTTGGTCGAAGTGTTTTAGAAAACGAGGAATTCAGAAAAGAACACAAAGACTATAAGTACATTGTTGATTTAGAAGCAGAAGTTGGCGTTATAGATGATTATAAAAGAAGAGCAACGCCTTATTTAGCAAAAACACCTGATAATGATTGGGAATGGTTAGCAATAGCACAGCACCATGGCCTGCCAACAAGAATGCTAGATTGGACGACAAATCCTTTAGTTGCAGCGTTTTTTTCATGTCAAAATCATTTGTATGGGAATGACGTAGCAATATATGTTATTGAAGATAGATACGCTTTAGATTTACCGGATTTTGACAAATCACCTTTTAGTATTGGTTCGCCTGTTCTTTTTGAGCCACATCATATGACATCAAGAATAACAGCGCAGTCTGGTTTATTTACCGTACAAACAAACCCAGAAGCAGAGTTGGAAATAGATGGTATACATAAGTGGGTTATTGATGAGGATGCCTTAAGCTCAATTGCAACAATGCTTCATATTTATGGAGTTACTGAAGCAAGTATGTTTCCTGGCTTAACTGGAATATCAAAATATCTTCAGAAAAGCTGGGGGTTATGAACAAATAAGACACCCACTTTAAGAAAACTTAAAAATCGGCATACTTTTTTGTTTTCTTCTTTATGAGATGAATTTTATGTTAATGAGCATGCATTCCTGCTCGAAAATTCGAATTTGCTGAGGTGAGTTGAATGAAAACAACATTAAGATGGGTGTCCGATTTTTGTTGCTATTTAGTCTGTTACTTGTCGTATAAAAAAAGGTGCCACTTATGGGGAAGTATTTAGTTTTATTAGCTGGCATATTATTGGCACCGTCCTTGAACGCTCAAGATGAAGCGGTAGATCGTGGTTTATATGTTGGTCTTGGTTTAGGCGTAAGTAGCGTAACTAAAAAGGGCGGGGCCGAAAATGTACCAGATCATTTTATTGGTATAAACAAAGCGTTAACGCTAGGTTATAAGTATGAAAATCCGTACTCACTTGAGCTGATAGTGAACAATATTTCTAGTCTAGGTGATAAGCCTAACGGTGTTAGTGAGATTAGTGCAAATTTCACAATGCTTGCAATTAAATCCCATTTTTATATGGCTGAAAGCGAAATGTTTGCTCGTTTCGGTGTTGGACAGGCAAACTATAGGATAGATTATTCACAGGGTTATAGAGTAGGACATGTGACAGACCTAAGTCATGATTGGTCAGGGGTGTCGTATCTGGTTGGTGGGGGTTGGAATAATATGTTAAATAAAAAGTGGATGTTTGGCATCAATATAGATTACATGGGAGGTAATCTCAATAATCGATCATCAACCTCATCAGGAGATCTGGATATCGAGACCTTTAACATTACAGCAAATCTTACCTTTAAAAATTTTATGCCTCCTGAGGCGGGAGCTAAAATATTGGCTGGAGGTGCAGGGGCTATTATTGGTGCTCTTGCTGCATATTCATTGGTTACTCATATTGCCCCATCAGATAACTTGGGTGGATCTCTTGGACAATTTATGTTTTCTTTTTTCGTCGGTGGTGGGGCCGGTATATTAACAGGGATTCATTTAGCATCAGACTCAGAAGAACATAAAGTAGCAATACAGTTTCCATTTTAAAATTTATACATATAAGCCTTCCTGCAGTGATCAACTAAATAATAAACAGGACACCCATCTTAAGAAATAATTAATCGGACAAACAAGACATCCACTTTAAGAAAACCTAAAAAGCGGCATGCATTTCTGCTCAAAAATTTGAGATCACTGAGATGAATTGAATAAAAACGAAAAGAAAATCAATCGAAGACCTCAACGAGGCGTTGAATGTTCTTAGTGTTGATGAATTTTTGCCTGGACACCCACGTTAAGAAATTAAGTATTATCAGTTAAAATCATGACGTTATGTTTATTTAGGAGAGTCCAGTCTTAAATCGGAGTATTACAAATAGAGCTGCTTATGTTGGGTGTCTGGTTACGCTGATAATTTCAATAGCCACCTCGTCAATGTTAAATATCAGCATTTATTTTAAATAATAAAGGAAATAATAATGAAATATATTTCTCGGCTTGTTTTTGGGGTTTTGGTTGTAGCTGTTGGAATTAATGCGGCAGTGGCTGATATTGATAGAAATTTTGAATATAAAAAGGCAAATAAAAGCTGTATTGGTCCATATGAGCGTATGCCAAAAGGCATGAGCCCAATTGAAATTAATTTAAAAAAACACGGAGTTAAGGTCACTCCGGAAGTTTATTGCGATTGTGTGGCAAACCATCAGGCTGATGCTATTGTGAAAAACAATGCTGCACCAAATGACAGTTCGGAGAGTCGTCGGGTGCGAGGAAGTGCTTTGGGTTATTGCAATAATAAATTTAAGAATCAAGAATAGGACTGCAGGCATATGAGCTATGCTCTCATTTTGTTACTTTTAGTTCGGATTAACAGCTAACAAACGCAATTGAGAGCAAACAATAGGACTCCCACCCCAAGAAAATGCTCTAACTAACTGTTTTTTATTGACTATTAACTATTTGTTGGGGTGGGTGTCTGGTTAAGCCATAACCAAGGTGAGCCGGTTATCGGATAGGAGTAGATTTCAGATTTTTAAGAAAACGTGTCTGTCCTCTATTTGATACCACTAGAATGATATTTTTAATTACCGAGCAGGTGTTTTAATAATGAAAGATATTGAAAATGTTGAATTAACCTTGTTAAATCTTGATGATTACCAAGAGCTAAAAAAGGCCATGATTGAAGCTTACTCCACTATGCCTGACACCTATTGGAAAGAGCACCAAATTGAGTCATTAATTCAAAAGTTTCCTGAGGGCCAGATTGTTATTAAGGTCAATGATCAAATTGCTGGCTGTGCGTTATCTATTATTGTTGACTATAACAATTTTGATGACACCCATACTTATAAAGAAATTACAGGTGATTCTACCTTTAACACTCATTCTCCTGAAGGTGACACGCTGTATGGTATTGATGTATTCATAAAACCAGAATTTCGTGGTTTACGTTTAGGCCGCAGACTTTATGATTACCGAAAAGAACTCTGTGAACGTTTAAATTTAAAAGGCATTACCTTTGGGGGACGCATACCAAATTACCATGAATTTTCTGATACACTTTCTCCAAAAGAATACATCGAAAAAGTTAAACGAAAAGATATTCATGATCCAGTATTGAACTTCCAGATTTCAAATGATTTTCATCCCGCTAAAGTCTTAAAAGGCTATCTTGAAGGCGATGGAGCTTCAAATGACTATGCTGTGTTGTTGAAATGGCGTAATATTTATTATGAAAAACCCAGCAAAAAGGCCACACCTACTAAAAAATTGGTTCGGCTTGGTTTAATTCAGTGGCAAATGCGGCCTTATAAAGATCTTGATGAGTTAATGCAACAAGCTGAATACTTTATCGATGCTGTTGCCGGTTACCGTTCAGACTTTGCCCTCTTTCCAGAATTTTTCAATGCACCATTAATGGCTGAAAACAATCACCTTAGTGAGCCCCAGGCTATACGTGAACTGGCTAAACACACTGAAACCATTGTACATAAGTTTACTGAACTGGCGATAACTTGCAATATTAATATTATCACAGGCAGTATGCCTGAGATTGTTAATGGTCGACTTTATAACGTAGGTTATTTATGTAAACGAGATGGCACGACAGATCGTTTCGAAAAACTACACGTAACGCCTGATGAATCCAGAATCTGGGGGATGGAAGGTGGCAGCCAACTTAAAGCATTTGATACTGACTGCGGCAAAATTGGCATTCTTATTTGTTATGATTCTGAGTTCCCGGAATTAAGTCGGCTTTTATCCGATGAAGGTATGGATATTCTCTTTGTACCTTTTTTAACTGACACACAAAATGGTTATTCTCGCGTGAGAGCTTGTTCACATGCACGCGCTATTGAAAATGAATGTTATGTTGCCATTACCGGTGGCGTGGGTAATTTGCCCAAAGTACATAATATGGATATTCAATATGCTCAGTCAGCTGTTTTTACGCCCTGTGATTTTGCTTTTCCTTCTAACGGTATAAAAGCAGAAGCCACACCTAACACAGAAATGATATTAATTGCAGATGTGGATATTTATTTGCTACGCGAACTTCATCAATTTGGAAGTGTTAAAAATTTAAAAGATAGACGAAAAGACCTGTTTGAATTAAAGAAACGTTAATTAATATATAGGAGTAGAGCTAATGCGGTAAGGAGCAAATAAGATGGCCATTATAGGAAAACCTAAAAAGCGGCATATTTTTTTATTTGCTTCTATATTTGATGCATTTTTATGTTAATGAGCGTACATTTCTGCTCAAAAGATTTGAATTCACTGAGATGAGTTGAATGAAAGTGAAAAGCAAATCAAGCTCAGGCTCAATGATTCGTTGAATGTTTTTGAGTACTTGTTAGAGCACTTGCCTGGACACCCACGTTTAAAAATAAAATATCATCAATTAAAATCATGACGTCATGTTTGTTTAGGTGAATTTCCAGTCTCAAATTAGAGTGTTACAAATAGAGCTGCTTATGTTGGGTGTACGGCTTTTTTTTCTCTTTAAAAAGAAGGCCTTATTACACGGGTTGATTTCACTAACGGAGCGTGTCAAACGGCTGAGTTGAGTTCAGCACTTTATCATCTGGCTTACATAAAAAATCTTAACAAGTTTTATGTTTCAAGCCGCAAGGAAGCTAAGATCTGGGTGTTCGACCCCATGACACTGGTGGTGGAAAATACCATAGATTTAGAACAAGGTGTCACGCATCAAATGGTTATTCGTGATGAATAAATTTAATCAAACAAAAGAAAGTGATTGACCTGTGTGTAACACCTAGGGTTTACACTTAGGGTCTCTTGGAGATAAATCGATGAGTGAAGACGATGTTAACGGTCAGTGAGTTGTCAAAAGCGACGCAAGTGACACCGGACGCGATACGACATTATGTGAGTATTGGTTTGTTAACGCCGTCTCGCAGTCCTGATAATGGCTACAAACTGTTTGGCGACGGTGATATTAGAAAAGTGAAATTTATCCGTCGGGCCAAGGGCCTTGGTTTCACACTGCGTGATATCCAGACCATTTTTGATAATAGCCATGATGGATTATCCCCCTGTCCAGCGGTGCGCGACATCATTCAGCAGCGTATCAATGAGAACAGAAGCAAACTGGCTGAATTAAACAGCCTGCAACAACGTATGGACGATGCTTTGGAGAAATGGCAGTCAATGCCAGATGGGGAGCCTGATGGTGAAGCGATCTGTCATTTGATTGAGTCGCTAATTTGATGAGGGAATAGACTGTATTAGCCTCGACTTATCACTAAGTTGACTTGAAATAATTGCGACTGATAAAAATTCGTTATACAAAGCACCTTAACTATGTGCTAACGAAAGCGGTGGAAACTTATATTTATGAGCGAAATAAAGTTTTTTAAAAAAGAAAAAGAGAAATTTTCACGATAATCTTACATTAGAGGACAATTGTAATGACATGCATGGTAACAGCACACAGTACGAAACCTGGAAAGGAAGACCTTTACGAGGAGTTTCTCAAACAGCGTAAGTTGTGGTTTGTAAGGAACCTTCCGGGCATCACTAGTTACAAAGTTTATCGAACCGAACAACGTTTCGATCCGAGTGAGACCGCCTCTCGACATATTCGTTATAACGTCATTGCCATAATTGAGTATGAAGGTAGCATCGATGCGATTACAGAGCTGTACACGAGCAGTGAATGGATCGCTTTTATGGATGAATATATGGATCTCTTAGAGGATGATCCCGCCCTATATATAGCTCATGAAGTGCCGGAGGTTGATAATCTCAGCAGTGAGGAGTTTATTAAAAGATCATTGTTAGAATAATAGGTAGAATTAATGTCCCGCGAGGGAAAACTTCACATGTGGAGGTGCCGGGCGACAGGTGTTTATACTGGCTTTGTTAGGAAACTGTTTTGTTCATCCAAAAAGCCTTTACGTGGCGATATGTGATTTTTGTAAACGGTGTTATAACATTTTCTAATAGACGATTATCGATTTTTAGTCCCCGTTCAGGATTCTGTGTTCGCAAATTCTTATAAATAAAGCTGTTGATAGTGAAATATTATATCGATTGATGATCTGCGTCATTCATAAAATTTGTTGTTTGTTGTAAAAAGAATAGTGTGAAATATTTTTAGTGGAGTGAGTAATTTGTTCCTGAGTGTATTTATTAACTTTAACTAAATGTAAAATTGATTCCCTTTAATAAGATAGTAACCTTAATTTTAGGGTTGCATTTGTGGAGGTGTCAAAAAATGGTGCTGAAGGAGCAAAACTCGATGTCTAGCGTATCATTGTGGCTAAAAAAATTAGTCACGATACATATCTAAGGAATAGTGGATGGCCGATACTGCTTCACTCCCTATTTGCCCGTTTCAGGAAACAGGTATCTGGGCTATATTATTAATGGGGCCGATTCAGGGATTGGTTTGGGTGGCAAAATTATGTCAGACCTGCGTCTTTTTATGTTCCTTTATGCTACTAATGACTGCAATAGCTTATGCAGAGGACTTTCCAGAGGCAGAAAATAGTGATGGACTTTCTGCTCTTGATCGGCGTATCCAGATCGAACGTAAAACCCGTTACCAGCCTTTTGTGCTTACTCCTCATAAACCCAATTACATTCTGCCAATCTCATATAATGGCACACCAAATAATGCACCCGTTGATACTACGAATGAAGGAGAGCTTGATAGCCTGGAAGTAAAGTTTCAGTTTAGTGTGAAGTTCCCTATTATTGAGAACCTATTTGGAGAACAGGGTTCACTTCAGTTTGCTTATACTAATCTATCTTTTTGGCAGGCCTATAATGACCGTGCTTCTTACCGGTTTCGTGAGACTGTACATGAACCGGAGGTATTTCTGGTTTTTGAGAGTGACGGGAATTTCTTTGGTATGGATAATCGATTAATACAAATGGGCTTAGTTCATCAGTCTAATGGTCAATCGGGTAATCGATCTCGAACATGGAACCGTGTATATCTCGATCTTATTTTTCAGCGTGGTGATTTATATTTGAGTGTAAAGCCATGGTACCACTTCAAAGAAATGAGTTCATCCAAGGAAGATAACCCGGATATTGATAATTACCTCGGGCATGGTGAGCTTCGTGCAGCCTATGCCGGAGGTAAACATACTGTCAGTATTATGCTAAGAAATAATTTTCATAGTCCAAACTATGGGGCGATTGAAGTTAACTGGAGTTTCCCCATGACTCGTCGGGTCAAGTGGTTTATGCAGTATTTTAACGGTTATGGAGAAAGTTTGATTGATTATAATGCCCGAGTTAATCGAGTCGGTATTGGAGTGGCATTTACTGATTGGCTATAGAATATAATGTTTGATCAGTACTATGCTATGAAGTAATAAAATAAAGAATTAAAAGATTGAAATTGTTGACAGAAAAACAAATAATTAAATCGACACGGGATGTGTGCAAATGGGTGAAAATAAACTAGTAACATTTTTCAACGATCAAATATGGATTTATGAGTATCCAGTTCGATATGCCGGGATCGACCTCTTTGGGCGTATGACAGTCATTAAATTAGCTAATGGTGAGTTGTTGATTCATGATCCCTGTAAAATCGATGCTACAGTCAAGCAAGAAATAAACTCTATAGGTGATGTTAAATATATAGTCGCACCTGGATCTTATCATCATTTGTTTGTGACCAATTTTCAAAAGGAGTACCCAAATGCAGAGACATATTTATGCCCCGGCCTTGAAAGAAAACGGTCAGATATAAAGTTTGACTGGATTCTGGGTAATAAAGCTGATCCCCGCTGGTCAAACACACTGGAACAGGTTCTGGTACAAGGCACCAAATATATTTGGGAAGTGGCATTTTTCCACAAGCCATCTAAAACCCTTATACTGGTAGATTTGCTTGAAAACATTGGTGATGATTTCCAACATCCAACATCCAACAGGCTTAATTTTAAGATTTTGGTGGAAGTATATTTTTTATATGTGGAACAATCCGAAGGCTGCACCAGAATATCAATTAGGGTGGGGTGATAAGTCTATCGTGCGTGACGGTCTTCAAAAGATACTTGCCTGGGATTCTGAACGCATTATTTTGTCTCACGGTGAGCTTATAGAGGGTAATGTGCATGAAGTACTTACCTCGGCCTGGCGAAATATACTATAGGTGATGTCTATACATAACTTTTTCTACTGCAATAACTTCTGATATATACGAAAGGCCTGTGAAAACCAGGCCGATGCCCTAATGGCACTTGCCTTGTTACACGGCAAGAACATAGATGCAACCCGTAGCTCTATGTGAGCGATCGCGATGATTGAGAACGCCTCTTTACATGTAGATCATTGATTTGCATTACCTTCGACCGATATAACCACAGCAATGATTTTTAACAGCGGCATAAGCGTTTAATGATTGAATATATTGAATAATTATGCCAAGCCATGAAAATACTAAAACATGGCTATATCATCATGATGTTGGAATGACTGTATTCGAGTATTCATCGGTATATTAAATTGAGTATGACTTCGATGGATATGAGGGGTGGCGATTATAGGACTTTTAGATGAGTTTGATGAAGATGTTTATCTTCAGCTCTTGAATGGGTACTTCATGCCAGAAGAGGTTATTTAGAAGAGATAGGTAAAACGCAAGACTTGACCGTGAACCCTTGTGGCTATTCATCAAATGGTTCTTGTTAGTGAATTCTATGTATAAGGGGTGGGTAGTTACTGTGTTTTCATGAAGTCGCCACGTTGAAGTATTGTCCATGTAGGTTTGCTCGAATCTCAAAACTGTAAAATTTTGTTAAAACTGCATTAAAAAATATTAAAGAACAGGGGTGCGATATTATTTGTCAACGACATCGCTCTAGAATTATATCAACTATCCGATATCTATAGATAATAAATCTTGAATATCATGGCTTTTGTAAAGCCCGTTACCAGGCATAGGTTAAACCAAAGTGGCAGGAACAAAATTAATGAGGTTTATAAAAAACCTTCGTTCATTATTTATTATCATCTCAATAGCACCACTATTGGTAGGCTGTGATCGATCTATTGAGCCTCTTCGTATCGCGGCACATAAATGGCCGGGTTATGAATTCATGTTTCTGGCACAGCGAGAGGGCTGGTTGGATAAAGATGATATTTATATCGAGGAAACACCATCTGCATCGGCCTCTTTGCGTGCACTGATAGAGGGTAAGGTGGATGGCGTAGCATTAACACTGGATGAGGTGTTACGTGCTCGTGCTGATGGTATTCCGCTCCAGGTCGTGCTGGTGTTTGATGAATCAGCCGGTGCCGATGCACTGATCACAAAAAAGAAAATGACGACGCTTGCGGAACTCAAGGGCTTGCGTATCGGAGTGGAAAAAACGACCGTGGGTGCCCTGATGCTGCATAAAGTTCTGGCTGCTGCGAAGTTGTCTGAGAATAGTGTGACGCTGGTTAACAGTACCATCGACAACCATCTGCAAGACTGGCAGCGCGATAAATTCGATGCCTTGATTACCTATGAGCCGCTTGCCAGTCAATTAGAAGAACAAGGTGGAAGGCGCATGTTCGATAGTCGCGACATTGCGGATCTGATTTTTGATGTGTTGGCCGTAAGACCGGAGGTCGCCAGGAAGCATACCTATGCATTGCGTGACCTTGCCCGCGCCCATTTCAGGGCATTGCAGCATATGCGTTCCAGTCCACATGATACGGCTTATCGCATGGCACATCACCTCGGACTGGAAGGAGATAAGGTGTTGGGTGTATTCAGAGGGCTTGAATTGCCAAACGTGGCGAGTAACCGGCGTTACTTGTCTGATGGTGACAAGGTTAGTCTCGCAGCACGAGAATTATCTGCGATTATGGTCAAGATGAAGGCGATCCCCAAACCGGATACATTGACGGAACTGGTAACAACAAGGTACTTGCCTGTTGAAAAATAGTGTTTGTTCACTGCTGAGGTATCTGCCGATATTTATTTTTGTATCTGTTTTTTCGCATAGTGCATATGCGTATAAGAAGATCATTATAGGTGTCCATGACTACCATTATGGGCATGTCCCACAGAGAAATTGGGACAAATTAGCTGACCATATTTTACCGCATGAACCGGAAACAGAGGTTGTATTGAAGGTTTTGACTTATGAGGAGATGGAGGATGCCTTAAATCACAACCAGTTGGATTTTTTATTGACCGATCCAGCGATTTTTATACGGTTAAAAGAACAAAACAGTTTAGCCAGGGTAATATCAGCAGTCGTTGAATCGTATGATGGCAGGTCTGTTCCTGCGATTGCAGGAGCCATCATTACATCAAGTAAGAGGACTGATCTGGTATCACTGGCCGATTTAAAAGGGAGACGTATCGCCTTTAACGGTGATCATTACCTGGGGGCATATCTGGCGCAGGCCCATACACTGGTCCAGGCGGGTATTAATATGCCGGAAGAGGTGAGCATGATTATTGAGCCTGATGCTGAGGGTATAGTCAATGCGATTCTGGAAGAAAGAGTCGATGCAGGGTTTATCCGGGCAGGTTTTATCGAGCAGATGATTAAACGGGGAAAGCTTGATTTAAGTAAACTGAAGGTAATCAATAAGCAAAATATGCCTGGCTATCCTTATGCCGTGTCCACCAGTCTCTATCCAAACCAGCCATTGATTATGCTACCCCATGTTGATCCTGATGTGGCTCAACAAATAGTTGCAAGTCTGCTGTCGATTGATGCTGGTGCACCATTCCTTGAGTCTTTGGGGTTTTACAGATTTAGTATACCCATCGACTATGATCCAGTTGTTGATGTTGCACGTGAATTACGACTGCCACCTTTCGATTTTATTCCGGAATTTACTATGTTTGACGTTTGGCAACGTTATAGCCACTGGATAATTATATCGATCATTACAGGTGTTGTAATACTGCTACTGACAACAGGATTAATACTATCTAACAGAAAACTGATGCTTGCACGTCAAAGGGCTGAAGAAGGTGCAACTGCACTGGCTCGTTCGGAAGCGATATTACGTGGTACTTTGGAAAATTCTCCCCACGTGGCTATTCAGTGGTATGACCGCAATGGTCTGGTATTGTACTGGAATAATGCTTCAGAGAAGTTGTATGGCTGGAGCAGTGAGGAGGCACTTGGAAAAACGCTGGATCAACTTATCATGACCACAGAGGAATTGGATGATTTTGTGTCTATTTGGCGAACTCCAACAACAAATACCTCACAGTTAGATCCAACTGAAATGACCATTTATCATCGAGATGGCCAGGAGAAAACAATATTGGTAACGATATTTGGTATTGCACAGGACGAAGAAAGGATCTTTGTGTGTATGGAGGTTGATATAACTGACCAAACCAATATACAGAACGCCTTGAAGGCAAGCACTGAAAGATTTGACCTTGCTATGCGGGCATCAAACGATGGCCTATGGGACTGGGATGTAAAAAACAATGATGTTTATTACTCGCCGCGTTGGAAATCCATGTTGGGGTATGAAGAACATGAATTGAAAAATGACTTTGCAACCTGGGATCGATTAACCAATGCAGATGACATGATGGAAACCACTCAACTGATTGATGAGTGCATGGCCGGTAAATGTAATAGTTATGAGACTGAGTTTCGTATGTGTCATAAAGAGGGCCATTGGGTTTATATTCTGTCGCGCACAATTGCGGTGCATGATGTATCTGGAAAGGCCGTCCGTCTGGTTGGTACCCATGTCGATATAACAGAACGAAAAGAAGCGGAAAAGACACTTAACGACTACAAAGAGCATCTGGAAGAATTGGTTGAGAGCCGAACCCTTGACCTTGAAAATAGTAAAAAACAGCTTGAATTCATTATTGAAAATATTCCAGCCATTTTTTATCATAAAACACAACACGGCGAATACATGATAGTTAATCGTCGCTTTGAACAAGCGACGGGGTTCAGTAAGTCAGAAATTGTGGGGCATACAGACACGGACATATATGGTAAGGACATGGCTGAAAATATCATGATGCTGGATAAACATATATTCGATAGCAAGCAGTCCTTGACGATGGAAGAGGTGATAAAACTCCCTGACGGGACTGACAGCGAGTTTTTGGTGACCAAACTACCACTTTTTGATAATCAAAATAATATCAATGGACTAATCGGGATTGCAACTGATATATCCCAGGTTAAATCTCTGCAATATGATCTCGCGAAAACAATGGATATTTTGAAAAGACGTGCTTCACTCGAGCGCATGGTATCTGATATTACCAGTGCTTTGATCGGAGCAGATAATGACATGTTGGATAAACATTTGGAAGTGTCCCTGTGGAGGATTGGAACATTTATCAGTGCAGAGCGCGCACACCTTATTCAATTTAATCTGCAACAGGAGAGCTTTTCAATTACTCATCAATGGTGTGAGCCTGGTGCGAATGCCGGCGCAACATTTGTTAAAAATATACCGATGGCTGAACATGTTTCTACTATTGAAATACTGGATAGTGGAAAAATTATTAATGTGCCCAATGCCGGCAATCTAAAACCGGAAGAATCTTCATTGAAATCTTTAGCTGTTCTATTTTCTGTAAGTGCATTTTTGGTATTGCCGATAAAATATGCAGGTCAATTGCGGGCTGCAATTGGTTTTGACTCCGTTAAGCATAAATCAGGCTGGAACACGAATGATTTGGAGCTGTTAAAAACGCTGGCAGATTTGCTTGGCCAGATTTTAAATCGCAATGAAACGAGACAGGCCTTACTTAGCGCAAAAGAGGAAGCAGAACGTCTGGCACAAGTGAAAAGTGAATTCCTAGCCAATATGAGTCATGAGATTCGTACACCGCTCAATGCCGTACTGGGTATTGCCCAGATTGGGGTAAGAACAAGTGAGAATAGTAAAAATAAGCTGAATTTTCAACGCATTATGGATTCTGGTCAACACCTGTATGGTCTTGTAAATGACATCCTGGATTTTTCAAAGTTTGAGGCCGGAAAATTGGGAATTGAGCAGGTGCGGTTTAATCTGGGTGGTGTTATTGACAAGGCCATCAATTTTGTTGCTGTGGATGCCTTTGCAAAAGGTATTGATTTTAAAGTAAAGGAATCAATAGATTTACCCGAAACCCTGCTGGGCGACCCAATGCGATTCACTCAAATATTGGGAAATTTACTTACCAATGCTCTCAAGTTCACAGAACAAGGGCACATATACCTCGAGGCAAGTATAGACAAAGAGTTACTTGTAATGCGTATTGTTGATTCCGGCCTGGGTATGACAAAAGAGCAGGTATCCAGGTTATTTAAGCCTTTCGAACAGGCTGATAGTTCAACAACCAGGCGGTTTGGCGGTACTGGTCTGGGCTTGGCAATTAGCAGTCAGTTAGTGGAGATGATGAATGGTGAGATTATCGTTGAAAGTGAAATCGATAAAGGCTCTGATTTTGAAATACACTTACCTATGATAGAGCCTGTCTTCAATCAGGCAGTCAGTTGTGAAGGGTGTCCAATTGTTCGTCTTGCAGTATCGAGTGAACACGATGCCGATGAATTGTCCGGGAAACTGTCGGAACTATCTTCTCATGTAGAGATGCTATCACCACTTCAGGCTCTGTCAGTACCATTTGATGGCTGTGTTTTAATTCCGGAAAAAGAGTTTTGCGATGCCGATGTTGTAAATGCTGTTGATAAAGCATTAAATCAGGGGATGCAGGTAGTGGCAGTCGTTATGCCTGGGTTAATTAACTCAACAATGGAGATTTTGCACGACAGACTACAAGTAATTGAATTACCGCTACGACTTCGTCATTTACAGAGAAGCATTTCCGGAACAATTGAACAGGATAGTCAACAAAGCCATCACCGTCTGGCAGGGGTAAAGATACTCGCGGCAGAAGATAATGAAATTAATCAGATTGTTTTAGAAGATATCATTGCGAATGAAGGTGGGCGAACGATCTTTGCTGAAAATGGCCAGTTGGCACTTGATATCCTCCAGAAAGAAGGTTCTGCGTCTTTTGATCTGGTGTTAATGGATATCCAAATGCCGGTAATGGATGGGTATGAAGCAACAAGTAATATTTCAAAAATGTATCAAAATCTGCCTGTTATTGGGCTTACTGCCCATGCCTATGCGGATGAAAAGCAACGGTGTTTTGATTCCGGAATGGTAGCCCATGTGAGTAAACCAGTCGATACTGAAAATCTTGTTACAACGATACTCGAAAATATAACAACAGCAGGTAACAAAGTCGATCATTCACAGGATAACGTTAAATATAGCGTTGAAAATATAACAGAACAGAAAATTGCAATATTTAATCTTGATAAGGATGATGAAATTATGGATTGGGATGCATTGACCAAGCGTTACAATGGACGCAAGGAGTTTATACAAAGATTACTGAAAGCTTCGTTCTCAGGTTTTGAAGGGAATTGTAGTAAATTATATGCCGCTATAAAAAATCAGGATTTGGATGAGATTGCATCACTGTCGCATGCAATAAAAGGAACGGCAGGAAATATTATGGCATTTTCTGTTTTTGAAATGGCTAAGAAAGTAGAACAGGAAGCCAGTGCTAAACGGGATGATGCTATCATCCTGGCAGAAGAGTTGTGCGGTATGCTACAACAATTACTTGATCATATTGAAGCTAAACTGGTTGATTACGATAGAAATATGATGAGTGGGGGTGATGGATAGCCTTTTTTAATATGCAAATATAATTGTTTATTCTTTGAAGGAGCAAGGTTTACCAATGAGGCTGTAAAATGCCTTAATTATTTATAATGAGGTTGCTGGTGATGAGCACTATGTCTGTTCGAATATTTATTGTTGATGATGATCCTGTGGCAAGAATGGTTATTGCAGATGAATTCAGTTGTGAAAAATATGAGCTGCACGAGTTTAGTGACGGGGAAAGTTGTTTGATGGCGATTGACAAAAAGCCAGATATAATTTTGATGGACGTTGAGATGCCGGGAATGAATGGGTATGAAACCTGCCGTCAATTAAAAGAACATCCTGATACACATGACGTCGATGTTATTTTTATATCCAGTCATGACACTATTAAAGAAAAATTGGCAGGCTATGATGCAGGCGGTAGTGATTATCTGATAAAGCCCGTACAGTCACAGGAGTTACAGCAAAAAGTTTTGCTGGCTCGAAGTAATAAAGATATACAATCTGAATCAATACGGAATCACAAAGTGGCCATTGAGACAGCCATGACAGCCATGACCAGCGCGGGTGAACAAGGTGTGGTGTTGGATTTTTTAAGACGTAGTTTTGTCATTATGGATATAGAAGAACTTGCGACTAAAATTGTTGAATCAATATCTAAATATGAATTAGCGCACAGCGTGCAACTGCGCTCGAGTGACAGTATAGTTAATTTTGGTACAAAAGAACCTGTCCCTCCGTTAGAACAAGAATTACTCTTTCGGTTGAAGGATGGAGACAGAATTATTAGCAGTGGAAGTCGTGCAATTTTTAACTATGGTAATGTGTCTCTTTTAATCAAGAATATGCCGGAAGATGAAGACAAAAGTGGTCGTTTAAGAGACCATATTGCTATTCTCATGGAAGGGGCAGATAGTAAACTCATTTCCTTAAATATGGGCGGGCAGTTGAAACTGTTGATAAAGGATTCCAATAAAGCTTTACAGAAGGTTGAGATAGCGCAAAAGGAACATAAAATACTAGGGCAGGAAATAATGGATGAAATGCTTCAAAATCTGGAAACATCATTTTTTTCTTTGGGTTTAACGGAAGAACAAGAAAAAATGCTTTTAGCTGTGGTGCAATCGGGTGTTGATAAATCACTGAATCATATTGATAAAGGTGTGCTGATAGATGAAGAAATGAGCGAGATTTTAAAAAAACTGTCTCGTTCTGGCTCATGACTATAGGGTACGTCTAAAAATCCAATCAAGTAGATGATGGCAAGGAAAAAACAAGTGACAAAATAATCAGGAGTGATTTTTGACATGCGATAGCATGGCACCGAAGGGGCTCATCATAGGGATGTGATGAGCAGAACGCGCAGTTTACACGTAGTAAATGAGCATTTTGAGCTTGTTTTTAACGCAGCCAACGCTGTTTCAGTAAATTTTCAGAAGTGCCCTATAGTGTACTCAATGTTCTTCAATGCCAGGTAGAGCAGATAGTCGTGTTGCTCAGCCTTGCCACAGTACTCGGTCTGAGTTGCTAAACAGTCTCTTGGTTGCTCAAGAAAAATACTAAAAAAACAGGATATATGTTTTTTTAACCGGGATGTATTTCGGATCTGTGCCTAGGGCCTACGGAGCAGAGTTATTGCCACAGTGAGGCAGGGCTCTACGGCGAGTCATAAAGAAGAAAACATAATGTCTAATTTATTATTTTTTGATTTATTGGGATTTGTTATGTTGGGTATCTTGTTAATGTGATCTAGTGTTTTGATCTTCCAATTTTTGACAGGTTTGTTCGAGTTTATACTCAGAACCCAGCAGATTCTTGAATGGGCATTCAACGTGTTGTGTGAGATAAAGTCAGTGTTTGTCTTCCATTTCCAAGTATTTAGCGTAGTATTTGCCGGCCCAGTTGACCAGTTTCAGTTAATCAGTTCGCCGAGACGGTATGCTGTTCTTTGTTCCGACAATGTATCCTAAGCACATAAAAAGGGGTGTAGATCTCATACTGAGCATAAAACCAATCACTTACTAACAAGTACACTAATTATGCGACATAATGTATAATCTTGGTCATGACTAATGATGGAAGAAAACTGAGTCGAAAAGCACTTGCCGATATTCGGATAAAAG
>JAFLJQ010000047.1 GCA_022712915.1 Gammaproteobacteria bacterium | reverse complement strand
AGGAAAATATTGACAGGAATACATCAATGAGTTTTGTTATCGATTCAACCGACGGCGTTGGGAGGCTGAAATCCCGGCCCGATTACTGGCAGCATGTGCAACTCATTTACCTATAAAAACTTGCTGAGTTATCTTTAGAGGAAAGTTGTTTTATATTAGAGGAAAATTAGATCTTATCAGAAGACTTCTGTCTCATTTTTTATACATTACCTAATTTATTTTTTCTTTGCGATCTTTTCGGTAAAATGAGTTTTATAAACAATTTTCATATCTCATGCTCATTTCAACCTCCTTAAGCTGTTAAGTACTCGGTAGATACATGATTTTTTAGATTATTAACGGGGCAGCAGTGATATTAAATAGATTGTTTTAATATTTTTCTAAGTTAGATGTCTTGTTTGTTGATGTATCCGATGGCGGAGGTGCCTCGATCATCTGCACATCATCATCCTGAGAGGGTGGCTCGGGTGCTTGCAAACGGGCTCTGATAGTATCGAGTTTTTGTTTACGACTTCGATTGGATAAAAATCCATAATGGCGGATGTGCATCAAACCATCGGGTAATATATGCAATAGGATGCGAGGAATTGTTTAAGTTGGGTGTCTGGGTTAGCTGTGTGATGAAACGAACACCAGCGGAGGGCGGTGCATGATTGATGTGGTTCGCAAAGGTCATTACATCCTACGGACGCAGATGAACATAAATTTTGGGCATTATTTGTGTTGCGTATGTATTGCCATGTCGAATATGGGGAAAAGAAAATCTACATGTTTATTTCATCAATCCGTTTTTTCGCATTAATTTCTCAAACTCTTCAATTCGGGCCTTGGTTGAATTCTCACTAAAACTGAACTCAAGTTTTTTGCT
This sequence comes from Gammaproteobacteria bacterium, assembly GCA_022712915.1. Classification (GTDB taxonomy): domain Bacteria; phylum Pseudomonadota; class Gammaproteobacteria; order UBA6429; family Thiohalophilaceae; genus JAHEDB01. The sequence continues at coordinate 3,482 of JAFLJQ010000047.1, read as the reverse complement.
TATGTTGGACTTTAAAAATTTTGTGCAACTTTGATGGTGTGCCCAGTCAGAATGAGTTTATGACTTTTATGCCATTCATAGTGACACGGTGACGACATAGCGATTACACAGTAACGACATAATGACTACACGGTAACAACATGGTGATGACATAATGGCTACACCGTGCCTGCATGTATTCATCTAAATAAAGGGTTACAATCCTTTAGACGATGAAAGGGGACCAAAGATATGAAAAAAAACAAGCAAATTAATGAGCTACAACTGAAGGTCTTGAGGCTCTACGATGAACTCACACAATTTTCTAATCAGTGTGCCTTTCTCTGTGATTCTTTTGCCGCCATACCGGCACAACAAGAATTCATAGAACCAGAAACCATTGATGGAATTGAACATTATTCTAGCTGGTTAAAAACCCGGTTATTGGAAATTAAAGGTGACCTACGAAAAATACATGAACAATTAAAAGAGATTAAAAAAATATAAAATCCAGACCAAGGGAGAAGAACGTCTGACCCTGGTCTGGTGTGTGTCTAATGAGTTATGAGATTTTAGTGAGGGTGTAAAATGTACTGGCCCTTTGGTTTTTTAAATGTCTATGGTTGATTCGGATGTTGGGCATCGTTATCACTCAACCCAACCTATCGCGCTGTGTTTATTAAGGTGGGTGTCTTGTTTGTGGTTGCCCAGAATTCCAGATAATAGATCCTGCAACTCGCTAAGTGCAACAATTTGGTAAAATTTAAATAAAAAACGGCGGGTTAACCCCGCCGTTGTATCAGTTTATGAAAAATTATTTTATTTAGATATTGTAAAATGCATGTCTAGCTTGCGGCTACTCGGAGTACCAGTTAGATCCAGATAACTACCAGCAGCCATGGTTTGGTTGGGATAACGTATTGCATCAACACTCGACATCTCGCAAGTATTTGCTGCTCCACCATCACTGTAAAAATAGACAACCAGATTCCTGATACCGTCGTAAGCAAATGGTGTAATCGGGATAACCAGGCGATCTCCCTGAATTTGACCCGCTGCAAGAGAATATATGCCGCTGTGAACTATGGTTGCATCGTCATAGTTGTCTGCATAGGTGTCGGTCAGTTCTGTTAGCGCTGTATGGCCCATGAGGACAGTATAATTTGGGTAGTCAGATGCGATGGTTGGGCCCGTATTTTGCAATCGACACGAAACGGCGGTGATTTTTCCGGCTGTGCCGAGTTCTGATGCCAGGAACATACCCTGCCTGGAATTATCGCCAGCACTAAATATATTTCCAGTTGAACCACCCAGGTCAGTATTCACATCCACGGTGCCGCCATTGAAACGAAATCTAATATGATAGGCAATGCCGTCTGCAGTTTCCGAAGCCGTAGCGTCTGCTGTAGTATTGTGAAGACGAATATCGGATCCCATAGATGCCGTTCGGATCGAATTTGACGCCGACGCCACTGGAACCTCTACCTCGACCAACAGGTTGTCAGTACCATTATAGTTAAAGACGCCATCAGGGAGAGGCAACCAGAACCAGCCTCCGGCTGGAATTCCAGCAGGAATTGAGAAGGTTGCGGCATTGGCTACCGTGGTAACGCTATCGACATTGTAATTATCCACAAAGTTAGAGAGATTAGTAAGCATCGCCAGCGAGGTGTGGCCCATCCTGACGGTATAGGTGTATTCCGCGGCAACCGACGTTGCATTCATCTGGAAACCAATCGCGGTAATCGGGCCGGAACCATCAATGTCTGCCGCTGTGTACAGCGACTGTATTTTCGGTGTGATGGTGTTGAACGGCCAGGTGTTATTGAGAACACCGCCATGGCTTTGCACGTTATCACCACCGGCGAAGTTAAATTTCATATGGTGAGTTAGTATAGCGGCAATGCCTGTAGCGGAAGCAACTATTGTAGTACTCAAACGGCCGTTATATGCCATAGTTTCTCTGCGATTACTTACTGTAACATTGCAAGCAGTAGTCCGTTCAAAATCAACAATCAAATTATCAACACCGTTATAGTCAAAAGGTGTTGTGAGCTGAATTGTAAAATAATCACCATCTACGCCTGTTGGTATATTGACTGTTGTATCATTAACTACAGTGATCAGGCTGCCTTTGCCTTCTTCAACATAGCTTGCAAAATTATTATCAACGCCATCAAACTCTGGTAAGCTCGTGTGTCCAATCCTGATTGTGGTATTGGGGCAACTGGCGGCTGTGACCAGGTCTTGATTTAATCTGAGCGATATTGACGTGAGTTTTCCCGAACCTTTAACGTCACTGGCTCGATAGAGAAACATGCTACGTCTATAATCACTGGTATTGAATGGAGCTATTGTGCCGCCAGTACTAACGTCAGCTGCAATAGTTTTTGTAAATTCAGCCGTGACCAGTCCGCCGCCGCCAACGGGATCGGGATCGGGATCCGGAACGGGAATGGGAACGGCACCACCACCGCCACCGCAGGCACCCAGCACAAGTGCTGAAAGTATGGTGAATAATAAAAGTAAATTTTTCTTGATCATTTTGAACGCCCCATATGTTGAAAATTGATTTTATTGACCTATATATACCAAAATAAAACTGTTTATTACCTCTGAGTCGTGAGATATGGCTGGGAGGTTCAAAATATTTTGATGAAATAAATACCGTTCTCGGTTGACCATGATTTGGTCTGAGAGTGTTTATATAGAAGTTAACTGGATACCCATCTTAATGATTTGTAATGTTATTATTGAGTTCAATAAGTTATACGATTTTCTTAATACGGGTGTCCACGTACTAATAAGTAAGTTGATTCTGCGACATAAATATCATTTTTAGGTTATAAATATAGCTATTTGTGATTATTTCGTGTCGGATAATCAGCAACCTTATTAGTAATTACAGTGACCCAGCCAAACGGTATCCCAGAGTCTGTATGCCTGTTAAATTGTGTTCTCTCCTCGGTATGAGGTTTTTGTTAGTGGTTTGTGCGGACACTGTAGGGGCGCATTGCATGCGCCCTGGTTTGTGTAACACACGGGTGTTCTCGGATGACACGAATCCCAATTTGGGTTTCCGATTATTATCATCGGTGATGGTTGTCTCAACAGGGCGCATGCAATGTGCCCCTACGAATTCGATTATGCTGTGGAGGGTGTTGGGCCTAATGCCATATTCGTGTAGTTGAATGGTTGTCCAGATATTTTTGATCAATTCCCTTTGATTGTGCGTGTCTGGGTTTTGCTTTTTGAATATTAATCAGGGGCGGCAGTGATGCTGCTTATCATAAAGATCAAGATCGTGATAGCGATTTAATTAAAAAATATATTCAAACTAGCATGTTTATCACGAGATTGCCGCGGCCCAAAAGAACGGGCCTCGTAATGACGGGGGGCTAGACTGAAGTTTAACCAGACACCCATTCCAACAAATATTTAATAATCAATAAATAACAATTAGCTAGAGATTTTTCTTAGAGTGGGTGTCTTATTGTTTTTTT
>JAFLJQ010000183.1 GCA_022712915.1 Gammaproteobacteria bacterium | reverse complement strand
TTTTTCTGTCTTTATGTTCTTGGCCAGTTGTCCTGCCAAGGCCCTCATCTCTTTCTCGTTCATCACTATGCTCATTATTAATTTTCCTGTAGGTTAGGGTATTAATTAATGAGCAGTTACACAATTTAATTTACAGGCTCTGAAAAATACCGTATTGCCATTCAGTCATAATGTGCAACATTGATAATACTAATCCACAACTGAAGCCATCTTATTATCTCTATTGTAAATTCATGTTAAAAATCATTTAAACAAAGTTTTGATATTTAAATAATCTGCTACATAGATTTTTAAACGCCCTCAGACAAACTTCTATATATTTATAGTTAGCTGGAGCATAAAAATTTTAACACCCCCATACACGCAATCTTGACAAGTCCATTTTATATATTCCCTCGGTTTATTACCTTTTGTATATTACCCAATCTTCTTACCCACGGAGACCATTTTCGTATCTCTTCCGGCAATTGTCCTATTTCATTAGTAGCATTTTGAGACGAATTATAAGCACCGTATATTAAAAAGTACCATATTTCACCGTCGTTCTCTTTTTTATAATAACCACCTTTACCCTGCATTTGATTATCTTCGTAATATTGCTTAATGCGCTTTTCACTACGACTACTTGCCAACTGTAAAGTATAATGACGTGGATTCTGGCTTAATACCCAACCAATAGGGTCTGTGTTGGATAAAGATTTTAAAACATGCAATTCATCTTCCCGTTGAATATCACGTTCATCAGCTGGTTTAATACTGGTATTATCGATACTTGCTGTAGCTTGTATCAATCGCTGTTGAGCAGCAGCCTTATACCAGCGCCTGGATTCTGATCTATCACTGTCAACACCATAACCTTCTTTATAAAACACCGCCAAATTATACTGTGCAACAAGATTACCTTGTTGTGCGAGTTTTTTCCAAATCGAAATTGCCAATTCATAATTACCCGCATTCGTTGCTTTGACAGCCTCATCATATTCATTCGCAAAAACAGGAATTGACAAAGACAAAACTGAAGTCATGGCCGCAACAATAAGGCCGAACGTATGTCGATACTGCTTGCCCATTGTGAAACCCTCTCGATTAAATAAGCTTAAGAGCTATTTCTCCAAGCCAATTCTACAAAAATTAAATTTCTTCCTTACTGGGTAGGGCAATCCGATGTTGATTGCATTGATACACTTGATTTTTGCAACGAAACCAACCAGTCATGTAACAATATATTGGCTTGTCGCTTTTCCTCATGGTTCTGAGGGCTACCTCGTCCTAGATCCATATGCTTAGGAAGCATATCGGTAAAACCTTGGTATGAGATAACTTCAACCAAATGCGCATCATGATATAATCGAACCCGCATACTCATCGCAGGCACCACATCTGCGCTATACGCTTCAGCTAAAACTATAGTTAGGGTGTAACGACACCGTTCAACAACCTGAATACGAGTCTCACCACGACCGGGGATAGCAAATGTTACAGCCTCATCAATAGATTTTTCAATCAATTTAGCAAACATCCCCGTCAACATGGCATAGTTACGCTCATATATCCACATAGGGTCTTTTGCTCGTTGTGCGGCGATTGTATGGCTCATGATGTCTTACCTTACCTCACTGAACTAATATGACCAGTATTACAAATTATATCGGCCGTAAATCTTTTGACTTAAATTCAAGCATGCAGGATAGTGTTCTGATAATGTCATGATACGTAAAAAAATCACAGACTTGAGTACTAAAGAAGGGAAAATCTACCCGATGAAAAAACTTATTTTAAATGCGCGTTCTTGTTTAGAGGATAATATGGGGATATTAGACCTGCCAAGCCGGGCGGATGACTGACAGATCTAACTGACGGTTATTGCTAATCTTGCAGAAAAAGAGGTTCCAGACGTCCAATATCATTAATGACCATCCAGGTTCCTTCTGCGGATTCAACCCGGTTTTTCCATTGAGCCAAACGATCAATATATTCACGTGGATCGATATTATCACTGCGCAACTTGGTGACGTTCAGGGCCACGATACGAAAACCATCCAGCTCAAAAGCAATATCCCTGATATAGCCTTCCTGAAGCTCTTCCTTCAGATCCGAAAAGATCAGAATGGTTTTCTTGCGTGTTTTTCTCTCATTCAAAAATTCAATCGCTTGCAGAATACCTCCGGTAATATCGGTATACTTACTTGGTTTGACATTTTTTACAAACGCTTCAATCTTTTCCTGAAAACGACGTTTTTGCTGATTGGCCATACTAGGGCGATCTTCAAAAGTTTGTTTCTGAATAATATCCTTTTCACTGAAGCTGCCCGTATCAACTCGTGCAATAACAAAGGTATCACCAGGATTTAACTGAGAAAGAGTATAGCTAATAACACGCTGTGCCTGTGCCAGCTCTTTGGTATAGGTCCCAGACGTATCAAGCAGCATGTAGACGCCATGAGTATAAGGGCCTTTATCAGAACAACTAGTAACAAGCAACGAAACACCCAACATCACCATAATCGCTTTTAATTTGTTATACATTACTATCTATCCTCTTTTCTTGATTACTTAAATTATGGTTTGAGTTCCATTTTCAATGGGAAGAATAAGCCTTTGTGCCCCCTGGCTTAGCACCCTTTTTTTCGGCTTGTTTCCCCTGTATGACTTTTTCTATCCAAAGTGGCAAGAAAATAACCAAATCATAGGTGTGAACAAATGTATTACTGGTGAATTTTGAAATATCTCCAATAAACCTGAGGAACCAAGCCAATGCACGCAAACTGCCGACCACCACTACGCCGATAACCGTGCGGAATGAATGTATGAAAGACTCAAGCGGAATAGCAACAAAGGTCAGGGCAAATGGCAAAATAAAGCCCATGCCCATTTGTGCCGCAGTAGTAATCCACAGGAAAGAACTCTGCACAACTTCGGTTGTTTCCCCTCCACGCAAGGCCGCCCTTGTGGCAGCAGCATCCTCCATCATGATCTCACGCATAAAAGCCAAGCCCGCTTCGACCGTCGCCAGTATGGTCAGGATAGTCAGCGAGATCCAGATCATCCTGACCCGCAACTTATCATTCAGGGCACCGATCACGGGAAACAGGCGTGTAATACGCATCGACTCCATAAGGAATAGCCCCATGGCCACTTCTATCAGGATAATCACCAATGCAGCAATATTTGAGGTCTGAAAGCCCATGATACGAGCAGTGCCCCCCACCATTTCAGACATAGGCCGAGCAATCAAATTGAAGTTGATAATCCCACCACCTACAGCAATCAGCAGCACGAAGCCCGCAATAAAAAACTGCGTCATGGAAGAAGAAGACAATTCGCGCACAGCACGATCTGTCTTCTTAAGGATATTTTCATAATTCTCCATGTGGCGATCAATCACTTTTGATCTAAGCAGCAGACTATTAACATTTTTATCTACCATACTCAGTGCGGACAACACTTTACGCCAATGCGGCATCATGTCTTTCAAATACATATGCCGTTTGTGACTAGATTTACGATATTCCTCGATCGCATTATTGTTCGCCTTAACAAGTGACTGGTGGATATCACTCAGGATACTGCCCACCATAGGATCGTCCTTGGCAGGAATACTGGCCACAGCATCAACAGCCTTGATCCAGCTTGGCGGAGAAGGTGGTACTTCAGCACTTTGCTTATAGTCTTCATCAATAAGCGTAATCTCTTCACTTAATTGTCGATGCAAAGCAGGATAGCCAGACAAATCTTTACGTACAGTGGCATCCACACGTTCAAATTCACGTTCAATATCACGTTCCATCGATTCACGACCCTTAGCAAGGATGACTTCACGATTACGATTTGCCAATCGTTCTTCTGCGCGCATAATCGAGCGGGCAGACAAGCGCATAGTGTTATGCACCACCTTGCATAGGGAGCGAAAGGCCAAATGCGCAGGTTGCCGGGCAAAGTACATCACCAGAATCACCAAAGTGAACCAGATCAACCCAGACAACATAGGGCTTGGCACTAACAAAAAAATATTCGACTCCATAGCAAGAACCTCCTCAGGTCAAAATATCATTGGGAGTAATTTTTAGCAGTACATTATAATCGGCAGATAATAACGGTTTATAAAGGGAAAAAGCGCCAATCGGTTCACATATGACATGGCTATATCATTTAATACCTTGATGATATTACCAACACATAAAAGTAATATGGTTATCAACAAAATAAAACATTATAACTCACTGAATTTTGTACGGATACGAAGATGGGCCTGACTGAGTAACTGGCTAATTCTTGATTCACTCACCCCTAAAACTTCACCAATTTCCTTTAAATTAAGCTCATCATCATAATACATGCTAACAACAAAACATTCACGTTCAGGTAGACTGGAGATAGCCTTAACCAACTGCTGACGAAATTCAGCCTTTTGCACATCGGCCAGAGGTTCCGGTTGACTGGATTGCATACCCACTCCTAATAAGTCCTCACTCACACCTAAATCAACAAAGTTCAATACACGGCAGGTGCTGGTCTCCTGTAATATCTGATGATAATCATCCAGTGAAATACCCAGTTCATCGGCAATTTCCTGCCCACGGGCATCACGACCCGTTGTCCCTTCAATTTTCTGAATGGCCTTCATCAAATCCCGCTCCTTGCGATGAATAGATTTCGGAGCCCAATCATTACGCCGCAATTCGTCCAGCATAGAGCCACGAATACGAATGCTCGCATAGGTTTCAAAACTGGCACCCTGACTTGGGTCATACAAACCAGCAGCATCCAGCAAACCCAGCATCCCAGCCTGAATCAAATCATCAACCATAACACTAGCTGGGAGGCGCGCAGATAAATGGTAAGCAATACGATGAACTAATGATGCATGTTTTTTAACCAGTTCATCACCAGAACATATCGCTTCTTTTTTGTACTGTCGTGCATTTCTCACGTCATTCTGTCCACTATTATCAATTGACCTGTCAAAATGGGTCATCGCCATCCATGCAGAGCATTCTCCTTTACCTTTCCATACAAGTCGGTTAACGGGAATGATTTCTCTAACAGGAGAAGTTTTGCAATAGACGGGCCAGAAAAGACACAACAACAAAATAAAAATAAAAATCTCTATCTTTTCAGTAAGATAGAAAAAAACAGGATCTATTTAATTTTTACGGGCAAGGGAAATAAGCTTGCCGGCAATCTTATCCAGCGGCAATTGTGTGTCAACCGCTCCAATTTTGACGGCCTCACCGGGCATTCCCCATACCACACTGGTCTTTTCATCCTGGGCTACGGTTGGGGCACCGTGATTTTTAATCTCCAGCATGCCCCTCGCACCATCATCACCCATGCCAGTCAGCATCACTGCAATGGCATTGGGGCCGACATTCTGGGCAACAGAACGAAACAGGACGTCCACACTTGGGATATGACGGTTCACTGGGGGACCATCACTTAAACGGCAATAGTAGCGCGCGCCACTTCGCTCGACCATCAAGTGCCGGTCTCCCGGCGCAATAAAGGCGTGCCCAGGGATAATCTGATCGCCATCACGGGCCTCAACCACCGTCATGGCAGAAACACTGTCCATGCGCTTGGCAAAAGAACCACTAAAGGCAGCCGGGATATGCTGTGTCACGACGATACCAGGAGAATCAGCGGGCATGCGTTCCAGCACCTCACGAATGGCCTCGGTTCCACCGGTGGAGGCCCCAATAGCGATGATTTTTTCTGTCGTTTTCAGATGGCCTTTCTCGCCCTCTTTCTTTTCAAGAATAGCATCGGCATTCAGCTTAGGTTCGACCTTATCCAGCTTTGGACGATCCTCAATTGACCGCACCTTTGCCTTTGAAGCGATTTTGACTTTTTCTATAATATCAGCCGCATAATCATCAATAGAATCTACGACATCAAGTTTTGGTTTGGTCACAAAATCCACAGCACCCAACTCAAGTGCTTCCAACGTCACCTCTGCACCCGCCTCAGTCATCGTAGAGATCATAATGACAGGCATGGGACGCAGTCGCATCAGGTTTCTCAAAAAAGTAATGCCATCCATTCTTGGCATTTCAACGTCCAGCGTCAATACATCTGGCTTGAGCAATTTAATTTTTTCACGCGCAATGAGAGGATCCGCTGCCGTGTCCAGGACTTCTATCTGTGGATCCCGGTTCAGTATTTCAGTCAATAATTTTCGGATTAATGCCGAATCATCGATAATCAATACACCAATCTTCTTCATATCATTCACTCTTAATCAAATAGCTCAATATCACCCGATACCGGTTTGTTATCGAGTTCTTTCTTATAACTTTCTTCACGTTTGGCAACGGTGTCATTGTGCATTGTACGAAGTTTTCTTATGTGAACCTTACCGGTCTTAGGTTCATACACCACCTTGCGCGGATAGATATCACCCAAATCCTCAGCAACAATTCTAAGACCTTCCGTAGCCAGAAACTCCCTGACAAACCTTATATTTCTACCACCAATATCGGCCTCAGTCATATGCTCAATCACCTTACCACCACCAAAGACCTTTACTTCAAGATTTTCACGCACCCCCCCATGCTTCAAAATATCATTAATCAATTTTTCCATAGCAAAGTTACCATAACGGGTTGCATCACTATTACGTTCCATCAACTTACCCGTATGCTCACCAGTCGGTAACATAAAATGATTCATACCACCGATACCCATAGCCGGGTCACGAATACATGCTGAAACACATGATCCGAGCACCGTCACAATCAATTCCTCTCCCACGGTGACATAATATTGGCCCGGTAGAATTTTGGCGGCATACAACATCCGTTGTCTATCCCAGTATCGATTGATCTCAGAAAACCCTCGCAGCATTTTTTCTGGGGCGGGTTTATCCTCATTAAATATTGATGACATAAATCAGCCTACCTTATGATAGATTGTTTTACCGATCAATTTAAAACGCTCCGAAACCTTATGCAGTGATTCAGAGTGACCAACAAAAAGATAACCATCATCAGCCAAATAATCAGCATAACGATCAAATAATTCACGTTGCGTATCTTTATTAAAGTAGATCACTACATTGCGGCAAAAAATGACATCAAACTGACCACCCATTGGCCAATCATGCATCAGATTCAATTGTTTAAAGGTAATCATGTCCTGCAACTCTGTCGCTATTTTCATTTGACCTTCGTGTGAGTCACCTCGACCTTTACGAAACCATTTTTTTAGACGAGCTTGATCAACGCCATTAACTTTATCCTGAGAATAAATGCCGGCCTTGGCTCTGTTTACAACATTAGAATCAAGATCTGTTGCAAGAATTTTCACATCCCAGTTAGCATGTGAAACCAAAGCTTCCTTAACTGTCATAGCAATGGTGTATGGTTCTTCCCCTGTCGAACAACCCGCCGACCAGATTCGAAGTTTTTTATCTGGCCTTCCTTTCAATAAGGCAGGCAAACCAGTTCCCTTGAGAAATTCAAAATGGTGCGGTTCGCGGAAAAATGAGGTCAAATTTGTTGTCAAGGCATTGGTAAATTCCACCAGTTCCTTATCATCGCTTTCTAGCTGAGAGAGATATTCAGCAAACTTGGTAATTCCAAGTTGCCTTAAACGCCGGGACAATCGACCATAAACCATATCGATCTTATGATCTGACAGGACAATGCCCGTCCTGTCACCAACAAGATCGCGAATGTGTTCAAAGTCTTTACGACTAAATTCAAACTCTCGTTCGTATACTGAAGCCATGTATTCAACTCTCGTTAAAATTCAGACCATTCATCATCATCGGTATTTTTAGAGGCAGGACGACGTTTAGAAGGTGTTGAGGTAGGCCGTGATTCTCGTGGTGCTCCTCCAGAGGAAGCCTTCGATGAAGGTGCTGCTTTCCTCTTTGAGAAACCCGATGAATCTTCACCAGAATTACCCACATTGAAAAAGTCCATCAGTTTTATCAACCCCTTGGCCTGTTCTTCCATGGATTCACTGGCTGATGCAGCCTCTTCAACCAGAGCAGCATTCTGCTGCGTCATTTCATCCATTTGCATCACGGCCTTATTCACCTGCTCGATACCAGATGATTGTTCCTGACCGGCAGCGGCTATTTCAGCAATAATGTCACCGACCTTTTGCACTGAAGTAACAATTTCGTTCAGGGTTGCACCAGACTCATCAACCAGTTTTGAGCCTTCATCCACTTTCTCAACACTATCCTTAATAAGTGACTTGATCTCTTTCGCCGCACCGGCACTACGTTGCGCCAGATTACGCACCTCACCCGCCACCACAGCAAAGCCTCGACCTTGTTCACCCGCTCGGGCCGCTTCAACAGCAGCATTCAGGGCCAACAGATTAGTCTGGAAGGCAATCTCATCAATCACGCCGATGATATCGGCGATTTTCTTACTCGACGTGTTAATTTCAGACATGGCAGAAATGGCATTCGACACAACCGAGCCGCCTTTTTCTGCCTGAGTGCGGGCCTCCGCAGCAAGTTGATTAGCTTGTCTGGCATTATCCGCATTTTGCTTTACGGTACTGGTCATTTCTTCCATGCTGGATGCCGTTTCCTCAAGTGAGGAGGCCTGCTCTTCCGTACGTTGGCTAAGGTCAGCATTACCCTGGGCAATTTCTCCTGACCCAGAAGCGATATTACCCGAGGCACCCCGAATTTCATTGACCATATTGAAAAGATTACTAACCGATTCGTTAATGGCATCTCTCAACTCGGCAAATTCGCCCTTAAACTCACCATCCATTTGTTTGGTCAAATCACCTTCCGCAAGTGCAGACATCACTCGTTTACCTTCTTTAATCGGTACAACAACGGCATTCATCAGATTATTAATACCATCAGCCAAGCCCTTCATGAAGCCCTCATATTGAGATGCCTCAATGCGTGAATCGAGTTGACCCTCCGTAGCGGCATCAATCAAATTCTGAATCTGGCGTTCGGCATCTTTTTGTTCCGTGATATCTTTCCATTCCACCATGTTGCCCAAGTATTCTCCACTCGGCCCTTTAACCATGGTTGCGTTCACTTCAAATTCCAGATCCCCAACGACAATTTCTGCTCTGGCGGGTAACCGACTGGCATCAGATAACAGTCCTCGCTGATGCGCCGGATTTTTGTGGAATTGATCGATACATTGTCCCAGCAAATTGTTCACATCAAGACTCGGCCAGACCTTACGCAGCTCATTTTGTCGTTTAGCCAACATATTAATAACGGCTGGGTTAGCAAAGGTAATATTCAAATCGCTATCACACAACATCAAATTAGTGGTTGCACTTTCTACTGCTGAAGACAGCCTGGCGACCTCTATTTCTTTCTTACGTGTTTCTGTCACATCAGACCATTCAAGAGCATTACCTATATATTCTCCTAATGTGTCCATGATGGCCGTGACATTAATACGAAACATCAATGGCCCCACCTGAATGTCCGTGCTATAGGGAAGATTCGCTGCATTTCCCAATAGCTGACGTTGATGGGCAGGATTGGCATGAAACATATCAATACAGGAACCGATCAATTTATCAACCGCAAAACTAGGGTAAATCTGTTTTAAAGTAGCCTCATGCAACGTCAATAATGCAATGGTTGACTGATTGGCGTAGGTCACATTAAGATCACGATCAATCATCATGATTGCAGTCATGGCATTATCGACAGTCCCTTGTAGACGAACGACATCACCTTCACGTTTACGTAGGTCAGTCACATCAGACCATTCCAGCGCATTACCAATATGAGCACTTTTCTCGTCAAGAATGGCTGTTACATTAATTCTAAATAATAAAGGCCCTACCTGGATATCCGTGCTATACGGCATATTCGAGGCCGCACCCAAAATCTGACGTTGATGAGACGGATTCTTATGAAAGCTATCAATACACGTTCCGATCAGATTATCAACAGAAAAATTGGGATAGATCTGCCGCAACGTCACTTCATGGCTCTTCAGTAAACTGACGGTTGAATGATTGGCGTAGGTAATATTCAAGTCCCTGTCGATCATCATGATCGCGGTCATGGCATTATCAACCGTGCCTTGTAGACGAATAACTTCACCTTCCTTAGCTCGCAAACCCGTTACATTGCTCCACTCAAGCGTATTGCCGATGTAATTACCCGAAGTATCTGTCATCGCCGTCACATTGAGCAAAAATCTGAGATGCCCCACTTCAATATCTGTCGAATAAGGAAGATTTGCCGGGTTACTCAATAACTGACGCTGGTGTGCTGGATTTTTGTGAAACTGGTCAATACATTGTCCAATTATATTTTTCGCATCAAAACCAGGATACACACTACGTAATACATCCTGGTGTTCTGTCAGCATTTTAGTCGTTGCATCATTGACATACGTAATATTAAAATCACGATCAATCATCATGATAGCGGTCATTGCACCATTCACAGCTGAACGCATGCGTACCAGTTCCATACTGTCATTTTCATTCAATGTATCTACATTGTTCATATTAGCTGCCATTGTTCCAGTCTCCGAGTCGATATAGCTTTTAATCATTACATCAGCAATTACGTTAAGTGCATGAGCCCAGGCATCGTGGATCTTCTGTGTCCATAATGAACCTGCAAACTCTCTCATCACATCCAACAAAGTTGTTGCAACAGCCTGATAGTGTTCAGGTTGTGCACCATATTTCTGATGTCGTTGACCTAATCCCATTAATGTTCTTGACAACACATCCACATTATTTAGGTTATCAATCAGTAATCCTAAAGCAGCTAATAATTTTTGTTTTTGTTTCTCAGGTGTAACATTTACAAAAAGAGGTTTTACCCCAGGGTAACGATAAAATAATTGCTCATAAAATTTAGAAATCATCGCCTCGGCTTGTGGTGCCAAAGAAATAAAACTATCTGTCAGACTATCAACATCTAACCCCAAAGGATGCACCAATGCCGGTGGTGATATTGAATCAGGAAGTTCTACTTGAATCGGTTTAACTTGCTCTCTCTCAGGTTCAAAATCAGCGTGTGCAACAGCCTCATCTGAATAAGCATCCAACATCACTTTAGCAACAACACTCAAGGCATGCTGCCAGGCTTTTTGGATTTCCTGAGTCCATAACTCTCCAGCAAACTCCTGCATAACATTAATCAGAGTATTGATGACAGCCGTATAATGTTCTGCTTTCACACCATACTGTTGATGTTTTTCACCCAGCGTAGTAAGCGCCTTAGCCAGAGTGTCAATGTTTCTCAAATTCGAAACCACCAGTTGCAAGGCATTGATGAGTTTCTTTTCCTGTTCCGACTGACTGCTATTAACAAATAAAGGCTTAACCTGAGGGAAACGATTGAACAATTCTTCATAAAAACGGTGCACCAGTTGATCCACGCACGGCGCGAGCGCATTAAAGCTGCGTTCCAACAGGGGTGCATTCAAACCAAGGGGATGGCCTTCTGGCGTATCCATTGGGTCAACATCACCATAGGCATCGAGCATGACCTTGGAAACAACAGTTAAGGCATGCTGCCATGCCCCGTTGACCTCCGATGTCCATTGCTCACCGGCAAACTCCTGCATGACATCAAGCAGAGTACTCGCGACCGCATTATAGTGTTCAGGCTCTACACCATAACCCTGATGTCTTTCTCCCAGGCTGGTCAGTACTCTGGACAGGGTATCAATATCACGAAGGTTAGAAACCACCAGTTGTAGCGCATTGATAAGCTTCTTGCCCTGTTCAGGCTGATTACTATGTGCAAATAAAAGGCGGACCGAAGGAAAACGTTCAAACAGTACGTCATAAAATCGTTGCACCAGTTCAACAGCTCTCGGTGCCAGGGCATTAAAGCTTTTCTCGATCACAGGTGCATTCAAACCAAGAGGATGACCTTCCGGTGTATCGATCGGATCGATCTCCCTATAAGCATCAATCATAACGCTGGCAACCACACTCATAGCATGTTCCCATGCAGCCTGAATTTCATCAGACCAAAGTTCACCCGCAATTTCATGCATGACAGCCGTCAATGTTTTCGTTACAGCAATATAGTGTTCGGGTAAAACACCATATTGCTGGTGTTTTTCTCCCATAATGGTCAACGCCTTGGCAAGGGTATCGACATTGCGCAGATTAGAAACAACAAGTTGCAAGGCATTAATAAGCTTCTTTTCTTGCTCGGCCGGATTACTCCCGGCAAACAATGATTTAATCTGCGGGAATTTCTCAAACAATCTTGCGTAGAAATTATGTACCAGCTCACCGGCCCGTGGTGCAATGGCATCAAAACTACGCTCAAGTAAGGGGACATTAAGCCCAAGCGGATGACCTTCCGGGGTGTCAATAGGATCGACATCCACATAGGCATCAAACATCACTTTAGAGATCACCTGCAGGGCATGCGTCCAAGCCTGTTCGATTTCACTGTTCCAGGCATCGCCCGCCATGTTTTGCATGGCCTCAACAAGCACTGAGCTAACGACCTCATAATGAGCAGGTTCTACACCATACCCTTGATGGCGCGCACCCAAATCAGTCAGCACTTTGGCCAGAGTGTCTACATTTTCAAGGTTTTTTATCAATAAAGTCAGGGCAGCAAGCAGTTTTTGCTTCTGTTGTTTAGGTGTTGTATTAACAAACAGGGTTTTAACCTGTGGATAACGTTCAAATAATATAGTATAAAAATTGGCAACCAACTCTTCACCTTGAGGCGCCAGTAGATTAAAACTATTCGTTAATGCCTGCACATTCAAGCCCAACGGGTGTTCTATTTCAGTAGCACAGACATCAGGATCATCTGCGTTGACATCAGGTTGACTATCATTGTATGCACTCAACATTACATTGGCGATGACTTCCAGGGCATGGCTCCAGGCCTTATGAACATCATCGGTCCAAACATCGCCTGCCTGTTTCTTCATCTCTTCCAGCAAAATTGAGGCTACAATACCGTAATGGCCAGTTTCAACACCATAAGTTTGATGTCTTGCACCCAGTTCTATCAAAGCTTTAGTCAAAACATCAACATTATTAAGATTACTGACCACAAGAGTTAATGCAGCCGATAATTTTCTTTGTTGTTTATCCGGGGTAGTATTAGAGAAAAAGGGAATGATCTCAGGATGGCGGGTAAACAATGTTTCATAAAATCGTACAATGACCTCATCCAGTTTTGGGGAGATCGCATTAAAAGTGCTTTTCAACACCTCGACATTAAATCCAAGAGGATGCGAAGAGCTTTCAACACCTTCTTTCATCCATGCAAGAGGATCAAAACCAAGTTTATCTTTATCCGTTGTCATTACTAAGCCTCTTAATTACCCACTCTGCCAGCCAAAACATCATTTGCCAGTTGACGATAATCTTCTGCACCACGATTTTTATTTCGATAATCGAAAATAGTCTTGCCATAAGCAGGGCTCTCTGCCAGCGCCACCGTTTCACGAATGGGTGTTTGTAATAAACATGTTGGAAAATAGTGTATAACACTATCCCTGACTTCTCGCGCCAATTTTCGTCTATCGTTATAACGTGTTAACACCAACCATTTTTTAGTTTTCCTGTTGAGAGTCGACTCAACATAATCAAATATTTGCATCTGCCTGGATAGACCTTGCAATGAGTAAAAATCCCCGGCAACGGGAATAATCACTTCATTTGCTGCCAACAAGGCATTCATACCAAGAATACCCGAGGTGGGAGGACAATCGATCAAAACAAAGTCCTTATCAGATATTTTTTCTCTGATTGACCTTTGTAGCAAAAAACCTTTTCTTACCCCTTTATTTTTTATGTATTCAAATTCACCCAATCGCTCACCTGACGGTACAAGTTCAAGATTTTCTCTAACCTCATAACTGACATGTTCAAGTAACACATTATCAATCAAAGCATCAGCAATACCCGGCAAGGACCTTTGTGTTTTTCCAAAACCCACCGTAAGGTTGGCCTGTGGGTCAAGATCAATGGCCAGCACTTTATAATTTTGTTGTGCCAGCGCATGGGCAAGATTCATGGTGGTAGTCGTTTTACCGACACCACCTTTTTGATTAATGAGTGCAATAATTCTCATTATATATTTTACGTTACTCTGAAATTGAATCGATTATTTTCAGCTCAGCTGAATTACACATGTTATCTATCTCAAGCAATATCACCATTTGCTCATTCACCGTTGCCAATCCTCTAATGAAATCGGTATCCACTGCCGTTCCGAAATCAGGCGCAGCCCTGAAATCATCATTCGATATGTTGTATACATCTGAAACGGCATCAACAACGATGCCCATCGTTCGTTCTTTTCGGTTTTCATTAAGAACCTTAATTACAATCACAACAGTTGTAGCGCCGTAGTCCAACTGAGCAAGACTAAACCGCAAACGCAAGTCAATGAGTGGTACAATGGTGCCACGCAGATTAATTACGCCACGAATATATTCTGGCGTATTAGGGATTTTTGTTACTGTATCCCAACCTTTTATCTCCTGCACTCGAAGAATATCAACACCATATTCTTCACCCGCCAGCATAAAGGTTAGATATTGCTGACCTTCACTACCAACTTCCATCAAATCAACATCGTGTGCATTTGTTGCAGTATCATTCATGTATCATACTCCTACGCCACAGCCTCATCATCACTGTCTTTGAGTTTATTTTCATCACAATCTATTTCAGAATCTCTTGGTTCATCAGATTTATCAAAATCTGTATGGGTTGTAATTTTTTTACTTAAATCAAACAGACCTGCAACATCAAGAATCAAGGCTACTGTCCCATCACCTAGGATAGTTGCGCCAGACAGACCGTCTATTTTTCTAAAATTTGTTTCCAGGCTTTTAATGACCACTTGTTGCTGCCCCAATAAATCATCGACAAACATGGCTACCTTTTTGCCTTCCGTTTCAACAATCACCAACAAACCTTTATCAAGCGTCGTGGACTCTGCTTTTAAACCAAAAACATGATAAAGGCGAACAATAGGGATATAATCATCACGAAGTTTATACACTTCACCTCGCCCACTGATTACATTGACCTTTTCTTTATGTATCTGCACAGATTCAATAATAGATACCAATGGGACAACATATGTTTCCCGCCCGACACGAATCAACTGTCCCTCCAAAATAGCCAAAGTCAATGGTAGCCGTATTGTGAAGGTTGATCCCACACCCTCCGTTGACTTGACTTCAACAGAACCGCCCAACGAGCGTATATTCCGGCGTACCACATCCATGCCAACACCACGACCCGATACATCACTAACCTGATCTGCCGTCGAAAACCCAGGTTGAAACAAAAGATCATGAATCTGTTCTTCAGTCAACGTTTCATCGTCACCAATCAAACCGTTACTCTTGGCTTTTGCAAGAATTTTTTCAGCATTCAAACCGCCGCCATCATCATTAATCTCAATAACAATATTGCCACCCTGATGGAAGGCATTCAGATTCACTGTACCCATTTCCGGTTTACCCGCCGCAATACGTTGCGCAGGCGATTCAATACCATGGTCCATCGAATTTCTCACCAGATGGACAAGTGGGTCGCCAATTTTCTCCATGACGGTTTTATCCAGTTCAGTTTGCTCACCGGACATTTTCAACTCTACTTTTTTACCGAGCTGGTTACTCAGGTCATGCACCAGGCGAGGGAAACGCTGGAAGGTAAAACTGATAGGCAACATACGAATCCGCATCACCGATTCTTGTAATTCACGCGTATTACGCTCCAACTGCGCCAAACCATCGCGTAATTTATCCTGGTGGTCATTGGTTAGGTCTTCTAATTCACCAAATTGTCCTAACATGGACTGGGTTATCACCAGTTCCCCAACGGTGTTAATAAGTTCATCCACCTTATCAATCGAAACACGTATTGAGGTTTCACCCGTACCAGAACCGGTAGATGGCTTGCGTCCTTCCCCGGCTGCCTTTTTATCAATCGGTTTTGTTGTTAGCGCAGGAGCGGTCTTTTCCTCTACCAATGTGGAGGCAGTTTTCTGCACAGGGCTGACAGCAGGTTGTACGGCAGTCTGTTGTACGGCAATAACTTCATCATCGGCCTGATAGGCATCAAGCATGACCGTTGCAATAATCGTTAGTGCATCAGACCATGCCGTTTTCACATCATCTGTCCAGGCATCACCGGCAAATTCCTGCAAGACAGACAATAAAGTTTCGGCTACAGCTTCATAGTGTGCAGCCTCGATGCCATAAGCTTGATGACGAACACCCAGTTCTGTTAAAGTTTTAATCAGGGTTTCAGGATTACGTAAATTGCCAATAACCAGCTTCAAAGCAGCAAGTAATTTTACCTGCTGTTTTTCTGTTGTCGTATTGGCAAACAGTGGTTTAACCTGAGGGAAGCGCTCAAACAACTGTTCATAAAATTGGGCAACTATTTTTTCACCCTCTGGCGCAACCAGATTGAAACTTTTTTCCAACAGTTCAACATTTAATTCAGGTTCAGATTTTACTGAAATATCTAATGACTGCTCCATAACTGTGCCAGCATATGGTTCTATGCTCAAATCACATTCATCCTCAACCCAGGCAAAGACCTCACGCACCTCTATTTCAGAAATACAATCCGTCATAAATATTTCCCAGGATAAATAGCTTTCTTCTGCATCAAGATCATCCAGGGAAGGAAGATTAGCCATATCCACATTGACCTGAATATCAGCCATTGATTCCAGTTCACGTATCATACGCACTGGGTCATTACCCGTCTTAAGCATATCCCGGTGTGGCGTGAAGCAGATTCTCCAACCCATCTGGCTTTCTGGTTCTAACTCGGGTTCTAGTTCTGGTTCTATTTCTGCATGATGAAGATCAGAGTCAGAAGAAGGGCTTTCGCCATGTTCAACTCCTGTTAACAATTCATCAAGTTCCTGTTGTGATGCGGCTACAGCATCATGGTCCAGCGGTAAATCATCGCGCAGTGATTTAAGCATGTCTCGCAAGACATCAACCGATGACAGTAAAATAGCAACGGCCTGCTGAGTAACTTCACGTTTACCATTACGCATTTCATCCAGCAGCGTTTCCATTACATGGGTATAGGATGCGACTGCATTCAGACCAAAGGTACCACTGCCTCCCTTAATTGAATGAGCAGCACGAAATATGGTATTAATAGTTTCGGCATCGGCAGCACCTATGTCTAAGTTCAGCAACTCCGATTCCATTATTTCAAGGCCTTCAAAACTTTCTTCATAGAAAGTGACCAGAAATTGTGTCATATCAATAGACATATACCACCCCTACCCCAAGACCTTGTTAATTGTGGCCAGCAACTGATCTGGGTTAAAGGGTTTAACTATCCAACCGGTGGCTCCAGCTGTTTTACCCTGAACCTTTTTGTCGTCACCGCTTTCTGTTGTCAACATCAACAGAGGTATAAATTTATATTCTGTTAATGCCCTGAGTTCTTTTATAAGCGTAATCCCATCCATGATGGGCATGTTTACATCAGAGATAACAAGGTCAAATTTCTGTCCCTTGGCTTTGTCCAATGCATCCTTACCATCGGAAGCTTCCACAACTTCATAGCCTGCACCTTTTAAGGTGAAACTAACCATCTGTCGCATCGAAGCCGAATCATCTACTGCGAGTATTGTTGCCATTCCATCTACCTCGGAAATAATTTTCTGTTAACTGTTTCAATTACCATTTGGCAATCCCAACTGGCTTTTCAATCCCAACAAACCAGCTGCCCGAATAAGCGGTTCACTAGGCGTCAGCCACTTTGCCTGAACCTTCCTTGCTGCTGCATCATGAAAAAATGCAGCACAAAGTTGTAATGCCGCAGCATCTATTTTCTCTATTGCTGCCCCATCAAGGACAATAACGCCCCCCTTGCCCAGAGCAGTTTTTAGTTCCTTATGAAAATCGGCTGCACGAGATACATCCAAAACCGCTCCACAGGCAACGATGACTTCATCACGGCGCTGATCTTTTTCTTTAGAGAACAAACCCATTAGCATTTCCTTAATTAAGCACTAATAAAACACTGTGATACATATAGCGGTCAGTATCTTATCGTCCCAAACGAACGCGTCTTTAATTACTGAAAAATAGGGCTAATATAACTAAGTTTTTATACCCATGTGAGGCATAACAGAATAGTCAACAGAAATGTTTACCTGTCTCTTATACGGTGAAGTGCCACAAAATTTAACTTTTATGATCAGGCATAGAGATCCAACATACTATTGCCCTGAGAGATAAATTGTTGCGGTGGAGCAACATCAACTGAATCATTGGTGGAGATTGAGTTTCCAGATGGCGATGAACTGGCAGGCTTGTCATCACGATGGGCATGCCCCTGTTCTGAGGAAGAATGCTGGGACACATTGACATCTCCCAACGACAAACCATTTTCGCCAAACATTTCCCTCAAACGGGGAATTGCAATTTCCAGTGCATCTCGAACCTGAGAGTGAGGGGAACTGAATACAATGGTGGTTTGATGGTCTTTGCCTACCTTTATATGGACTTCGAGAAGACCCAGCTCCTGTGGATGGAGGCGTATTTTGGCCTCCTGAATGTTCTGCGACGCCATCCACTGCACTCGATCGCCAACCGTATCACCCCAGGCCGGATTTTGAGGTGGGACAGTCATCTGTGCGACAATCGGCGCACTCGATGGAGATGATAGATTACTGCTAGCCAAACCAGAAACCGCGGCATAGGTCGAAACACCGGTCTGCGGGGCAGGTTTGATGGCGGCGGCTTGCTCCGATGCAGCATTAATAACCGAATCGAATTTATTACTGACCGTCTCCATATTTTCCAGCTTGCCATGCCCCATCAATCGTTCAATTTTTTCCTGAAATAATTGCTTACCCTCTATCTGAGTCTCACTATGAAGAGTATTGGCATCCGTGTGAACAGAATTCATCAATCGGGCTGCACCTGCCGGTTGTGTCTTGGCTAATTTTGACAAGACGTCTTCTTCACCTCCTGCCATAGCAGGTTTTGCAGCAGACACCACATTTTGCTCATGAACCGCCGCCAAAACACCCGGTGATACGGCTAACGGTTCATTACTGGCATCCGAGATATTATCTTCTATTAATTTCTCTAAATTAGCGGCCTGTGCATCCTGTTCAGGCAGATCTTCAGTGCCTTGTTTATCTGTGTCCTGAAGATGGCGAAGCGGAATCAAATCATCAACAGCAAATTCTTCTATTTCAGAACCCTCAACATCACCTGAGGCTAACACAACATGTGGGCTGTCCGGATCGGTACTATCATCTTCAGCCATCAGGGTCTGCCAGGCAAATTCTTGCTCGCCTGCAGGCAAACTATTGCCGGCCGGCAATGCCTCCAGGTCGATGTTGCCCAGCGTTAACAGTGGATTGACTGAATCACCCAATTGCGCAAATAACCGTGGATTAGCCAGAACTGGGTTGTTGGGGTTTGATTGCTGAAGGGCAGGATTTAATACAGTCTGCAATACATTGGCAAATTCATGACCATTGTTGCCCGTTGTTGCCGGTGCTTGACCCGATATGGGATTCAAGCCCGTTGCACTTGCAACGTCGGCAGACATATTAAATAGCGCTGGTGTCACCTCTGACATTAAAAATTACCCTGCTTATATATTTTACAAAAACTAACAACACAGGATAATTTGCAAAGCTTATGCCAATTACAAATAAAGACTTCATGACTTTAGGGTACTTCTAAAAATTCTATCAAGCAGATGCTGGCAAGGCAAAACAAGTGACAAAATCATCAGCAATGATTTTAGACATGCAATAGCATGGCTCCGAAGGGGCTCATCATCGGCATGTGACGAGCAAAAAACGCAGCTTACACGCAGTAAATGAGCCTTTTGAGCTTTTTTTAACACAACCAACGCTGCTTCAGTAGATTTTTAAAAGTGCCCTTTAATGAAAAACCCGTAATATTCAATACTTACTTATTATGACGCATCACCCAAAACTGACTGTTGGTATGATCATCCGTCTCACGCTGCTCCTGTTTACCTTCCAGGCTGCGTTCAGTTTTTTGAAATCGCTCCACGGTTTTACCCAGAGCCTCAGTGCGAGTATGGCGTTGTTGCCATACATCACGTTTTTCTACACACTGACCCTCGACTTGGCTAATCACCTCAACCTGCCGCCGGATAGCCGTATCCAGTTGGGCCAAAAAAGTTTGATAAGCCTGTAACTGAGAACCATCCATACCCCGGCTACCATGCTCCTGAAACAAGCGGGCATACTCTGTCCGGTAATTTTTTAGTTGCTCCAGTTTCATTTCATGCTCGGACAAGGCACGCTGAGTTTGCCCCAATTCATTTACGGCTGCCTGTTCATGATCAGCCGCTATCTGCTTGATAGGAATCATGCGGTCAGATTTTTTCATAGCGGACACCTGTGTTCATCAACTCAAACCTTCCAATCCAGAAATACTTAATGTCAGTATATGCAATATTCCTGCCCACAACTGGCACTGCTATTGCACCATCAACGGCGACATCGCATCAGGGGCAGGCTGTATGCGTAGTAATGCCTCAAGATCATGTATGCTGTTCTCCAAGCCCACTGCGGTGTGCATTCCCTGGCTGATAAAATCGAGTATGCGTGGATTCATGGCAATGGCTTCATCGATACGGGGATCACTGCCTCGGGCATAGGCACCAACGGTAATGAGATCCTTGTTCTGCTGGTAGATCGCATTCAACTGCCTAAAACGTATCGCCCAGGCCAGATGCTCAGGACTGGCAATTTCAGTCATCAGGCGACTAATTGAAACTTCCATATTGATCGCAGGATACAAACCGGCTTCAGCCATATCCCTGGACAAAACAATGTGCCCATCGAGGACAGCCCGGGCAGAATCAGCAATCGGATCCTGTGGATCATCTCCTTCAACCAATACCGTATAAAATGCCGTGATGGAACCTGAGCCGGTCACCCCTGTTCCGGCCCGCTCTACCAGTTGAGGAATACGGGCAAATACCGAGGGAGGATAACCCTTGGTGGCCGGAGGCTCACCTATAGCCAGGGCAATCTCACGTTGTGCCTGGGCAAAACGAGTCAGTGAATCCATTAACAATAAAACATTACGGCCCCTGTCACGAAAATATTCAGCAATACTGGTCGCCAAATAGGCCCCATGCATACGCATAACGGGAGTTTGATCCGCCGGGACAGCCACCACCACAGCACGAGACATGCCCGCCTCACCAAGAATATTATCGATAAACTCTTTAACTTCACGCCCACGCTCACCGATCAAACCGACCACGATCACATCGGCTGTGGTGAACTTGGTCATCATCCCCAGCAGGACACTCTTACCCACACCACTGCCTGCCACCAGGCCCATACGTTGACCACGGCCGATAGTAAACAAGGCATTAATGGCCCTGACACCGACATCAAGTGGCTCCGTAATAGGTGCCCTGGCCAGTGGATTTGTTGTTCGACCATTCAAGGGTACCCGCTCATGGGTGCGTAAAGGCCCTTTGCCATCCAGTGGTTTGCCCGAACCATCCAATACCCGGCCCAACAAATCTTCACCCACGTCGGCGGCATAAACCTGTCCGGTAGGGATCACTCGTGCATTAGGCCGTATGCCACGCATATCACCCGTTGGCATCAGATAAATATGATCACCGGCAAAACCCACAACCTCGGCCTCAACCGGCTCATCATTAATACTTTCCACTAAGCAACGTGAACCAATCGCGGCCTGACAACCCACCGCCTCCAGCGTCAGGCCGACCATTCGAGTCAAACGACCTTCAACAATAAGCTGTGGGCTCCCTTCCAGTCGTCGAGTGATATTGGATAACTTATGACGCCAGAACGGCGTATGCACATAGCGCGGATGAAGTAATTTATCTTGCTCACTCATCAAGCTGATCCTGTTCTCTTTCTCCTCCTAACAAAGTGGCCACAACCTGATTCATGCGATATTCCACAGTAGAATCAATTTTGGAATTTTCTGCCTCAATCCGGCATCCTCCTCGCGTAATAGCAGGGTCTTCGATCAATTTCCAGCTTTGCTCACGTTCGTCACTTATGGAGAAAACCTCTCTAACCAGTGTGGCATCATCAGGGTGCAAAAAAATACGAGTATCACGGGTATTGACAGGCAAAGCTGTCATCGCCTCTCTGACAGCAGCAATCACCTGACCAGGATCGGTATGTAATTCCCGACGAATCAATTGACGGGCAATCACAATACTCATATCGGCCAACTGATTAACTACCTGCTCATCTAAATCACTCAGTGGTCTGGAGATAAATGACAAGACCGAATCAATGCGTTGCAACCGTTCAGTCAATAATTTTTCCAGTTTTGCATGGCCTGCGGTATAACCATCCTTGTGCCCCTGTTCCACGCCAATTTCATAACCCTGGGCATAACCTTCGGTATAGGCCAGTTGTTGGATCGCCTCAATTTCAGAGGCCGTAACCAGTTCATCCTGATGAGGTGGTTCTGCTTCAACAGCTGGCATCTCCCAGCGCTCATAGGCAGTAAGCCCCTTTTTGTCATTGATAACCTTAGGTGCACCCATAACTAAATATACTCATCACTGGCTTTCAGATTTATCTCACCGGCATCGGCCATACGTCTTGCAACAGATAAAATTTCCTTCTGTGCATTTTCAACTTCACTGAGTTTGACAGGCCCTTTGTTTTCCAGATCATCTTCCAACATTTCAGCTGCACGTTTGGACATATTCTTGAGTATCTTATCCTTGACCGCAACTTCTGCACCTTTTAATGCCGTAATCAAAACCTCTGATTGCGTTTCTCTCATCAATGCCTGAATACCGCGGTCATCAATATCAACTAAATTATCAAATACAAACATCAAGTCTTGAATACCCTCAGCCATTTCCATATCGGCTTCCTTAACAATTTCCATGATCTCATTTTCAACGCTCGGTTCGAGATAGTTCATCAAATTCGCAGCCGTCTTTAGGCCCCCCACTGATGAGGTTTTAATGTTTTCTGAATTTCCAGAGAATTGTTGTTCAAGCATGTCATCCAGTTCATTGATCGCACTAGGCTGAATACCATCCAATGAGGCTATACGCATCACCACATCGACTCGCATATTTTCGGGCAGAGCAGCTAACACATCAGCCGCCCGATCAGCTTCCAGATAGGACAGGACGATAGCAATAATCTGCGGATGCTCAAGACGAATAATATCTGCAACGGCACGCGGCTCCATCCACTTGAGAGCATCCAGACCTTTTGAATTACGTCCCATCAGGATACGATCCAACAAAGCCTCGGCCTTATCACCTCCTAATGCATTGGTCAGGACTTTGCGCAGATAATCTTCACTGCCAACCCCCAGGGAAGTATGTTCCCCCATCGATTCAGCAAAGTCATCGAGAATTTCACCGATCTGATCCTTGCTGATCCCTCCAATGGTGGCCATCGCCTCGCCCACGGCCTGCACTTCTTTGGGTGACATATGACGCATGATTTCACCAGCATCATCTTCACCAATGGACAATAACAGCACAGCTGAACGTTCTATGCCATTAAGTTTTTTCTCTTTCTTGGCCATCAGCCACCCACTCGTTTCTTGTCTGACATGATCCAGCTACGAACCACTTGTGCAACCATTTTTGGATCATCTGCGGCAATGGCTTTGGCTAACTGCAAGTTTGACTCATAGGCAGGTGCTTCAAGCTTGGGAGCGGAAATAGGTTCATCTTCCTCTTCTTCTTCTTCATCTTCTTCTTTGGATTTGGCCATTAGACTGTGCATCATCGGGCGCAACAGTCCAAACAATAGAATAAGCATAAAAATAACCACCATTACCTGCTTGAATGCACTCCAGAACCATGACTTCTCCCAGAACGGGATAACAGGTGGCACTTCAATCGCCACTGGTGTAAAGGCCACATTAGTCACATTGACCGTATCACCACGCAAGGCATTAAAGCCGACCGTTTCTCTAACCAGGGCGGTAAGCCTTGCCAAATCTTCCGGTGTATGTGGAATACTAATCGGTTCACCTTCTTCATTCTTGCCAATTTTATTGTCCACAACAACCGCAATCGACAAACGTTTTATAATACCCGGATTATGCTTGGTATGGCTGATGGTTTTATCCAGCTCAAAGTTGCGAGTGGATTGACGTCGTGTTTTGCTGGGTAAGGGTTGTTGTTGATTGCCATCATTTGCTACCTGAGGCGCGTCAGCTACACCCGGAGGTTGATTGCTCAATGCACCGGGAATGCCCGCATCAACCGATCCATTGCTATGTTCCTCAACACTCTGTTCACTACGCACAGAGGGTAAATCAGGATTAAACCGCTCCTGCGTTATTTCTGTTACTGTAAAATCCATGTCAGCCGAGACCTGAGCATGAATTTTACCATTCCCCACAATAGGGATGAGCAACTGTTCAATACGATTGGTATAAAGTGATTCGATTCGCCGGCTATACTCAAACTGCTGGGCACTCAGTTTCATACTACTGGATTTCAGATCATCGGAAAGTAAACGACCCTTTGCATCCACCACAGTAACATTGGCAGGTTCCATTTGAGGAATACTGGAAGCCACCAAATGACGGATGGCCTGAATTTGTTCATCCTCAAGCCGTCTGCCCTGAGCCAGAGACAACATAACCGATGCGCCCGGCTGGCGCTTATCGCGGACAAAGGCCGATTCCTTGGGCAAGGCTAAATGAACCCGAGCAGTATCTACTGCTGACATGGATTGGATAGTTTTAGCCAGTTCACCTTCAATGGCCCGTTGATAGCGCGCGCCTTGAATAAAATTACTGGTACCAAAGCCCTGCTCTTTTTCAATCAGTTCAAAACCGACATTAGTATCCTCGGGTAAATTACTTTCTGCCAACATCATTCTGGCTTCATGCAAACGTTCGGACTGAACCAACAACATGCCAGAGTCGTGCTCTATCTTATACTTAACATTCGCAGCCTCAAATACATCGACAATAGCACTGGCATCCTTGGGAGAGAGGCTGCTGTACAAAACACTGTAGTTTGGTTCCTGTGACCATAGAACAATGGCAACCGCAATGCCGATACTCATTGCAAGTCCAACCATAATGCCAATCTGACGCATGAAAGGTATGGTAGAAATGCCCTTCATGGTTTCTGTCAAATGTTCAACTTTAACAAGATCCATAGAATATCTTCATCTCTCTGCTCAACTGACAATACAACTTAGATCTATCAAACCTGCATATTCATGACGTCCTGGTAGGCAGAAACCAGTTTATTCCTGACTTCAACCATAGCCTGAAATGAGACACTGGCCTTTTGCATGGTCACCATGACATCAGACATTTGCACATTTGGGTCACCTTTTTGAAAAGATTGTGCAAGGGCATTACCTGATTTTTTCAGTTCATTAACCTGAGCAATCGACTGACTTAACAAATCAGCAAAATTGGCTGACTTCTCTCCACTTGGCGTTTCTACCGACTTGGCTTGTGCCTGGGCAGCCATGGCTCGCATCTGTATTAATAGAGTGTCTGTATTTATCGTATTGTTTACCATTATCTGAACCTCTTAAAATCTGTTTCCGAATTAATTTTGTACTGTTTCCATATCATTTGAGCCTGGAACCACAATGCCTGCATCACGCATCCTGGCCAGCTTATAGCGCAGGGTGCGTTGACTGACACCAAGCCGTTCGGCAGTCACCTTGCGACTACCACGTGCATCCTTGATCGCATTCAAAATCAAATCCCATTCCCTTTGTTTAAGATCACCATTCAAAGTATCATTTTGCTCCTGTAAATCAGTTACACCACTTGTTATAGTTGTATAAGTTGCAGACGTTATCTCAAACTGAATATCGTCACTATCAATAATATCGCCGGATTGCAAAATAAGACTGCGTTGAATAACATTATCCAGTTCACGAACATTACCTTGCCAATGATTGTTACGTAACTTGCCCTTTGCCTGACTCGTCAACTCAGAAATACTACGCCCTGCTGAAATAGCATACTGCTCAATCAAGCGCTCTGCTATTGGAATAATATCGTCCTTACGTTCACGCAAGGGGCTGACATGCAAAGGAAAGACATTCAAACGGTAAAACAAATCTTCCCGGAATGCATTATTGGAAACCGCTTGACGCATATCACGATTTGATGTGGCCAGGATACGAATATCAAGTTCGATCACCTTATTTCCACCCAAGCGTTCCACTTCTTTTTCCTGCAACACCCTTAACAATTTGGCTTGCAAACCCAAAGCCATCTCTGAAATTTCATCAAGTAAAATCGTACCGCCATTGGCCAATTCAAATTTCCCCGGTGAAGCCTTGTATGCACCTGTATAAGCCCCTTTTTCATAACCAAACAAGGTAGCTTCGAGCATATTTTCAGGTATAGCGGCACAGTTTATCGCCACAAATGCCTTCTCCGCCCGAGATGATTGCTGATGGATGAATTTGGCCAGCACCTCCTTGCCCACACCACTTTCACCGGTAATCATAACCGTGGCATCACTGTCAGCAACCTTTTTTGCCAACCTGACCAAATCTATAGATGTCTCATCCACTGCTATCAACTCACTAGAAGACAATTCCGACTGACCAATATAATGGCTTACCATATTGTTCAGAACTTCTGCCTCAAATGGCTTAACCAGATAATCAACGGCACCATCACGCATGGCATCAACCGCCTGCTGAATAGTGCCATAAGCTGTCATCAACATGACCGGTGTATCATGGAATCTGCTTTTAATTAATTTCAATAATTTATGCCCATCCATCACCGGCATTTGTATATCACTGATCACAAGATTGACATCGTATTTCTCCAGCACGGCCAGGGCATGTTCACCATTGGCTGCTGTTTTAATATTGTATCCAGCTAATTCAAGCGTGTCGGATAAAGCTTCCAGCAAATCCTGATCATCTTCAACAATAAGAATGGTTGCACTATTCATAACGACCTCAAACTCAATATCAGATTAATTATTTCAGGCTGTCATACCTGTTCGTATATTCAAAGAACGGTCAGCAATATATTTATCTGTATGCTGAACAATGGGTAACTGCAAGATAAAGGTACTACCTTTACCTTGTTCTGAATTCAGGGCAATATCCCCATCATGCGCACTAACTATTGCCGCCACGACCGCCAGTCCTAAACCGGTGCCTTCACTACGCGTGGTAAAAAATGGTTCAAAGGCATGCGCGCTGGCTTCGGCAGAAAAGCCAAAACCATTATCTTTCACCGTAATTTGCAGCATATTTTCATCTAGGCAGACTGCCCGAACCTCAATACAGCCTTTACCCTGCATTGCCTGAATGGCATTGACCACCAGATTAATCAACGCACTGAGCAACATCGGGCGATTACCCAACAACGTGGCATGAGCATCTTTATTTGACACTTTAAAATTGATTTCTGTTACCTGTAGCTGACTATCCAGTGAAACCAACAAATCTGCCAGCAATTCATCCACACTAAACTCATCACCACCCGGGTTGGCACCACGGGCATACAACAACATGTCATTCACCACATGCTCAAGATGCCTTAAGCGGGAAATGATTTTTTCACTGCTGTGTTGACGTTCCTGTTCGGATATATGTTGGCGCTTTAAATTTGATGAATACAGGATGGCTGATGACAGAGGTGTTCTTATCTGGTGAGCCAACGAAGCGGCCATTTTCCCCATTGCGGCCAAACGTTGATGTTGGGTAAGACGATCCTGAAGTTTCCTGACGTCGGTCACATCAGTAATCAACAGAATCTGCCCAGGCTCTGATCCTAATGGACAAGTGGATATATTGACGCGACGACCATCTTTTAATGAAACATCATGACCATCATCGACTCTTGGCGCAAAGGCACGATTAATAACATCTTTCCATGACATAGCCTGTAAGGGCTCACCCAATAGGTCTGCCGCCACCGGGTTATACTCTTGCACCTGCCCATGTTGATCCAGTACCACAATCCCACCGGGCAAGGCTGTTAACAATGAGCTTAATCGGTTTGCCAGGCGTTCTTTTTCGGTGAGTTCGTTATAACGCTGATCATGGGCATGGGCCAGCTCTTCATTCAGGCTGGCAACACGTGATTCCAGGGCATGATATGAATCCGCCAATTGACCAGAAAGTTGGTTAAAGGTGTGAAAGGCTTCCTCTAGTGCCTGGGGATACTTGACAGACTGCTGACTCATAACACCTCGTACCGTTTGGTTTTACATTCGTGAAACAACCGAATATACCAAAAGCAAAAAGTGTGCCTGTTTTAAGGTGACTTAAAATCAATAACTTAGAGGGATTAAACAACAGGAAGTCAAATTCCCGTCGCATGTTCCTGACGGTGAAGACCATATTTACGCATTTTTTCAACTAATGTTGTACGACGCATTTGCAATCTTTTTGCCGCATGGGCTACCACACCATTGGCCTCATCCAAAGCCTGTTTGATTAGAGAATATTCAAGACTGGTCAGGTGTTCCTTTAAATCCAGGCCCTCAACGGGCAAATGCTCACGCGTCTGACCAGATGGGGTAACAGGATGATGATCCTCACTAAGGTGGATCGCCATAACTGGCTCACCATCTACGGGAACAAAATGACCTCGGAATTTTTCAGGCAAGTCACGCACATCAACCACCCCATAAGGAAATATTATTACCAACCTCTCCACCAGATTAGACAACTCTCTGACGTTACCGGGCCAGGGATACTGGCATAGCGCCATGATCGCCGCGGGGGTCAGACGTACAGAGCCACGTTGCTCATGCTCCATACGGGTTATCAATTCATTTATTAATAAGGGAATATCTTCAATACGATCCTGTAAGGGGGGCATTTCAATCGGAAAGACATTAAGGCGATAATAAAGATCTTCACGAAACCCACCCTGTTTTATATATTCTTCCAGATCACGGTGAGTAGCGGCTATGATCCTGACATTAGCCTTGACACTCTTGTTACTGCCGACTCGTTCAAATACCCGTTCCTGTATCACACGCAACAATTTAACCTGCATAGCAAGAGGCATGTCCCCTATTTCATCCAGAAACAGTGTGCCACCATCGGCCAGCTCAAAACGGCCCTGTCTGGAACTGATAGCCCCGGTGAAAGCCCCTTTTTCATGGCCAAATAATTCACTTTCTAATAGTTCACCGGGAATAGCGCCACAATTGACCGGTACAAAAGGCTTGTCTTTACGCGATGAGTAGTAATGAAGATTGCGCGCAACGACTTCTTTGCCAGTGCCCGACTCACCCAAAATCAATACATTGGCTTCTGTATCAGCAACTTGCTCAATAAGTTTGCGAACCTCAATAATGGCACGACTATTGCCCACCAGACTCCGAAACAACATGAGTGACGGCGCGCCATCCGTGCGCTTGCTTTCGCGATATACCTCAGCAATATGCAAGGCATGCACCAACTGCCGGTGTTTCAGTGGGGTTTGAATGGTTGTGGCGATCAAACAAGCCAGTTCACCAGGTAAATCAGACTTGCTGAATTTTGGTGTTGCAAATAACACGGGCATCGACTCACCCAATGCTTGTTTCAGATCCTTTAATTCCTTCAGTGTTTTAGCTTTATCACTTGAGTCTGACAAAATAACAAATTGCGGCGGTTCAGTGAGTATCTGCCACTGCTGAAAATCAGTAACCACCGTGTCATAGTCGATAAAATCAAGTAAGAGCTGGTATTTATTACGTTGCTGTTCATTTTCATCAATTACCAATACATGCATATCTGCTACCCAACACCCTCTGATAATGATTCAACGCAATAAAAAATAAATTTTACTTCCATTTGTTCCAGAACCATTGAACTATCAATACTGATAAAAATACTAGTCACATAGATGGGATAAGTCAAAATATTGTCAGTATTTTATTAAATCAGGGTTTATGAACACCCGTAGCGTAAGCTCCTAAATAATCCCACATCAGAGCGATACACATAAATCGACATTTTGAGCATAAACGTTCTTATCTCACGAAGATCAGAGATGGCCGAGAACATAAAAATAAATAATACACCCACTCAGAAAAATTTCTTCACAACGATGTGACTTTCAACTCAGCATGAAATGGATCCTGAAATTAAGACAACAGCATAATGATAGGCATGAGCAATAATGAACATATCCAGTACATTCAGGCAATTTTGGCCTGCCTCCTTAAACCAACGCCTTAGTTATAGTACATCAAAAGTTCTGAGCCAAACCGATGTTTACGAGCAGGTTGTTCCATAACCAGGCACAAAATAAAATATGTGCACCACCAATCAAATAGAGGTATGTCATAGAATGATGTCTTATAAAGAAAAATAATTTTAACTGTATTATTGATCGCATCAACACTATATTTATTGCGGAAAAAATTGTTGAAATACCCATATTGACGTACTACATCTCAACACAGAAAAAAATCACCCTAACAACCCGGATTGTGATTGGCATAATCACTATATATACCCTATACATATACACTCCTGCATAACATGCACCGATAAGGATATTTAACATGAACATAAATAATACGTGTCAAAGATACATATTCCTGTTTATCTTTCTAACAGGACTGAATTTTATAACTGGCTGCTCTTCTAAAGAGGAGGTGACCTCTCCACATCAGATATCAAGCTGCACGCAAGATATTTACGGTTACTGTAAAGATTAATACTAGCGCAGTCATTGATGGCTTCTATCGTTCACAACAGGAAATAAAGAGCGGCGTTATATTTACCGCAAGTGACATTGGCATTGGCATTGGCATTGCCAATGTCCAGGCAAGAGGTATTAAAGAAACAAATCTTTAGTGTATAGATATCTATCTCCCCCCTATCAAATACAAGTCACTAAATGAGCACTTGTTGTTGATACGGTTTCTAGTGTTCAAGGGCACCAAAACAGATATAACCGAATTGGCACATGCACAGACAAAAACCAGATAACAGTTATAAAAACGGAGCCCTATTTTTGCTAAACCTGTAAATGACCCTGTGTAACTAGCCCGTTGGCCACGGCTAGACGCCTCACTGTAATCTGCTTTAATATTCAAATATGAATCAATTCAGTGCAATATTCCAATGATACTGACTGAATGACAAATAGAGTCACCTTCAACACTGAATCATCATGGGAGAAAAATTGCATTTTATACAATCATCAACATAACCATCTTCACTGCTGTCCCATTAAGGATTTAATCCATTTTAAAGATCTAAACCGCAAAGGGCGCAAAGGATCACAATGTTATTTTATATTAGAGGATAATTAGAGATTACCCGAAACACTCAAGTTCGTTTTTTATGAATTGCCGGATTTATTTTTTCTTTTCGCCTCTTTGCGACCTTTGCGACCTTTGCGGTAAAATGTATTTTACCAACAACTTTCATGCCTCATGCTCATTTCAACCTCCTCAAGCCGTTAAGTACCCGGTAGATACATAATTTTTTAGATTATTAACGGGATAGCAGTGAACCATCTTTGGCCGGTTTCTGATTTACGTGAACATTATAGGCTCTCAATTCTGTGAATTGAGTAGCTTTAAGGACGTTAATCGAAGGATAACTGATTCGAGCTGTTTTCAACTCAGTCCAGCACCCATGGACTACTGAGATCAAATCATATTGCACCCCCTGCCATCCTTAACAAGTCGAATCAAATAACAACATGAAGAAACTAACCTAAGCCAGGATATCACTCTCATCCTAAACACTGATGCCAATAATATTTTCTATCTCGATCACGTCCGAATAAAAAAATTGGGCCTGATCCAGCTACCCAACTTCGACTTCATACTCACGAGCATACCGGATCATCTTCCGCAACAACCCGTTCCTCAATCAAGCTCAGTACATCCATTAATGTGTAAACCATCTTGCTAAAAATAACCGAGCGACTTTCAGCCATCATGGGTGCGGTGCAAATCTAACACCAAATATCCCTAGGCTTCACTCACGACTAAAACACCTCTTGGCATACCCATCAACATTCCTTCTAAATGCAGTGCCAACGCGAAGACTTCTGTCTCAGGTATCTGTCGCACCACCTTGTTTGTCGATGTCTCAACGACGCGTATAACAACACGCCCAGTTACATCATCTACATGAAAATTAATATCTCGTCGCATGGTCTGTACTAAACCTCCTAGTTCACTGACAACCTTGTCAGTTTTCTCTCTGAAAACCTGAGCCGGCTCAACTTCAACACCACCAACTGCAATTTTCGAGGTTATGCTTATCATACTTTCTATAGCCACAACGTCACCTCATGTGCGGTGCCTGGTTTAAATGGGAAGGGTAAGAACGCCCCTCCCATTAAACGTTTACTGCAACAAGGACAACACGTTCTGCGGAATCGAATTGGCCTGGGCCAACATCGCCGTACCTGCCTGCTGGAGGATCTGGGTACGTGTCAATTCCGACGTTTCGACCGCGAAATCTGCATCACGGATACGTGAACGAGCGGCACTCAGATTTTCAGAGTTAGTCGTTAAATTGGCAATGGTAGAACCAAATCGACTCTGAATCGCACCAAACTTCGCCCGTTGGCCACTCACCGAAGACAGGGCCGCATCGACGATAGCCAGGGCCTTATTGGCACCATCGACCGTGCTGATGTCCATGGAAGAAACACCCATCAGGGCCGAGGCCTCTGTGCCCATATTCACGGCCTCACCTTCCTTACCGGTGATACTGAATGATTTTACCGAGTCATACATCACCTGACCGGTAATGACCATGTTATCCACAGAACTATCCGATGCCAGTACCTGACTACCCACCATGATATCACCGGCATTGGCATTATCACCGTCCCTAAGGGCGATGTTGTCACCGGTCGCACTACGCAAAACAATCCCAGTGGCATCATTCGAAACACGTGCGGTGACACCGGTGAGACTGGCCACATCATTGAACGCCGATACCGCCGCCGATAGACCATCTGTGGTGCTGATATCACTCACCGTGAAGGCAATGTTCTTAAATGTGTCATTGCTAGATTTAATATCCATCACAAAAGCACCCGTGGCGCTAAAGTTCATTTGAGTTTCAGTATTGGCAAAGGACGTAATGCCGGTATCATCACCCTTGGCATTGACCAGTTCAGCGACGCGCCTGGCACTGTCACCCTCCACAACATTGATACGCTCCTGCCCCAGATAACCGTTAAGGGTGATCTCCTGACCCGTGATCCGAGCACCAGCACCAGCAGACGTTTCTGTACCAGAAACACGGTTGTTACCGTACTGATTGGTACGGAAATTAGCCGTGGTAGTGGCAATAGTCTGGTTGGCATTAGCACCTACCTGATAGACAGCCGTGCCGAAGGTACCATCCAGCAGTTTCTGGCCATTGAATTCAGCACTGGTCGCAATACGATCCAGCTCTGAAACCAACTGCCCCACTTCAGCCTGAAGGGCCAAACGATCCGATGCCGAGTTGGTGGCATTCGCAGACTGAATAGACAGCTCACGAATACGCTGTAAGTTATTACCTGCCTCACCCAGCGCACCTTCAGCGGTTTGCGATAATGAAATCGCATCACTCGCATTACGTGCGGCCTGGTTAAGACCCCGAATCTGTGCTGTAAAACGTTCAGAAATCGCCAAACCTGCCGCATCATCTTTTGCACTGTTAATACGCAAACCTGATGACAGACGTTGCAGTGAAACTCGCATGGATTCCTGAGATGTATTCAGGTTACGCTGCGAATTCAGCGACATGATATTAGTGTTAATAATTTGAGGCATGACGCACTCTCCTATTTCAATCTGACCCGACACAGAAAACATATACTGTGAACAGTTATTAACCTTAAGCGGATATACGTCATCATACTAGACATCTTCACCGCTCCCGAAAATACTAGCGTCCGGGGTGATTGAAACTTTATGCGGCTACAAAAAAATACACTGTTATCACAACTCATGAATATTATATTTTTTAAAAACAAAATTATAACAACAACCCGTTCGCGATCAATGCAAAAACAACAATCGGCATTAAGACATAAAAAAACAAATAAGACAACAAAGGAGGAATAACAAGATATACAAACACACCAAAAACAAACCAAAAACAAAACACTATCAAATTTCAACCATTAAAAAAAACGATAAAAAAACGTAACAAGACATCGAAGATATTAAATAACCCACTCCAAAAACAAAAACCACAAACAAAATTGAACATGCACAACCATTATCAATAGTTGCACCCCCTCACAAAATACTAGCGTCCAGGCCGACTGCAACTTTACATAAACAATGAAAAAACATAAAAAAAACATAGAGAAAACAAAGCCATTAAAACTCTATAAACTTCTGTTATCACACACCTTGGTAAGAC
Source organism: Gammaproteobacteria bacterium (assembly GCA_022712915.1). Taxonomy (GTDB): domain Bacteria; phylum Pseudomonadota; class Gammaproteobacteria; order UBA6429; family Thiohalophilaceae; genus JAHEDB01. The sequence continues at coordinate 22,158 of JAFLJQ010000183.1, read as the reverse complement.
ATAAAAACAAAACAGACGCCCACACCACATCAAACCAACAAATCATGGCGAACACCCTGCCTTCCAAGGATGTCAAAAAACCATATAGACACGCAATAAAAATAAACAATAACAAATTTAGACAGCCTTACATCTCTTTACACCCACATATGAAAAACATAAACAAAACCTAAGCAAACAGTCACTGCTCACAAGGATGCTGGCGTTTTAAAAGTTAGAATGTTATGCGGTTATAGAAAAAATATAAGAGAATATACAAGACTATTGAACTTAGACCATTAGTTGTTATGCAATATTACCCAAATAGGCATCGATCGCCCTCGCTCGCTTACCCTGTTTAAACAATTCCATTTCATTGGAGAGCGTTTGACGTGCATCTTTCCCCAGGGACATGGTTTTTTGATCGATATCAATAATACCCTGCAAAGTATCGGCAACGCTGGCCAACAACAAAGATATAGAGGGATGCTTAAACAAGGAATCAAGAATTAACGAGCGTTCCATTTCCAACTTACCTAAGCCTTCCCAATCCCCTTTCTCAGCCAATAAATACATTTTTTGCGAGCACGTTAATGCCTGAGATGCATATGTTTCAATGGACTGCATCGTCATAACCAAGACTCCGTGCTCTTATGGTCTAGCATTAGGTGAGCCAGCATTCAAGGCTTCACTTTGCTTAAGCATTTCGGGCAGATTGTCCCAGGCCGATTTAATGGTTAACAATAACTCAATAACCTCATCCAGCAATTTGATATCATTTTCCAGGTTAGCACGCAATAACTGTCGAATCATGAATTCATACATGTTTTCCAGATTATTTGCAACCTCCCCCCCTTCATCCATATTCAAGCTGGCTCGTAACCCTTCAATAATTGATATGGCCCAACTAATGTGTACACCTTTATTGGCCATATCTTTTCGTTCCATATAGCCCTTGGCAATCGCAATCTTTTCCAGTGCACCATGCATCAGCATTTGAATAAGGCGATGAGGGTCAGCAGCCTCGACACTGGAGGTAACATTTATCTTCTTATACTGTTCAACAGCACTCTTTGACTTGCCTGTATTCATAACAACACCTTCATGCCAGTTGATATTCAAATTTACGAATCATCCTTTACCCCGAACGCCTTGCACCCGGCAACGCCTTTAATTGACTGCCCAAAAACTGGCTAGTCGAATTCATTGTGCCTAACAACATATCAAGCTGGGTAAATTGCTTGAGATATCGCTCTTCCGACTTTTCCAGCTTCCGTTCTAACTGATGCCTTTGTTGGTCAATTTCACTCAGGCGACTGCTATAACCGTCCATTCTGGTCTTCATGATTCCCTGTGATTCCAGAAAGCTGTTAATCAGTGTATTCAACTGAACTGCAACACCTTGCGAGTAAACTACCTTACCCCTTGATCCTGCATCACCACCTAGAAACTCAACTTGTAATCCATCAACATTCTGTTGCCCGGTTAATACACGTCCCGTTCCCAGTGTTCTAAACCCACCTATTGAACCCTTAACATTCTCACCAGGCTGTCCTATTCCTGATGACAAACCCAAATCTTCCTGTAGTTCGTAATCACCGCTCACCATTTCTATCGTTGAACCCGCCCCCAATCGTTCGGAAACAATAATCAAACGTCTGTCATAAAAACTGGTCCATATTTTTGATCCCTTCTGTGTAATATTGGCGTCCTCATTTACCTTTTCTTGAATCTGATCCGCAATTTCATGACCACTAAAATAGTTGCCATGATCAAGTTTTATGCTCCCCGTCTTTACCCCATCAACTTTGAGGACAAATTCATCATTGCTTTCACTGATGTATAAGGGAAAACTATTACGTTCCATACGAACAGCGGCGTAACCACCTTTAGTTGGTTTCTGAGTCACACGAACATCATAGGTACCCGATTCAGTGCGTTCACTGGCTTTGAGAAAATTTATCTGTGGATCACTCGTTCGGCCTGTTTTCGAAAACAGGTTCATCACTTCCCCAATATCATCATCAATCGAACTCTGAAGTTTAACTTGATTCAGATTGAGCTTGCCCGTTGACTGGGTTGTGATACCGATGCTGGCAAGGGATTGAAATTTATCATTCACGTGCGCAAAAGAAGAGCCCACAATACGGCGTATTTGATTGACTACACCCCGAACAGTGGCATCACCATTCAAGGGGCCTGAAATACGTGTTTCCGGATCAAAGCCGGAAAGCTGTGTCACAGCATCAAGCAACTTGTTATGTCCATCTATAAACCCCTTGATTTTATCAACAACCTGAAGTTGATTGAGTGTCACCTCAACATCAGTAGAACCCGTATCTTTCAAGCTCAAGGTCAAACCATCAAGCACATCCGAGACATCGTTGGAACTACTGTATACAGTCAAGCCATCAATCGACAGTTCAGCATCCATAGACTGCTGAGATTCAACCATATTGCGTCCCTTGCCATCCTTGTAAGTCGGGTCAAATGACAACATAGACAAACTGACCAAATCCAGATTATCACCATCATCATCCTGAACACTGATGCGGATACTATTTTCGACCCCGGTCAATTCCGAAGTGATAACCAGTCTGTCAACATCATCATCATGGATAACAGAGGCCTTAAGGCCTATTTTTGCATCATTAATACTTTTTTGAATATCCCGCAGAGAACTACGATCATCTTCTATTTTTAGAACATGTAGTTCGTGTTCAGGATTAGGGGTAAATTTTTCGTTGTCTTCATCGTGCTTACCAAACTGGATACGTAATGAGCCCGATCCAAGCGGCATAAAATCAGAATCAAAACCAACAGAGACAAGGCGTTGGGCCTGGGCTAGTCGTTCAACCTCAACTTCATACTCACCTTCCTGAGCAATATTGCTTGCCGTTACCGTGAGCACACCTTCATCATCAGAGACAGCCGCCATCGTTTGAAGGGACTCCATTTTCTGAAAACCCTGCAACGAAGACTGTAACTCAGACAAAGAACTTTTAAGGGTTCCAATTGCGGATAACCCTGCCTGGAGTTTTGCCTCTTTGCGATCAAGACGTGAACGTACTGGATCACCGTCAGCATTAACCAGCTTCTCAACCAGAGCGGGTACATCCAGCCCGGAGCCAACGCCTGCAGATGAAATGGATGACATATTAAACCCCTTGATTTATAAACCATCTTGCCGAAAACAACAGAACGACTTTCAGCCATCATGGGTACTATGCAAATCCAATACCAGACTCCCCCAGGAGCCTGTCAGGCTTAGGAAATTGTAGTGAGGAAAAGCCATTTTGAATCAGAACTTTTAATTAAATGAGACGAATATTAAGTATATTTAACAAATTCAATCGGTAAATCTGGCCAAAATGGTTTTTTCACAGCAGATTCATCCCTAGTCTAAGTCCGATAGGACTCCTATGCTTCACTCTCAATTAAAACACCCTTTGGCACATTGTCCAGCATGCCTTCCAAACGCCGTGCCAACGCAAGGACTTCTTCCTCGGATATCTGTCGCACCACCTTGTTTGTCGATACCTCGACAACCTGGATAACAACACGACCCGTTATATCATCTACATGAAAATTCAGATCCCGTTGCATGGTCTGTACAAAATCCTTTAGTTCGCTAACAACCCTGTTAATTTTTTCCTGAGAAATCTGAGCCTGCTCAACTGCTAAACCCTGCCTGGAAGCGGCAACTTCTTGCCGATCAATTCGGGTCATGGTTAACTCAGCAGGTGCCCCTTTACTGGATCTATCTGCGATACCACCAACTGCCATTTTCGAGGTTATGCTTGTCATACTTTCTGTAGCCATAACGCCACCTCATGTGCGGTGTTTGGTTTAAATGAGAAGGGTGTTACCACCCTTCTCATTAAACATTTACTGCAACAAGGACAACACGTTCTGCGGAATCGAATTGGCCTGAGCCAACATCGCCGTACCTGCCTGCTGGAGGATCTGGGTACGGGTCAATTCCGACGTTTCTACCGCAAAATCGGCATCACGGATACGTGAACGAGCGGCACTCAGGTTTTCAGAGTTGGTCGTCAGGTTGGCAATGGTAGAGCCAAATCGACTCTGAATCGCACCAAACTTCGCCCGCTGACCACTCACTGAAGACAGGGCGGCATCCACGATGGCCAGGGCCTTGTTGGCACCGTCTACCGTGCTGATGTCCATGGAAGAAACACCCATCAGGGCCGAGGCCTCTGTGCCCATATTCACGGCCTCACCTTCCTTACCGGTGATACTGAATGATTTTACCGAGTCATACATCACCTGACCGGTAATGACCATCTCATCAGCCGTCGTATCCGCCGCCAGCACCTGACCACCCACCATAATATCACCGGCATTGGCATTATCACCGTCCCTGAGGGCGATGTTGTCACCGGTCGCACTGCGCAAAACAATCCCTGTTGCATCACCTGATACACGTGCAGTGACGCCGGTAAGACTGGACACATCATTGAATGCCGATACCGCTGCCGACAAACCATCGGTGGTACTGATATCACTGACCGTGAAGGCAATGTTCTTGAACGTGTCATTATCAGACTTAACATCCATCACAAAGGCACCCGTAGTAGAAAACGTCATTTGAGTTTCAGTATTAGCAAAAGCGGTAATGCCCGTATCATCACCCTTGGCATTGACCAGTTCAGCAACTCGCTTGGCACTGTCACCCTCTACAACACTAATGCGCTCCTGACCCAGATAACCGTTAAGGGTGACCTCCTGGCCTGTAATGCGGGCACCACTACTAGCAGACGTTTCTGCACCAGAAACACGGTTGTTGCCATACTGGTTAGTCCGAAAATTGGCCGTGGTAGTGGCAATGGTCTGGTTGGCATTGGCACCTACCTGATAGACAGCCGTGCCGAAGGTACCATCGAGTAGTTTCTGGCCGTTGAATTCAGCACTGGTCGCAATACGATCCAGCTCTGAAACCAACTGCCCCACTTCAGCCTGAAGAGCCAAACGATCCGATGCCGAGTTGGTGGCATTCGCAGACTGAATAGACAGCTCACGAATACGCTGCAAGTTATTACCTGCCTCACCCAATGCACCTTCAGCGGTTTGCGATAATGAAATCGCATCACTCGCATTACGTGCGGCCTGGTTAAGGCCTCGAATCTGAGCCGTAAAACGCTCAGAAATTGCCAAACCTGCCGCATCATCTTTTGCGCTGTTAATACGCAAACCTGATGACAGACGTTGCAATGAAATTCGCATGGATTCCTGAGATGTATTCAGGTTACGCTGCGAGTTCAGCGACATGATATTAGTGTTAATAATTTGAGGCATGATGCACTCTCCTGTTCCAGCCTAACCACACACAATCAATAAATACTGTGATCAGGAACATAACTTAAGCGGATATACGCCTCCAAATGGGCATATTCACCGCTCCCGAGAACACTAGCGTCCAGGGAACTTGAAACTTTATGGTGCAATAGGAAAATAAATGCCTATTTTAAATGCTTCTATCTTATTGAATTTACAGTTATTTTTATATTTAATTTTCAGACTGGCCAATTTTTGCCGTTTGATGGGTACCGTAACTGAGGAAAAATACCCCTGATACAAGATCACAGCTCCGAGCTACATATACACGTATATATAGAATCACTGCCGTCCCGTTAATAATCTAAAAATCATGTATCTACCGAGTACTTAACGGCTTGACGAGGTTGAAATGAGCATGAGACATGAAAATTGTTGATAAAACACATTTTACCGCAAAGGTCGCAAAGAGGCGCAAAGAAAAAATAAATTCGGTAATTTATAAAAAGTGAACTTAAATACTTCGGGCAACCTCTAATTTTTCTCTAATATAAAACAAAATAACGTTGCGATCCTTTGCGGATTAGATCTTTAAAATGGATTAAATACTTAACGGGACAGCAGTGTAATAAATTATGTATCTACCGGTTACTTAAAGGCTTGAGGAGAATGAAATGGGTATGAGGCATGAAAAGTACTCGTAAAACATACTTTACCGCAAAGGACGGGGTAAACAGGTGAACTGATGCAGACCTCACTATGATGAAAAGGTTTGGCTAATGATTTTCTTCGCCTCTTTACGGATTGTACGTTTATACAGTGACACCATTAATACAGATGGTTAAACAGCGAAATTTCCTGAACCTTGACAAAAGCCTTATGCGAAGCCTCCAGGCCTACCTTGCGGCCATTCAGTTCACTCACGGCTTGACCAAAATCCAGATCTTCAATATTTGAAATCAACTCTTTCAACTGAATACTAAAGGCATCATTGATACTTTTCTGGCTATCCAGTGCATTTAAGCGCGTGCCGACACTGGCTCTTACGTCTAGCACCTTACCCATAGCCGTATCAACCGAAGACAACGCGCGGTTAATCTCATTATGCAAAAAGGCGTGATCGGCGGCCGTATTTCGAGAATCTTTCAGTGCCACGACCAGCTTATTTAAGGTGGTGAATATATCCTGATGTTGGCTGGGTCGAATAACAAAGTAGTCGCCGGGTTCAGGGTCACCCAGAATGAACATTTGCACACCTTCAAAGCTAATGGCATTACCCTGAGCAAAGACAGTCGAAGGCACCATCTCCTTACCCTTGTCATCAATAACCCTGTAGGTCAGAGGTTCATTGGGATTCAGGCTATCCTTTTTGTCCATGATCAGAGCGTAAGTACCAAAGTCATAATGCCCCTTGGATGCCCCCTGATCCAACACCCCACTGCCTTTATTGTTTGGGCTTTCAGTCACAATAAAAGTACCATTCCCCTCGCGGATCTTGCGAAACACCTCGGTGCCGGTATCGTTAATGGCTATCTGACGACGAGGTCCAACGCGTACAAAGCGTTGCGTGTCGTCACCATAATAAAGGAAGTTCCCCTGATCATCCTTTGAAAAGGGCTTAAACTGCCCCTTTGAACCCGCAAACAAAAATTCACCATCAGAGTCCATCGTATTGGCCAATCCCAGCAACTCATCGCCCAGTTGGATAATTTCTTCAGCAATATAACCCCGCGTATCATTGGTCTGTGTGGCATTGTTTCCATACACGGCAAGCTCTCGTACCCGTTGCATTATTTTTGTGACGCCACCAAGCACACCTTCTTCCAATGACAGACGACCCGTCGCATTATCGATATTTTTCTGTAGTTGCTCAGTCCGCTTCAGTGCATCCTGCAAGTTGATCACCTGCGCGATACCAACAGGATCATCCGCAGGTGATATTACCCGCTTACCTGATGCAACCTGTTGCTGCACCTTGGCCAGACCTGATTGTTGATCCAGCATGGCATTAATAGCGCCCATTTGAATTTGATTAGTCGATACCCGCATAGTCTTACCTGAATGCCGCCATTAAGACATCCAGCATTTTTTGGGAAACAGCAATAATCTGCGCATTGGCCTGAAAGAGTTTTTGATAGCGCACCAGGTTTGCCGCCTCTTCATCCATATTCACACCGGAAACCGATTCCCTTTTTGCCACCACTTGATTGAGCAATAACGTTTGCGCCTTTTTGTTAATTTCCAGCTCATGCGTCTTGGTGCCGATGCGGGTTATTAGATCGGCATACACATCTGAAAAACTCGATGTGCCTTTGGCAAGAACAGGCTTCTCTTGCAACATAGAGAGGGCAATAATATTTTTATTATCTGTTGTGCCATCATCATTATATTCCACCCTGAAGGTATCACCTTTTACCGGTTCACCGACGAACGATACTCTGAAGCCGGGTTCTTCTCCTCCTGGGGTGGGGAAAATATTGATGCCATTTTCACGATCATAAAAAATAGAGGTTTCAATAACCGAAACATCAACCTGCTGCTCTTCATCATCTATATCTTGCTTGAACAACTCTCGACCATCTTTATGGGTCAACAATTTCGATTCTTCCGGCAAGGCCAGACGTGATATCGGGACAGGCATCCCCGTATTATCCAATAATTCAAAATGATCTTTATCAAGAAAACGTATCGCAAAGGGTGGCGACATCGAGCCATGTTTAATGGCAAATGAGGGTGTGCTGGTGTCCAGTACCTCACCCATTTTTATTTTGCCACTGCCAAGATTATCAATTGAGGCTTCCACCCTGACAGGGGAAGCGGCAGCGATTTTATTGATATCGTCAATCTTGACATCAATACGCTTTGCCCCCAAACGGGTAGGGCGAATAATAAAAGTATCCAGATTTGCCATCGCACCTTTGTCAAGCTGCAAGGAAAAACCCTCACCTTCAAATTTAGCCGGCAGGGAACTGAATTCAGCGATGACCTTATCATCATCCCGCCGGATCAAGCGATATTGCCCCTCAAAAAAGGATAACTGATATTCACTTGCGGTAAGGTTATCTATATTGGTTATTGTCGCAGATATAACCGCATCACCATCATTATCCTTATTGGGCAGAACCTGTGGTGATAGTTTTTCTGTATCCGTAAAAAAGCTTTTACCCAGCTGACTGTGTATATCCATACCCAGTTTATGCTGGTCATTAAAGGCCTTGCTGACGCCAATCGCGATCAAACCCAGTTCATTTTGTGAACGATCCAGTACTGTTTTTTGAAAATCAAGTAATCCACCCAGCTTACCGCCAGAGATAGATCGAGTAATAAGGCTTTTACTATCCGGGCCTTGAAATATAACATCTAATTGTCGAGGATCTGCCGGTGTACCTTCAACAGCAATGGTAGATGACCTTTGCCCCACCACAAGCAGCTGACCGTTACCGATATAAACATTCATCGTACCCGTATCCTGATACGTAACACGAATACCGACACGTTCCGATAAATCTTTTAACAATTTATCACGCTGATCCAAAAGATCATTCGGTGGTACTCCCCCTATTTCGCTGGCCGTTACAATTCTATGATTAATAGCAGCAATAGAGCTGGCCAATTGATTAATTTCGACCGTCAAGGTTTTCATGTTCTTATTCGCCGCAGAACGAATCACCTCAAAACGTTCGTCAAGATACTGAAAGCGATCAACTAGAGAACGTGCCGCCCCCAACATAACCTGTCGGGATGAGGTTGAAGAGGGATTGTTCGAAACCCCGTTTACAGCGCCAAAAAACTCCTGCATGGTAGGCGCCAGGCCCGCCTTGGTATCGGCCAACATATTGTTCACCTGAACGGTGTAATCATGATTCATCTCCATCGAGGTAGACAAAGAGCTCACGCTACGAACCTGGCCGGTAATAAAATCATCGTAAATGCGGTGCACATCATTAACCACAACACCGTTACCAATAGCAGCAGAACCCGATGTTGAAGGTGGCCTTGCCTCCATGGTGATTCGCTGACGGGAATAACCCTCTGTATTGGCATTGGCAATATTATGCCCAGTTGTTGCCAATGCACGTTGGGCCGCTGCAACACCCGATACGCTAATACCGAGCATGTCACCGCCCGCCATTTAGGAACACCTCGCGTTTAGATTATGCATTGATTTCCAGTCCTTCATATAAAGAAATGGTCTTATCTATCACATTTCCTTCGCGACTAATAATATTTAACACTTTGTCGGCATAGGCTGGGTCAGTAGCATAACCGGCCTGATGCAGACTACGAATATATTCTTCAGGATCAATTGTCTTTCTCAGAGCGCCACTATATCTGTCATTTGATTTGAGAAAATCAACATAGTCCTGAAAACTTTCCTCATACGAATCATAGGCACGAAATTTTGCGACCTCTTTGACTGGCATCCCGTTATGAAATTCAACGGTTGTCTTTTCTATTGTTTTACCAGACCAACCATTACTGGCTTTAATATTAAACAGGTTAAAACTACTATCACCATTTTTATCTTTTGAAATATGTTTACCCCAACCTGTCTCCAATGCTGACTGAGCGATCAACATTTCAGGTAAGGTATCCAATTTTTCTGCTGCAGCTTCAGCCATAGGCCATAGTTTACGGAAAAAACTTTCCTGCTTGCTATTTACATCGTCTGACAGTTCATTCTTTTTTACACTATCAATAGATGATGGTGGATTAGCCGTTGGGGAATTATCTGTTGGGGAATAAGGCTTTGATAAAATAGGTTTATTCATGTGATTGAGTGGATACGCAGGGAAAAACTTGTCTACCGGATAGGCAGAATGAGTCTTCAACTTAACATCGGTAATATCCTGCTGATCGGATATGCCCGGTATTTGATGTGTCAGTTGGCGCTCCAATACTTCTGCCAGGCCCATGCCCTTACCTTTACTCATCGACAGGGACAATTGCCGATCGAACATATCCCTATACATAAGAGACTGATTGTTATCAAAAATCGGATCACCCATACTTGCATCACGCATACTCTTTAACATCATGTTCATAAACAGGCTTTCAAACTGTTTGGCCACGTCCTTAATCGCACTTTGTTTATCGGTACGTGCCTGCATCTTCAGATCATTCAGACCCGAAATATCGGTATAGATATATTGATTGCCTTTAACCTGCATGTTCCAAAGTTATCCTTCAATTTATCGGGCTACTCAATATATAAGAGGCAAGAAATGGGCCAGTTAATTAAACAGAACATGATTAAATCACCAGCAATTGAGCCCTAAGTGCACCGGCTTCTTTAAGCGCTTCCAGTATCGCGACCAAATCACCGGGAGCAGCACCTACCTGGTTCACCGCTTTAACGATCTCATCCAGAGTCACACCTGGATCAAACTTGAACATGCGGCTATTTTTTTCCTCTACCTTGATATCGGCTGCCGGTACGACGACCGCTTCACCGCCTGCAAATGGTGCAGGCTGATTGACATCCTGTCTGTTTGTAATGGTAACAGTCAGGCTGCCATGGGCAACCGCAGCCGGCATCACACGAACATGCTGACCTATCACTACTGTACCGGTTCGAGAATTAATGATGACCCGCGCCGGTGCCTCGCCCGGTATCACATCAATATTTTCGAGTAGTGCTATAAAGGCAACCCGTTGAGCGAGATCAAGGGGAGCATTAACATTCACCGAACCGGCATCAATAGAATAGGCAGTACCAGGACCGATGGTGGCATTGATGACCCTGGCAACCTCATTAGAGGTGGTAAAATCAGGTTGACGCAGATTCAAGGTCAATTCATTTTTGTCCCCGAATGGCGTTTCGACTACACGTTCAATACTGGCACCATTCGGAATTCTGCCCACACTGGGGACGTTCACAGAAATTCTGGAACCATCAATACCTTCTACACCAAAACCGCTCACCACCACATTACCTTGCGCAATGGCATAAACATTACCATCCACACCTTTCAAAGGGGTCATTAACAAACTGCCACCACGCAAACTTTTTGCATCACCGATAGATGAAACGGTAATATCCAGCCGTTGTCCCGGCTTGGAAAAGGCCTGAAGTTCTGCATGAATAGCCACCGCCGCAACATTCTTGGATTGCAAATTAACATCCGTCGGCATAATCACACCCAGACGATTCAACATACTTTTCAGGCTTTGTGATGTAAATGCAGCCGCACCATCGCCTGAACCATCCAGTCCGACTACCAGGCCATAACCCACCAATTGGTTACTCCGCACACCCGCAACCTGGGCAATATCCTTGATACGCTCGGCCTGGGCAAAAAAAGGACTTAAAAGCAACAACAAACATGTCATGCCAGCTAAAAACTTTCTGCAATCTAAAATCAATGACATCATCATGGCCTATGTGATTAGTATGGATAGTTTTTACTGTTAAAGAACTTGCCCAATGGCCCCATGGTATTAGCCGATGACATGGTGCCACTATCACCGTAAATAATATGTGCATCCGCCAGGCGATTTGAGAGTACGGTATTATCTGGCTTGATATCTTCTGGCCGAACAATACCCGATATGCGAATAAACTCACTGGCCTGATTGAGGTTCAAGAGTTTTTGTCCACGCACCACCAGATTACGATTAGGCAACACTTCCGCAACGGTCACGGTGATCTTGCCACTCAAATTGTGCGTCTGTGAAGTATTACCTGAACCACTAAAATCACGCCCACCATCAAACTGGTTGCTTAATACTTCTTTACCATCTTTAGTCACCTTGTCACCGGCCACAGTGGGCGATGGCAGATCGACCGAATTCTCTTTCTTAGTGGTAGTGCTTGACTGGGCACCAGCAGATGCCGTTTCCATTAGTTCAATGGTCAAGATATCTCCTTTTCGCTTTGCTGTTCTATTATCAAACATTCCCACCACCATACCTTCCTGATAGATCGAGCCATTATAACGCTGACCTATCTCTGCTGGCTCAGGTTTACTCGGTGCATAAGGATCCACTTTTTTTCTAAACAACGGTGAATTGACACATGCCATATTCATCAACACAATAATGACCAGGAGACAAAATACAAACCCTTTCTGAACACCTCTAACAATATATTTATCACGCTCAATAGGAACAGAGCTACGTGATAGTGGCGTCAAAACTGTGCTAGAATTATTTCCTGTATCATCAACACCAAATTTTTCAACTTTGACTTTCTGCTTCTCTTTATCACTTTCGTCCATACAATCGTGCACATGAAAATTACTTGTTCTCAAAATTAAATGACTATTTTTAAATGCACCATCATATGTATGTGTCATAACATTAACCATCATGTATTGTTATTCAGATATTGCAGCATCTGATCCATCGTTGAAATGGCCTTTGAATTCATTTCATAGGCCCTTTGAGTCTCAATCATATTCACCAGTTCTTCCACCACGTTTACATTTGAACCTTCAAGCGACCCCTGATGAATGGTGCCGATGCCATTGGTTCCCGGCACACCCACCTGTGGCGCACCACTGGCGGCCGTTTCAAGAAACAGATTTTGACCAACTGGTTGTAACCCTGCCGTATTCTGAAACATGGCGGTTGTAATTTGACCAATATTAATCAGTTGTGGATTACCGGGTGTCGTAATGGAAACAGTGCCATCATTACCAATCGAGACGCTCATGGCATTGGGTGGAACCACAATTCCAGGCTGTAATTTGTAACCTGATGAATTTACAATTTCACCTGCACCATTAATATTAAATTCACCATTACGGCTATAGGACATGCTGCCATTCGGATGAAGCACCTGAAAATAACCGTAACCCTGAATGGCCATGTCATAGGTATTTTGGGTTTGCAGAACATTACCCTGTGCATGCAATTTTTGTGTCGCAACCATTTTAACACCGGTACCCAAAGACAGACCGGAAGGCAGTTCTGTATCCTGACTGGTACGCCCACCGGCCTGGCGCACGTTTTGATACAACAGATCTTCAAACAAGGCCCGGTCACGTTTATAACCCGTCGTACTGGCGTTGGCCAAATTATTACTGATGACAGCTAATCTGGTATTTTGTGCCTCCAGACCCGTCTTACCAATCCATAATGCTTGTGCCATTTACTTTACTCCAACGCGGTTAACTCAAACGCATCAACTGTGATGCTTTCTCTGCCTGTTGATCAGCCGTGCGCATCATTTTGACATGCAGTTCAAACTGTCGAGCCAACTCAATCATATTGACCAGGGCATCGGCTATATTGACATTACTCATTTCAATTGCACCCGATACCACTCTTACATCGGCATTGGCCGGGCTTAAACCCCCATCCTTGAGGCGCAGTAAACCATCATTCCCTTTGTACAAATCAGTCGCCAGCGGATTAACCAGTTTGATGCGATCAACCTCCTGCATCGCGCCATCATTTTGCCCAAAAGGTAAAACCGATAACGTGCCTTCCGTGGAAATTTCTATCTTGCTGGATGGAGGCAGACTGATAGGCCCGCCATTGCCCATTACGGGTTCACCGGAGCCACTGAGCAATACACCCGCCGCCGTCAAGCGCAAATTACCGGCTCTTGTGTAAGCCTCACTACCATCAGCGGCTTGAACAGCAATATAGCCTTCACCATCAATGGCGACATCCATTGCATTGCCCGTTGTACTCAGGGCACCCGGGTTTAAATCAACCCCTGGTCGCTCTGCCATGGCATAAGCTCGAGTCGGATAACCATTGCCGAATACCGGCATACTGCGGAAGCTGGCAAAGTCAGCCCGGAAACCTGGGGTACTGACATTGGCCAGATTATTAGTATTAGACGACTGGGCCAACATATTCTGCTTGGCACCATTCATGGCGATATACAACATGCGATCCATTGTGCTTCCTTAACTAATAATATTTATTAACGGATATTGATAATGGTCTGTGTCACGGTATCTGCCGTTCGAACAACTTGCGCACTAGCCTGGAAATTTCGCTGTGCAATAATCATCTTGACCAATTCCCCGGTCAGATCCACATTCGAATCTTCCAATGAACCAGGCTGAATCAAGCCCACCGTACCACTACCGGGGTTACCCACCAGCGGCGAACCTGAAGCAAAACTTTCCGCCCAGGCAGAGTCTCCCAGTTGTCGTAAGCCTTGCACATTGGCAAAGTCAGCCAAACTGACCATACCTAATTGGCGAGACTGCCCATTGCTATAACGGGTCGTGATATAACCGGTTTCATCCACGTCCACACTGATGACTCGACCGGTGGTATAACCATTCTGTACCAGGGCATTCACATCGAACTTGCCACCGTATTGAGTACTCGGGGTGGCACCCATCAAGTCAATCGACATCTTCATGGGAGCCGATCCAGTTTCGGTTATGTAATCTGGATAATTAATCTTACCGGGTGGAATAGGTACACCGTTGATGGACTCCAGGCGACCGGCACCATCGAATCCCACCATATCTGGACTATAAGGCGGTTGTAATCCACCTTTCACATCTTTGCCATCGACCGTGGTATACACTTCCCAACTATTAGGCTGCTCTCCTTTAACAAAATAGATCGTGGACAAGTGTTCTACACCCAGAGAATCATAAAGTGTCAGTGACGTGGAGTGATTAAATGAAGAAGGGGTGTTTGGATCAAACGGCACAGACAAGGGGCGATCCTGGCCACTATCCACATTCACGCCAACTTCAATCACACTAGAAGGCTTAGGACTGATATTGGATTTATCAACCCGCAAGGGGCCAACACCACCCGTCAAATTACCCTTGGCATCCGTTTCACTCATCACCAGCTTCTGATCACTTGAGTTGACCACCCAACCTTCCCGATCAACGGAAAAAATACCATTACGGCTATAGGCCCGACCACCATTATCATCGAGGATAAAAAAACCACGACCATTGATAGCCAGATCAAGTTTGTTATCGGTATAGCCGATATTACCCTGACCAAACTGCTGACTCACTGCCGCCAGACGGACACCGGAACCAATGGCATTGGCAGTTGAACCCTCTGCGGCATTGGCATACACATCCACAAATTCTGCACGTGAACCTTTAAAGCCGGTGGTACTGGCATTCGCCACGTTATGACCAATCACCTTAAGGTCATTACCCGCAACATTAATTCCACTTAGAGCTGAACGAAATGGCATAAAATTACTCCTTCTAACGAGTTCACATAATTTCTTTAACTTGAGAAAGTGTCGCTGAACCTGATGCTGACAGATTCAACGTCACTGATTTGATACCTTTGCCAAGCGAGACACTTTCCACCTTATCTTTTATCAATATATCAGCGGCTTCTGGCTTACCGTTGAACATAATATCGGCACGAATATTATATTTACCGGGAGGCGCCTGTTGTATGGCCGCATCAGGTGAATCAACTCCCCGATTAATTTCACCATTCCAACTAAAATCAATCTGGCCTGGTTGTTGACGACCAAGATTTATTTTCTTTAATAACTGTCCAGCATCATCCAAAATACTGACCACCAACTCAGGCGCACCCGTTTTTAAATCAACCGAGCCTTCAAGTTTTCCCCCTTCGACTAGCTGCCCGACATTACCCGGTACCATCACCGTACGACCCACCATACTTGATGCCTGCAAGGCCTGACTGGATTGCAATGCTTCAGCCAGTGACGTAAATGAATCTTTAATCTCTTTCATGCCCTTAGCTGCACTGAACTGGGCCATCTGACTAATGAACTCACCATTCTCCATAGGCTTCATGGGATCCTGATTGGCCATCTGGGCAATCATGAGAGATAGAAATTCATCCTGTCCCAGATTCTTTTCTTTCAGTCCTTCTTTGGGACGTGCCAGACCCAGTTCTTCATATGTGGGGGGCGTCAGTGTCGGATCCAGACTTTTGCCTATTCCGCTCATATTGTTAACTCCTTACATTATTGACCAAGTGCAATAGTGCGTAACATCATTTGCTTGGCACTATTCATTAATTCGATATTGGACTGATAAGAACGAGAGGCTGAAATCATATTCGCCATCTCCTCAGCAATATTTACATTGGGTAATGAAATAAATCCCTCTCCATCCGCCAGGGGATGATTTGGATTAAATTCCCGTTGAATTGGCGCGTTACTCTCGACAATACCCAATACCTTTACACCCACACCTTGCTGCTGTTGCTCAAGGCCATTCATCATGGGTGCAAACACTGGATGTCTAGCCCGATAAGTCTTATCAATACTGCTGCTCACTGTGTTGGCATTAGCCATGTTACTGGCCGTGGTATTGAGCCGTAGTGTCTGGGCATGCAATGCCGAGCCAGATACATCAAATACATTAAATAAAGACATTATTGCCCCTTGAGTGCCAATTTGAGGCCACTGAACTTGCCGCTAAGAAAACGCAGGCTGGCCATATAACGCATAGAGTTCTCCATGAAAGCAGCCATTTCTGTTTCAGACTCCACCGTATTGCCATCAATCGATGGCTGACGTGGCTGGCGGTAAAGCACTTCATAGCCGTTGGTAAACTGTGGAGGCTGGATATGACGTGCACTGGTCTCACGCAAAGGGCCGCGTCCTTTCGGGTATTTAGCCATCTGCTCCAAAGTTGCCTTGAAATCAATATCCCTGGCCTTGAACTTAGGTGTATCAACATTAGCTACATTGGCCGCCAACACCTGGGCACGGCGACTTTGCAAGTTCAGAGCAGGTGCGTGTAAGCCAAGATATTTTTCAAAGTTAAATTGCATATTCATACCCTGTGTCAATGTTTGATATGAGCGTTGCAACTGTCGTGCCACAAGATAACTTTATGATTAATATAGATTTTAAATAATGAACTGGCGGCAAACCAGGATGGATAGCGGCAAAAACAGGCCAGCTTTAAGGTATTTTAATTCATAGAATATGGAATCAGGGCTTCCAGTCATCCTTCAAGCGATAAATAACACCCTGCTCATAACGAACCATTTCAAAGGCGGGGCTATAACCAGTGGGAGACTCCGAACCGCCCAATATAATATACCCCCCCGGATTCAGAACCTGGGCCATGCGATTGAGGATGTCAGTTTTGCTTTCCGAAGAAAAATAAATTAAGACATTGCGGCAAAAAATAAGATCAAATTTTCCTAACAAGGAATAACTCTTAAACAAATTCAGTTCAGCAAATCGCGCAGGAGCCTTAATGGCATCACGAATTTGCCAACGGTCATCCGTCTTGACCATATAACGCTCCCTTCGCTCCTCGGATAAACCACGGATAATATTAATCTCATCATAAATACCCTCCCGAGCCATCTTCAACACAGTGGGGGAAATATCCGTACCGATAATTTCAATAAATGAAGACAGAGCCCCCGGATTAGCCACCTGGTATTCGGCAATCGTCATACTAATTGAATAGGCTTCTTGTCCGGACGAACAAGCAGCAGACCAGATACGAAAGGAACTAGGTTTCTTTTTTGCGTAATGCGGCAAGAGTTCATGACGCAGGATTTCATAAGGATAACCATCCCGAAACCAACTGGTTTCATTGGTCGTCATGGCATCAATGATGCGCTCTTTTAATTGCACATTGGTGCCAAGTGCCAGTGTATCGAGCATGGCACTAATAGTAGGAAAGGAAAATTCTTTTGTCAGGCGATTCAAGCGACTGGTCACCAGATAATGTTTATTCTCGCCCAAAACAATACCGCAGGCCTCCTCCAGAAAATGGCGAAAAACGTCATATTGCGCAGTAGGAAGGATCTCGTCAGTCACATTATTTACTTATAGTTTAATATCTCTTCCACAGGGACATGATGATCTTGAGTTAAATGGAAGATTCTTCATTAAAATAGAAATAATATTCTACATTCAGCTTGCATAAACCCATATTACTTAAGGAATGATTTAACTTCCTGCGCCAGAGAATCGGCATGGAACTTTGGAATAAAACTATCCGCCCCAACTTGCTTAACCATTTTGGAATTAAACTGCCCTGTCAAAGAGGTATGCAAAATAACCGGTATATTCTTAAGTAAATCATGCTTGCGGATTTCCATCGTCAAGGTATAGCCATCCATTTCCGGCATTTCAATATCTGAGATAATAACATCCAGCTTTGTGCTGACAGGCTGGCCATCCTCAACCATCTGCTTGAGTAAATTCAGCCCCTCGCGTCCATTTTTCGCCAATATCGATTCAATGCCCATTTGATCCAATGTACGTTTGATCTGGTTTCTTGCCACACTCGAATCATCAACAACCAAAACCGTAATGGATTTATCAACGGCCCTCTTTATCTGACTAATATCATTATCAAGTTTAGTTGAAACATCCACGAGTTTTGATAAAACTTTCTCTACGTCAATAATCTCGACCAACTCATTCTCCACCTCGGTCACCGCCGTCATAAAATTGTTCTTTCCCAGGCCTTTTGGGGGTGCCTTGATATCAGCCCATTTCATATTGATAATGCGATCCACACCAGCAACCAGAAAACCCTGAATGGTACCGTTGAACTCGGTCACGATCACATAAGCACCTTTGTTGTCCGCAATTTGCTTGTAACCAATAGCCTTGGCCAAATCCAGTACGGTAATAGTCTTGCCGCGAATATTGGTAATGCCACTAACGATCTGCTCCTCTGTCGCAATCCGGGTCAACTCCGGACATTGAATTACTTCCTGTACCTTAAAAACATTAATCCCAAACTTCTGCTTTCCTCCCAAGGTAAACAACAAAAGCTCCATGCGATTTTCACCCGCCAAACGGGTGCGTTGATCAATACCATCCAGTAAGCCAGCCATATCCTTCTCCAGCGAAGGTTGTTAATTATAATAGTACAAACACATATCGGCTGGTATCGCCTGACCCTTAACCCACAAACATGTGGCACAGCTCTTGCAAAAACCTAAGCAGTCCCTGTGCTGGGCAATGAAAAAGACTCGTGATTTGACACTTAAATATCTGTGTCAAAAGCAATACCCCTTATGTTTCATCTAGATACATAAGAATCACAAGCCTTTCTCAGAGTGGTCAATAATTTGACTTCAAGGAAACTATATTATGATACTGCAACGGTTTGTCACAATTTCAAAGCACCTTCATATCTCATGGGGAGGACTTGCCCTATCCATGGCAATAATTTGCCTGATGGCACACAGCCCCAGGCTGGCCGCCAAAGGCAAGGCCATACAGTCACTGACAGAAATCCAGCAAACGATTAAGCAATACATCCGCTCAGAATTCCCGGCCACCTTTAAAATTACCAGCCTGGTTGGCAAGCTTGACCCCCATTTACGCCTGCAAAAATGCCAGCAGGCACTGCAAGCCTTTTATCCAGCCGGTGCAAGAAAACTGGGGCCAACCACGATTGGTGTTCGTTGCCTTGATTCATCTCCCTGGCAGATTTATGTCCAAACTCAGATTAAGGCCTTTGGCCCTGCCGTGATCAGCAAACGGGCCTTACCACGCGGCAGCATCATCCATGCCAGTGATCTATCCATTGCCACAAGAGAACTATCAGGGGCCACTCAGGGTTACTACACATCCATAAAAGAACTTGAAGGCATGGAGCTCCGCTACAGTCTGGCCAACGGCAACATAATCGGCCCCAAATCACTCAAACCACGTTATTTGGTTAAACGAGGCGACATTGTCACCATATTGGCTGAGACCAATGGATTACACATACGTGTCAAAGGCACGGCTATGATGGATGGTTTCAGGGGTCAATCTATCCGCATTAAAAATACACGTACCAAGCGAATATTACAGGGAGAAGTTATTGCATCAAGAACAGTAAAAATAAGGTTGTAAAACAGATAAATTCTTTTTTTTCAATGTGTTATAAGGGTTTATTAAAGATTGGCAAAATTACGCCGCTATAAATAGTGCGGCCAGAGTCAGGAGTAAGAAAATGGCTAACGATATTTCAGGTATTAATTCATCACGATCTCAACAGGCCGGAGAACGAAGTGTTACAGGTGCAAAAAAAGAGTCAACGGGCTCTTCTTCCTCACCCACTTCATCAGGTTCCGACAAAGTGAGCCTGACAGACACCGCCGCGCGACTAAAGGCACTAGAACACCAGCTGACACAGCAACCCGAGATCGACAACAAACGGGTCAGTAGCATGCAAAATGCGATATCGAATGGTGACTACAAGGTTGACCCTGAGCGCATTGCAGACAAAATGATCAACTTTGAGGCATCATTCAACAAATAAAAATAACATGGGAGTACCTACACCATGCAAAATAACATAAACCTAGAACTCCTACTCAGGGATATGTATGAATCCATGAGTGAACTTTCTCTGGTACTGGATTCAGAACATGAATCCCTGGTTTCTCAGAATGTTGAACAGTTACACAAGGCTGCAATCGATAAAGAAAGCCTGAGTGACAACATTGAACAGCAAGAAATCCAGCGCAGTGCCATACTACAGGCACATGGCCTCGACAATAGCCTGGCCTCCATGAAACAACTCATCCAGCAATCTTCTGACTATGATGAAGATGCACTTTACAAAATCTGGAGCATGGTCGCGGGACTCGCCCAGGAATGTACGGCCAAAAACAAACTAAACGGCATTATTATCGAAACCAACCGCCGACATACCAATGCTGCCCTCTCCATCCTGCAAGGCTATCAAGCCAATAACACCGAGTTATATGACGCCGATGGCGCAAGCGTCCCTGCAAGGAACAACTCAACCATCGCTCGAGCCTGATTTACCATCAGATACTCAGTTCTTCCTCAAACCAATATCTAGCAGCTAGTACACGGCAAGTAGCAATGTTAGAATCTCGACTGCCTCCCGCCCCGGTAGCTCAGCTGGATAGAGCGTCCCCCTCCTAAGGGGAAGGTCACACGTTCGAATCGTGTTCGGGGCACCAATTTTAAAGGGCTGAATTGTTAGCAATCACTAACTTATATTGATTTAAGTACTGCTTCAGCCCCTTTTTGAGATACATACAACACCCATCCATAAGCAAAAAAGGTCAACCATGAGTAGTTCCCAGGCAATAGGCCTCCGGTGCCCCGTTGACAGTGAAGTAAAAAAGTCAGATTTCTCCATAATTTGCTACATTGAGTTTACGGCAACTTGTTGAACCAAAAGGAAAACCAGACCATGGCACATTGTCATTCGACTTTTTCATAAATACTAAAAAGAGATAATGGACACCACATCGAGCAATCCCTTTTTAACCTTTTTCATTGCCCCCGTATCCCTGGCACATAGCCAAATGTACTACCACCTTGCTTGTCCTCCGTACCCGGCCCCTCAATGTCAGGTCAAAATCGCCCACTTCACCAATATATTTTTCTATTCTTAGGAGGCCTGCCAATCAAACTTATCCATTGCCGATACACCTGCCGTTAATGAAAATAAAATCGAAGACCAGCCTACCCATTTAAAATACCACACCATTATTTCATTTTTATCTTTGGCTGTTTATATGCTATGACAGATATATGCATGTCTATATTCTGACAATTTCGGAGTCATGTTATAGACAATCTCAGTTTTCATTCCAATGAAATTCGGCATCATCAAGCATATCGACCATTTTTGTATTGATTATAATATTACGCCCGATATTTTTTTACTTTAATCTTCCTAAAATAGATGCCTTCTTCATCATTACGGAGAAGCACACCAAACTGTCGTCCCTGATCGGTTTCTATCATCTTCATTTCCAGTCTTAAAGGCTGATTATCTTTCCCCAGCTTATCAAAAAGCTCAAATACTTCTATTTCATCAAAAAATACTTTATATACCAAGTTTGTTTCTTTGGGTTGGCGATCCCAGACAAAATATAACTCTGAGGGTACGGCACGGTCTACATCTGCCAGTGCTGTATCCAGTGGAACGTAGAAATAATCCTGCTCACCATTGAAATACTTTACCCTATGAATAAGATTATCACGCA